>NZ_JBHINJ010000001.1:0-329801 GCF_042194855.1 Bartonella sp. CL70QHWL | reverse complement strand
ACTCAAACTATCAAGCGTTGCCAATTCTCTCGCAAAAGGCATTACATTTGGACATCTATGGAGACATAGAAACTAGATGAGATAAAAAGCAATGGTTCCCGTAACAGACGCCCTTAATACCCATATGACAAAATAACAAGAATATCCAATCCTACAGTAAAAAATATTCGCACTGAAATTGAGCTGTTTTTATAAATTAAAATGGAATAAAAAAGTAAAATAATTACACACAACGTACTTTACTTTATGTTCAAAATAATAATAATGACAACAAATATCAGGATGTATATAACAATAAAAAGAGTCATATTAAAATGAAGTCGATCATTCTTGTAATTTTGATTGCAAACCTTTTATCGGCTTGTGCATTAGCACCAAAGCTAAAACAGCCAAATGATAGGAACCGTGTGCCTATTAATAAAACAATCCCTGCCGAAATTAAGCGAGGAGACAGATGAAAACAAAACAAGCAAAACCAGTGAAAGCCGAACAACTTAGAAGTTATTATGAAGAAAGCCGTGGCTTAGAACGTGATCTTATCAATGAATTTATAAGGTCGCGCAGAACGGCATGGCGTGTCGCGAGTACTGTGGGTCTTTTTGGCTTATTCGGTATGATATGTGGAGTTGTTGGATTTTCTCAACCAGCTCCAACTCCCTTAGTATTGCGCGTTGATAATACGACGGGTGCAGTTGATGTTATCTCAATCATGCGTGAACACGAAGAAAGCTATGGTGAAGTTGTAGATAGGTATTGGCTAAACCAATATGTGCTTAACCGCGAAACTTACGACTACGATACCATTCAACTGAACTATGACACAACCGCACTTTTAAGTGCGGCATCTGTTCAACAAGAATATTATAAAATCTATGATGGAGAAAATGCACGGGACAAAGTGCTTTCCAACAAAGCACGTATCACAGTTAAAGTACGATCAATCCAGCCTAATGGACTCGGTCAAGCAACTGTACGTTTTACGACTCAGCAACTTGACAGCAACGGTGCTGCTACTGGACCAAAACAGCACCAGATTGCAACAATTGGTTACACCTATATCGGTGCACCCATGAAATCATCTGATCGATTGCTTAACCCCCTTGGTTTTCAAGTAACAAGTTACCGTTCTGACCCAGAAATACTGTTGAATGATTAAGGAATTGATTGTTATGAAAAAACTTGCGTTCGTTGTTCTATTGTCTTCGTTTTCTTCTCTTTATACGGTACCTGTGCAGGCGCTCAAAAGTCCATCAAATTCACAATATGATCACCGCATTCGCTATATAACATATAACGAAGCCGATGTGGTTCAAATTGAAACAGTTCTTGGTGTGGCAACACATATTATTCTTGAAGAAGGTGAACAGTATATAACTCATGCCTTTGGCGATTCTGAAGCCTATGCCTTTGCTCATAAAGGGCGGCATATTTTTATTAAACCAAAAGCAGAGCTTGCCAATACCAATCTCATCGTTGTAACTGACAAACGGAGTTACAAATTCCGACTACAGTTTCGGAATGACCGTGCGGGATCAACTTATGAATTGGCTTTCCATTATCCCGATTCAAACGATGAAAAGTCAGAAGAAAACAATCGACGCCTTGCGATTGAACGTGGTTTTCACCAAAGCGTCAACGGCTATAATCTCAGTTATACCATGAGCGGTCACCAAGATATTGCTCCGATAAATGCTTGGGACAATGGGCGCATTACTTATTTCAAATTTCCCGCTAACATGGATATGCCATCGATTTATGTCGTAGATGCTGAAGGAAATGAAAGCTTAATACCACGCACCGTTATCGGCAGTTCTAATGATATTATCGCCGTTCATAAGGTCAATCCTAAATGGCTCATACGGCTTGGTAAACGCGCTCTAGCTGTTTTTAATGAAGCCTATGACCCCAATAGCGGCGTACCAAACACAACAGGGACAGTATCTTCGGTGGTTTATCGTATCAATAAAGGAGGAAAATGATGTTTGACAATAAGGAAGGAGAGGGAAAAGGTACAAAACTGGACAACGTCGAGCAAAAACATATTGAAGGTGCCTATGGAGGGTCCGAACTAGGTTCTGAACGTCGTCCGACAATTCCAGGTACCCGTGCATTGTTAGTGGTAGGACTTATTGTCATAGTAACGATACCGATTGCATTGACTTGGAAAGCTTTTACAATGCGTAATACCGTGGAAGTTGAGGAAGAAAAACCACAACAAATAGTACAGCAAATTATACCAAACTACGTCCCTCGGATTATAGAAGAGCCAAAGACTGTAGAAGAAGCAGAAAAATCAACACAAATAGAAGATTCAAACCTAGATATTCCACCGGCCTTGAGTAAGCTTCTTCAAACAGCCATTCCTCCACATATGCTCCAAGATTCTGAAGAATTAGCACGCAAACGTATGCTCAGTTCTAGCCTTAACAACGGTGGTAGCGAAGGATCTACAGATACGAATAATAAAGCATCGAATAATGATACAGGTAATGGCGCATTATTTGATAACCTTCAGCCCGTGCGTTTAGGTCAATCACATGCGATGCAACTTCGTAACCGTGACTTTTTGATTACACAAGGAACGCAAATAGATTGTACGTTAGAAACAAAGATCATTACATCACAACCCGGAATGACGACGTGCTATTTAACACGCGATATTTATTCCACAAGTGGACGTGTTGTTTTGCTTGACCGTGGTTCTAAAGTCGTTGGTTTTTACCAAAGTGGCATACAACAAGGACAAACGCGCGTGTTTGTGCAATGGTTACGCATCGAAACGCCTTCTGGTGTTGTTGTCAATCTTGACTCACCAGGCACAGGTCCTCTAGGTGAAGCGGGTATTGGTGGCTGGGTTGACAGACATTTTTGGGAGAGATTTGGTAGTGCAATTATGGTAAGCATTATCGGTGATTTAGGAGAATGGGTAAGAGGAAAAGTTAATAAAAGCAGCAAAGAAAATAAAGAGAATTCACAAAATAAAGATGCTCAGAATGCTGAATCTATAGCAATCGATGTTCTTCAAAATTCCATCAATATCACACCAACACTTTACAAAAACCAAGGCGAACGAGTAAATATTTTTGTTGCTCGTGATCTGGATTTCAGCAATGTCTACAGTCTCGTCACACGTTAACCCGATACAGAAAGATCAAGCAGTTTTTCAGCTTCTGCAACCGCTTGATTGTTTCTTAGAAGATCCCACGATCACTGAATTATCGATTTGCCGCCCCTATGAAGTATGGACGAAAAGCTTTAAGGGTTGGCAAGTACATAGCGTACCAGAGTTAACAACCACTTTTTTGCAAACGCTTATTACAGCTATTATCGTTTATAACGGTATGGCTCCCAGAAGTATTAATTATGTGCTCTTGCCTGGTGGACAACGTGGTACAATTATACAAACACCAGCTGTTGTTGATGGTGCTCTTTCCTTTGTAATTCGTAAACATTCTCTTGTAGTTAAGACGTTAGAAGAACTCAAAGAAGAAGGGGCATTTGACGATTTTTCTGATGTAAGTTTTAATAAGCCTTCAGCAAAAGAAGCCAATAACTTGTTATCGAAGCAGGACTTCACACGGTTGGAACCATTTGAAGTTCAACTTTTGCAACATAAACGTGATGGAAAAATTCTTGAATTTTTACAAGAATGCGTCCTTCACAAACGCAACATTATTATTGCAGGTAAAACAGGATCTGGTAAAACAACATTTGCCCGCTCTTTAATTGAAAAGGTTCCTGTAGAGGAGCGTATTATCACAATTGAAGATGTTCATGAGCTTTTTCTACCCAATCATCCCAATCATGTACATATGATTTATGGTAACAATGTAGGCCGTGTTTCAGCTGAAGAGTGTCTAGATGCGTGTATGCGTCAGTCGCCCGACCGAATTTTTCTCGCTGAATTGCGAGGCAATGAAGCATGGGAATATCTCAATTCGCTCAACACTGGCCATCCCGGATCGATTACAACGACGCATGCCAACAGCGCTTTGCAGACATTTGAACGATGTGCCACCTTGATTAAAAGATCAGAAGTTGGCCGGCAACTCGAGTTAGAAATGATAAAAATCGTTCTCTATACAACAGTTGACGTAGTGTTGTTCTTTAAAGATAGAAAACTCTCTGAAGTCTTTTACGACCCAATTTTTGCTAAATCAAAAATCGCTTAAGGGGAGCTTCCTCTCTCGGTAAGATGATACAAACAAACAATAGCCGTAACTAATTGTTACGGCTATTTATTTAACTTTTCCTATTCTCTTTTCTTTTCCAATGGATCTTCTACACTCTTCATGAATAAAAGAAGAAAAAAGTTAATAGACAACAACTCTACGAGAAAAACAAATTATACATAAGGCTCTCTCTATTCTCTTACCTTTGATCATTCTTCCCATTTATCTTTTGAAAAAGTATGTTTAATGCAAAAAAATAGCTATAAAATAAATATTTCAACAAAAGAAAAGAAGAAATTTTGATTCGCATATCAATGAAAGCTTCGTAAAACAGGTCCTTTCAATCATAATAAATAATTATCGTCATCAAGACCAAAACTTATCGTTTAAAAATTCTAAGCGCTATTTTCAAGTGATTAATAAATATGTTTTTTCACCAAACAATCTCCAGATACGGAAAACCTCATACGAAATAAACTATCATTTCGATTTAGCATCCATAAACCACATTCTATTTGGTAATAAAAAGTATAGTGGCATATCGACGTCTTCTTCGGACGAAGAAAGATTCTTAACCTACGGCTGTTCGTAAACAACTAAATTTCTCTTAAGCAAGCTTTGCTAACCATATCACGTAGCTTATGTCCCCATCCTAAAGAGGATATCCATAGACTACACAGGTAAGCTCTACTCTCTGAATATTCCTGCTCTCTTCTCTGCACCTCAAAAAGCAAAAATTCCTAAAAGCACAGATATACAATCCCTCTTCTTAAGCCACGTCACATTGATTTATAAAGAGTGTTCATTATTTTGCGTGTTGGATAAAAGATCTTAATACCGTAAGATTCTCTCATTTCAAAGCTGTCTATTAACCAAAACCATGCTCTTGCACATTACAAGCGAATAAAGCCGTATAGAATGAAACTGTAGAAAAAAGCACTAAAAATACCTTTTATAAACCATCCAAAATGCCAAAAACTGTCGCAACATTGGGAGTTTGCAAAGTGTCTAATGGCACCCAACTTGCTCTTTTATGAAGTGTAAAAATGGAGATGCTCTATAAATTTTATATTATTCATCGGAGCTTTACCATTATACCATCCACGAGCACTGTCGCGAAATGAGCTGGGGCTCCTTAAAGAAAGGTTTCTTTAAAACAAGCGCATAAATTGACAAGCCAGGTGTATTTGGGTTGGGGCGTTCTGTTTTGTATAAGGATTGTGATCTTATTAAAAAACGAGAGAAACAAAAGCGTGAAGCAATGCATAATCTCTATTATTTAAAAGACATTACTCTAGATACTTTTGAAAGTCATAAAACTGAACTAAAAAATGACGGCAAAATAGAAACTGGTTTGCACCTTTACAGCTTCATATTCTCCTCAAATTAGGAGGCTGTATACCGATTTCAAAGATTACGCCAACGAGAGATACGTAATACTCTTAACTCCCATCTGGTAAGTAAAAGCTGCAACAGCAAAAGCTTTTTTAGAAAAACAACGCCATAAAGTCATTAATGAACAGGCAATGAATTGGAGAAATGTTCCAGATTTTTATCAAACACTCTGCAAAGCAACAATAATGATACAACTGGCTTTGCGTCTGCTTATTCTTACAGAGGTTTCTACCATCCCTTGCATCAATTCGTGAAAATCAGATTGAAGGGGATATATGGACAATTCTTGGCTTGAGAATATAAAAGGTCTGCGTAATACTACAGGAGATTTCAGCATACCCTTATGATCAGAAGCATTAAAAATTTTAAAACAAGCGTGCTTGTTTTTTCGCAATGATTTCTTTTTTCTGCAACCGGTCGTGGTCCTTATTAATGTGAGTTTCCTATCACAATATATAAGAGAGATTAGTCTGAAAACCTGTCCACGTAAATTTCGCTCTAGTTTACGTAATTGGCTAACAGACTCCACCTATCACACCTCAAAGGTGAAGCTTTTTACACGCACTGAGCTGCAAATTATCCGCCTCCTCGCCTAGCAGATTTCACCTTCTAACCACTTTAATTACCACATCCTAAATAAGATAGTGTTTTACAGCACAACAGAATAAATATCAAAACAATGACCGATTATACCGTTAATACTTGGACACCTCTCTTTCATGTTAAGAAATATCTTTTATGCTAAAAAATAAAATAAAAAACACTTTTACTACTTAAATAACTTTCTTCAGCATATATACAAGAAAAAATGAAATCCCCTAACATAATAAATGAGACCTAAACCTAGAAACCTCTATTTTTTATAGATAAAAACATATAAAATCAAAACCTATGAAACTCATAAAAACACAACATGTTTTCTTTGATGATTGAATTCATTCAACTCAAACGAACCTATAAACATCCCTATTCCACATTCGCAACACGTGTTCTTAGAATTCTCACTAGCGTTTTCTAAATTTTTGGAAAAAACTATAAATTTGATATTTTTTAAAAACGTCTTATTTTCTCTTTAATGAATTTAAATCTATGACGTTACAATAGTTTTAAATTACAGCCCCCTTAACTGTATGATTATCTCTACACAAAAGAGAGGGATTTTACGTTCTCCATTTTGAGAACTATAAATTTTGTTTTTTAATGCGATTAACAATAAAATCTTTAAAATAAAAAATATGACCTTTATATATAATGCTTTTATCAAAAATTCCTAATCCATGAATATTAGCAATGTTTTCGATATTATAATAAATGTGTCGTAAAATGACGAACTATCATAATAATCACTCCTGTGTATTTCATTTAAATAATTTACATGCGTTTAATGTTTGTATCAGCATTTATTTTTTGTTCTATATTTATACAGAGTTATCATTTTTTATAAAAAATGATTAATTGAATCTGCATCAAAATATAAATTATGATAATAATTTAATAAAAATAAAAACACATAACATATTGATTTTATTGTTTTTACATAGAACGCTATTTAAAGTATAGTCTACCCAAAAGACTATTGCCTTTTTAAAGGCAATAATAACTATGCTAACCGCCTCATAGAAGCCAATAAATTTTTAGAGATTAAGCCTCAAAGAGGCACAAAAAACACGCACAATTTTCTATTTTTCTTTTTACTGTTCGTTAAAAGGTCAGTTTTCAAAGATAATATTCAACTATGAGTTTTCTGCTCAGCCATTGCAAGAATTGCTTAACTTTTTAGGGATTACTTCACTTTTAGAATGATTATAGCTACTGCGCCCCCATAAGCAGCCGATCTTCTTTTAGAGATTTAATTGCTAAAAGGAGATACAATTTTCCACCTTGCGCTTTATTTTCATCAATCAGTAAATTTTCAAAGGCGGCGTTCAACCATGAGTTTTTTAATTTCAGCAATCGCTTTCGCTGGATTTAGTCCCTTTGGACAAGTTTGCGCACAATTCATAATCGTATGGCAACGATAAAGGCGGAAAGGATCTTCTAAATTATCAAGACGTTCACCACACATCTCATCACGTGAATCCGCAATCCAGCGATAAGCTTGAAGCAAAACAGCGGGACCCAAATAACGATCACCGTTCCACCAATAACTTGGACATGAAGTCTGACAACACGCACACAAAATACACTCATAAAGACCATCGATTTTTTGGCGATCGGAGTGACTTTGTAACCATTCTTTTGCAGGTTCAGGAGAAACTGTTTGTAACCAAGGCTCAATAACTCGGTGTTGCGCATAAAAGCGATTCAAGTCAGGAACCAAATCTTTAACAACCGGCATGGAAGGCAAAGGATAGACTTTAATGGGGTGTTTTACATCATCCATACCTTTGGTACAAGCCAATGTATTGGTTCCATCAATATTCATCGCACATGAACCACAGATGCCTTCACGGCAAGATCGACGAAGTGTCAAAGTTGGATCAATGTGGTTTTTAATAAACAAAAGCCCATCAAGAATCATAGGACCACAAGCAGAACGATCCACATAATAAGTATCTAAATGAGGATTTTCCTCATCATCAGGCGACCAACGATACACGTGAAATTCCGTCAGCTTTGTAGCACCTTCAGGTTTAGGCCAAACCTTTCCCGGTTTTACTTGAGAGTTTTTGGGAAGCTTAATTTGTACCATATTTCATTCTCCCCTTAATAAACCCGTTTTTTAGGTGCAATGCGCTTTAAATCGATCCCACCATCAGCTTCAGATGTTAATGGGTCCACATGGACAGGTCGATATGATAATGTCACCTTACCCTCTTTTGACAAATGTGAAAGCGTATGTTTACGCCAGTTTTTATCATCACGCTCTGGATAATCTTCACGAGCATGAGCGCCACGGCTTTCTAAACGTGCTTCGGCAGAATGAACAGTCATGATTGCATTCGCCATGAGATTTTCAAGCTCTAATGTTTCAACCAAATCAGAATTCCATATCAGAGAACGATCTGTGACTTTGAGATCCGACAATTCCCCCCAGATTTTATTCATCCGCTGACATCCTTGTTGCAAAGAATCTTCTGTACGGAATACTGCCGCATCTTCTTGCATCGTGCGTTGCATTTTTTCACGCAATAGAGCTGTTGGTATCGCCCCTTGTGCAAAACGTAAACGATCAAAACGCGCTATAATTTCGTCAACAGCTTCTTCATTGAGGGGTGGAATTTCTGCATTCCGATCAATAACTTCACCCGCGCGAATGGCAGCAGCACGACCAAACACCACAAGATCAATCAACGAGTTTGACCCCAAGCGATTAGCCCCATGAACAGAAGCACATCCTGCTTCTCCTACCGCCATCAGCCCTGGTTGAATACGATCAGGCGAATCAGCCGTTGGATTGAGAACTTCCCCGTAGTAATTGGTAGGAATCCCACCCATATTATAATGGACCGTTGGCAAGATGGGGATAGGCTCTTTTGTTACATCCACACCTGCAAAAATCCGAGCTGATTCCGAAATTCCCGGTAAACGCTCGTGCAAGATTGCAGGATCAATATGGTTGAGAACCAAATGAATATGGTCCTTCTTAGGTCCAACACCACGTCCTTCACGAATTTCAAGTGTGATACAACGCGAAACCAAATCACGTGAAGCCAAATCCTTAAAGGAAGGTGCATAGCGCTCCATAAAGCGTTCGCCTTCAGAATTGATTAAATAGCCTCCTTCACCACGAGCTCCTTCTGTAATTAAGCAGCCAGAACCGTAAATCCCTGTCGGATGGAATTGCACAAACTCCATATCCTGAAGTGGCAATCCAGCACGTGCGATCATTCCACCACCATCACCCGTACAGGTATGCGCCGATGTCGCGGAAAAATAAGCGCGTCCATAACCACCGGTTGCAAGAACAACCATTTTAGCAGAAAAACGATGTATTGTACCATCATCGAGATTCCATGCCACAACCCCCGTACAAACCCCATCCGTCATGATGAGATCGAGTGCAAAATATTCAATAAAAAATTGCGCATTATGCTTTAAGCTTTGTCCATAAAGCGTATGCAAAATGGCGTGGCCTGTACGATCAGCGGCTGCGCAAGTACGCTGAACAGGTGGACCTTCACCAAATTGTGTCGTATGTCCACCAAAAGGACGCTGATAAATTTTGCCTTCTTGCGTCCGCGAAAAAGGAACGCCATAATGTTCTAATTCATACACAGCAGCAGGAGCATTACGCACCAAATATTCCATTGCGTCGGTATCACCCAACCAATCAGAACCTTTCACGGTATCATATAAATGCCACTGCCAATTATCAGGTCCCATATTTGAAAGCGATGCAGCAATTCCCCCTTGTGCTGCAACCGTGTGTGAGCGCGTTGGAAAAACCTTCGTAATACAAGCTGTCTTTAATCCTTGTTCCGCCATACCAAGCGTTGCACGTAATCCTGCACCACCTGCCCCAACAACAACAACATCAAATTTATGATCTACAGTGCGATAAGGGGCGTTACCTGCTTTAGCGCCCAGAGATGATCCTGTACCCGCCATATTTGTTTAACCCCCTAATGCAATTTTCAAAAGAGAAAAAATAATAATACCACCTATGAGAAAACAAAATAAAATATTTAACGTCAAAAAGAATATCCGGAAACCTTCACGTGGAATATAATCTTCAATCACCACTTGCATACCAAGTTTCATATAATAAAGGACCGAAAAAGTCATCAATCCCATCAAAATAGCAACAATAGGATGTGCAAGTCTTGCACGCACAATGCTATAGTCCTTTCCCACAAGCGAAAGAATAAGAACAATAAAAAATATCAAAAGTGGTAGATTGATAAACCCTGTCAAACGTTCCAGCCAAAAATGCTCTGTTCCTTCATGAGCACTGCCACGCCCCCGTACTTTTCCAAGTTCCGTTCGAAAATCTTTTTTCATATCTCTTTTCACCCCCAGCTAAACAACGGTATATCCAATAATCCAAATCGAAAAAGTAACAATAAGAGAAATAAACACTGTCGCCCAAGCAGTGACTGTTGCCTTTTCTTTTGCCAAAAGGCAAGGTTTCAGATCCCAAACAATGTGGCGAACACCACCAACCATGTGATGAACCCCTGCCAAAGTATAAAGAAACAAAATACACAATCCAAACCAAGAACTATAAATCTCGTGAACCGTTCTGAATGCCTCCTCCCCGCACGCAATAGCAATTAACCAAACAGCAAGAAAAACCGTTCCAACATAAAGTGCCATACCCGTAATGCGGTGTGCAATGGACATAGCCATAGTAATTGTCCAACGATAAATACTTATATGAGGGGAACGAGGGCGCTCTTTTATCCTAGTTGTCTCTGTCATAAAATATCCTGACCTGGTTTTTACTGCAACCGCAATGAACGAGAAAGTTCGCGCAAAACGACTAAATATATTCTCTCGTTTTCACTTGTTTGGCATCTCAAGATACCGATACTACAGGTCGGTTGTCTCAAATAACGGATTAAAGGTCACGCATAAAAAAACCGATTACTCCACGGATATGATCCGCAAAACTTGCTTTAATCTAATACAATTTTATCTTCACGTCAAAGGTCTAACATCTTTTCTCAAATATAAACAGGCATTTTTTCAGATTAAACTTATCCTTTTGAGTATCCATGATATATGCAATGGTATCTTAAATTGCACCCATGATTAAGGATAAAAAGAGGAAAAAATTGATAGATTAAACATTTTTATGTCCCCTCCAAGCCTTTTAAAAGGCAAAACGAATCACGAAAGACACAAATAAGCGGCATAAAAGCCGCTTTTGCATAAAGTTTAGCTGATATAATCTTTACTCAGCAACTTTCTTTTCAACATCTGTGCTGACAGATGCTGCTTCTACTTTCTCAATAACCTTTTCAGCTTTTTTCCGATAATCTCTCTTTTCAGCGATACGCGCAGCTTTACCTCTCAAACCACGAAGATAATAGAGTTTTGCACGGCGCACTTTACCACGGCGCACCAGCTCAACACCTTCAATCAACGGAGAATAAACAGGAAACACCCGTTCCACCCCTTCACCATAAGAAATCTTGCGTACTGTAAAGGTCTCATTCAACCCACCGCCTGAACGTGCAATACAAACACCTTCATAAGCCTGAACACGCGTCCGCGTACCCTCCGTCACACGCACCATGACACGAACTGTATCTCCTGGCTTAAAGGCTGGAAATTGGCGCTTTTCTTCAATTTTTGCACATTGTTCAGCTTCAAGTTGTGCGATAATATTCATTTCTTTTATCCTTCATGTTCTTTATCGAACAGTCAGAGCGCTCAACTCTTACCAAAAAAGCCTTTATTAAGAATAAGGAGCTCTTTAGGCTATGTCTTACACAGGAGCGAATACACCATTCCTTCATTTTAATTTTGGAACTACAGAAAACCTTTTATAAAAAACTCTCTAAAAAGAGAGCCATGCAATACACTACCTTATCATATGAATCAAGTTTTCTGATGATTTTTATCATAACGCGCATAAAGATCAGGGCGACGTTGACGTGTTAACAATTCGGCTTGGCTTTGACGCCAATCTGCGATCGCTTTGTGATGACCTGAGAGCAATACAGGCGGAATACCCCGCCCTTCGAAAAGAGAAGGGCGTGTATATTGCGGATGTTCCAGCAAGCCATTTTCAAAACTTTCACACCTTGCAGAAGCTGCATTCCCCATCACTCCAGGCAGAAGACGTATAATAGCATCTAAGATAACCAATGCGGCTGTTTCACCCCCTGAAAGAATATAATCACCAATAGAAACTTCTTCTAATTCTCGTGCTTCTATGACTCGCTCATCAACCCCTTCAAAACGTCCACAAACTAACGTTACACCCGTATCACGAGCCAAGCTATGCGCGTAAGCTTGGTCAAAAGGGCGCCCACGTGGACTCATCAACAATCTTGGCGAATCCTGTGGACAACAATCAAGAGCCGCCGCCAATACATCCGCCCGCATTACCATACCCGCCCCCCCACCAGCAGGTTTATCATCAACGCTATGGTGTTTGTCTAAAGCAAAATCCCTAATCTGCACCGTCTCCAGTGACCAAATTCCGCGCTCTAAAGCTTGCCCTGCTAAAGAATACCCTAAAAAACCAGGAAACATTTCAGGATAAAGGGTTAAAACGCGCGCCTGAAACTTCATTTTATTTCTCATCCTTATTTTCTTAAACAGACTCTTAATAGCAAAAATAGCACAAACAAGATTTTTAACGCTATAGCGTTAAATTGAATCTCCTTGATCTGCGCTTTATTCAATACGATCCTTCTAAATACTTGCACTAAAAAAGACTCTAAAAATTCAGAACTATTTCGAGATAAAGTGCTTACAATATCTGCTCAAAAGTGCATTTTTAATATTTCCACACATTCCACTTTTTATTGACGAAATTCATCTGTTATTTTTTCCTTCATCTTTATTTTTAGATTCAAGCTATTTCCTTTTTATCATTGTCTCCCCCATCAATTAAACCAGCGGCCATGGGATCAACAACAAGAAAACCAGAATCCATACAAATTTCTGGTACCGCCGCCTTACTAAAGGGAATAAGGACTCTTTTACCTGTATTCAAACGTATTTCAAGCAAATCACCAGCCCCGAAATTAAAAAAACCACACACTTCACCTAAGATTTTTCCCCCACAATCTTGGACACACAAGCCTATTAAATCGACTTGATAAAACTCATCCTCCATCAAATCATCAATTAATTGATCACGCGTCACATAAAGGCGAATACCTTTTAAAGACTCAGCCGCATTACGATTTTCTATCCCTTTAAAACGTACAATCGCCTTATTTTTTTGTATGCGAAGAGTTACAATTTCATAAGAACGCCCCATATCATCATAAAAAGTGCTGTAAAACTTGAAACGCTGTGGCTCAGCACTTAGAATTTTAACAAAAACATCTCCTTTTATACCATGAGGCATACCAATAATGGCAAGATAGACTTTATTTTTAAGCTTTTCTTTATTATACTTCATACGAAAATATTATCTCTCAAAAATGAACCCTTCAATCTTATAGTTTTCTATTCAATCTTGTTGCCATATGAGACAATCTTCTAAAAGACCTTTCTTGGTAACAAAAACAAATTAATAAAGGAGAAAGTCTTATGGCAAATATTATGCTATTTTACAAAGATATCACGCCAATCAACAAAGTTTCCCATAAAAATCTAAAATTTGCTCCTCCAAGTGATATGTCTTTTGCCAAGGATACTCACTGGGTTCCTTTAGCAAGTACTGAATATTTTCAAGCAGCACTAGACTATCCTATTTTATTTATGTGCGCCGAAGATGAACAAAAAAAACGGCACTACACATCCGCAGCTCTTGTCGGCCTTTCTAATGACGAAAATGACTATATCGCTTCTGATAAAAGTTGGAAAAACAATACTTATGTTCCTGCTTTTGTCCGTCGCTATCCTTTTGTTTTGGCACAAATTAGCAATGAAAAAGAACTTTCTGTTTGCTTTGATCAACAGTCAGGTATGTTTAATGAAGTTGCAGGAACAGAACTTTTTAATTCCGACGGCTCTATTTCTCCTTTTATGGAAGAACGTATTCGTTTTCTTGAAAGTTTTAAAATCGCTATGGAAAAAACCTCTGAGTTTATTGATGCTCTTGTAGAAATGGATCTTCTAAGCCAAAAATCTATCAATGTGAAAAACGATAAAGGTCTCTCAGCTCAATTAGAACATTTTTGGGTTGTTGATGAAGAAAAATTGAATAAATTATCAGCAAGCCAACTTGCCAAACTTCATAAAAATGGCTTTTTAGGATTAATTTTTGCGCATTTGATGTCAACGCACAATCTTGTGAAAATACTCTCTCTCAAAGGTGAAAAGCAACTTATCAATCGTGAAGAGCAACCCCAAAACAAGAATGGTCATTCTAACGATGAAAAATCTAAAAAGAAAGAAACTCTCAACTAGATAATGCCTATCAAAAACGACAAGAGAAAAGATGAAAATATTCCTCTCATTCCAGCAGACCATGCAATTTTAAACGCAAGGAAAAATTGGTTAGAGTGTCTTACCCAAACACGTCGTATGTCAGCACAAACAGTGCAAGCCTATGAACGTGATACGCGGCAATTTTTGTCTTTTCTCTGTCAACACTTAAGTCATACACCAACCCTTACAGATCTTGCTCATTTACGCATCAGTGACTTGCGTGCTTATCTTGCTTATCGGCGTACAAACAATGTAAGTGCTCGTTCTTTAAGCCGCGGAGTAGCAGGCATCCGTTCTTTTTTCAAGTACCTATCACGTGAAGGAATCGTCAATGTTCCGGCGGCTCAACTTATCCGAAGCCCCAAACACCCAAGATCGCTCCCAAAACCTTTAGCGATCAAATCAGCACTTCACATAGTCAAACAAGAAAACCAGCTAGAAAATGAACCTTGGATTAGCGCTCGTAATGCGGCTGTCCTCATGCTTCTCTATGGCTGTGGAATGCGAATATCAGAAGCCTTAAGCCTCACACCAGAACAATTTTCTGATCCTGAAAAAACAAGTTTATTTATAACAGGAAAAGGTGGAAAAACACGCCTTGTTCCTCTCATCAAAATTGTTTACGAAGCTGTACAAAATTATCTCAAATGTTGCCCATATCCTTTAGTGGATAACCAACCCATATTTCGCGGGGCACGAGGCGGTCCCCTACAGCCCGCCATTATTCAGAAAACTGTACGCAACTTACGAGCAAGCCTTGGTTTACCAGAAACTGCAACGCCCCATACACTGCGCCATTCTTTTGCCACCCATCTTTTATCACGGGGGGGAGATTTGCGCACGATTCAAGAACTTCTTGGGCACGCTAGTCTTTCCACCACACAAATCTATACCCATGTCGATACAGACCATTTGTTAAAAATTTATCAAAAGGCCCATCCCCGTTCCTAAAAGTGTCTCATCAAAAAATTAGAGTGTTTCAACCTCAAGTGCCAAAGCATGAACACAAGTAGCTAACTCTTCTTGTAAAACTTTATAAATCGCTCGATGTATTTCTACGCGTGTCATATTAGAAAAAGAAGAAGATAAAATTTTCACTCGAAAATGTGTTTCTCCTTTACCATCAAAAGCATGTTCATTATGAGAATGCCCCTCATGAAGATGACTTTCGTTAATCACTTCAAGCTTTTGCGGATGAAAAGCATCCTGAAGCTTTCTCTGGATTATTGTTTCTATAAACATTTTTCATTCCTCAAACAAAATGAACGTGCAAAAATACACCTTTTTCATAATAGAATAAGTGTGAAAACAAATTTTTCAAAAGTCAATTCTTGTAAAATTAATCAATTTTGCATAAACCAATAATATGACAATAACATCTAAATTATTCGATTCAATTCGCATAAGCTCAAATAAAAAACAAAACGCTGAGCCAGAAGCACAACAGTGTCAGTGGGAAGGTTGTGAAAAAACAGGGGCCCATAAAGCACCAGCAGGTCGAAATCACGAAGGACAATATTTATATTTTTGTATTGAACACGTACGTGCCTATAATAAAAATTTTAATTACTTCTCTGGTCTTAGCAATAAAGATATCGCAAAATTTCAAAAGGATGCTCTCACAGGACATCGTCCGACATGGCCTACAGATCTGAGCAATGGTACATCGAAAAAAACAGCCGCTAATTATGCAAAGATTCGCTCTGGAACAGCTGCCTATCAAAATCGTATGCGCGATCCCTTCACGCTTTTTACTGGGCAGCATTCAAGCAATAAATTCTCACGAAAATTAAAGCCCTTAGAAGCAAAAGCTTTTGATACACTGGGACTACAGGCAAACGCTTCAGCAGAAGACATCAAAATGAAATATAAAGAATTGGTAAAAAAGCACCATCCTGATTCCAATGGTGGTAATCGTGCTTCAGAAGAGCGCTTTCGTGATGTTTTACATGCTTACAATTTGCTAAAAAAGTCTGGTTTGTGCTGAAAACATGCGCTTATATGAGTCTATTTTCATTTAGACCATCATTATTTGCGCAAAATGTTATTTTTTTTGCAAAACATTATAGAATACGTAAAAAATCTTTCTTCAATATCTAAGGCTCTCATTATAGAGCATTGCATAAATACTCTAACTCTTGTATCGTTTCTAATGAATAAATAGCATCCTCTCCCTTCCAGAAACACAATGACAAATCTTACCGTTGAAAATTTGCCCGATATTACACTTTGTGCTCGCGATCTATTTCATATTGAAACAGATCTGAAAGTCCCTGCTTTTAGCACAAAAAGTTCCCATGTTCCTGATATCGATTCTGATTATCTTTTTGATCAGCAAACAACTTTAGCGATTCTCGCAGGTTTTACCTTCAACCGCCGTGTAATGGTTTCTGGCTATCACGGTACAGGGAAATCAACGCATATTGAACAAATTGCTGCACGTCTCAATTGGCCTTGTCTTCGAATTAATCTCGATAGTCATGTAAGTCGTATCGATCTTGTAGGAAAAGACGCTATCGTTTTAAAAGATGGCTTACAAATCACTGAATTTAAAGAAGGCATTTTGCCATGGGCTTATCAAAATAATATTGCTCTTGTTTTCGACGAATATGATGCGGGGCGTCCCGATGTTATGTTTGTCATCCAACGCGTTCTTGAAACCTCTGGAAAACTAAGCTTACTTGATCAAAGCCGAGTCATCTCTCCACACCCAGCCTTTCGTCTTTTTGCAACAGCAAACACCATTGGTCTTGGTGATACAACTGGTCTCTATCATGGTACCCAACAGATCAATCAAGCTCAAATGGACCGCTGGTCTATTGTTACGATACTCAATTATTTACCCCATGATAAAGAGGTTAATATCATTTGTTCAAAGGTCAAATCCTTTCAAACGACTGAAGGAAAAAAGATAATTTCACAAATGGTTCATGTTGCTGATATGGTACGCCAATCTTTTATCAATGGAGATCTTTCAACTGTCATGAGTCCACGTACCGTCATTACTTGGGCAGAAAATACAACGATTTTTCAAGATGTCGGCTTTGCCTTCCGATTAACCTTTCTCAATAAATGTGATGAACTCGAACGTGCCACTGTTGCAGAATTTTATCAACGCGCCTTTGGACAAGAGCTTCCCGAATCACTCATTCATGGTGTTTCGCCTTAAGGAATCTGTCACTCATGGCTACCGATATTGGCGACAACAAAAATCCGGCAAAAGATTCTTCCAACAACACTCTTAATATTGAAGCTTTTAAAAAAGCACTTTCCACCTGTATGCGTGCAATTGCAGGCACAAACAACCTTGAAGTTTCCTTTAGTCATAACCGACCATCTTTAAGCGAAAGTTGCGCGCGTTTACCAGAATTACCTCAATACGCAACGAATAAAGACATCACCATTACCCGCGGATTAGGTGATTCCATGGCTCTGCGCAAAGCATGGCATGATAACCGCATTCACATGCAATTTTCTCCACTAGAATCAGAAGCACGTGCTGTCTTTGATGCCTTAGAACAAACACGTGTTGAAGCAATTGGTACTTTAGCCATGGAGGGGCTTGCAAAAAATCTTGATATCATGCTCGCCGATAAATACAAAAGAGCCCATTATCATAAGATTAGCAACCAAAGTGAAGCCCCCATCCAAGAAGCAATTGCACTTTTATTGCGTGAAAAAATAACAAAGCGCGCAGCTCCAAGAGAAGCGGGTCCTGTCTTAGAACTGTGGCGTCAAGAACTCGAACAAAAAGCAGCAGCAGAACTCAATGAACTCCCACATCATATTTACAACCAACAAGATTTTGCACAGATTGTTCGCCAAATGCTTGTTACACTCAAAATGACAGTGCAACAAGCTGAAGCTTCTAACAGTGAAAACAATAAAAAATTAAAAAATGCGTGTGAACCTCAAGACCAAGGAGAAGAAGAGAGTAAAAACAAAAAACACGCTCAAAGTGAAGAACAAACCAGCACTGAACAAGAAAGTGATGTGCAAGATGACGGAAAAACACAAGCGACACAATCAAACAACAATGATCAAGCTGACGGCGAGCAAAAAAATGGACCTTGGCAAGAAAAGCCGAGCAAACCCAAACACCTTTTTTCTGATTCGGAACAAATGGAAAGACTTGGCAATTATAAAATCTTCACCCGTCAATTTGATGAAATTTTGGAAGCAACAGATTTTTGTTCTGAAAACGAGTTAGATCACTTACGCCGTTATCTTGATAAGCAAATCAATCATCTCCAAAACATCGTTGGACGTTTAGCAAACCGTCTCCAGCGCCGCTTGATGGCGCAACAAAATCGCAACTGGAACTTTGACCTTGAAGAAGGATATCTTGATACAGCACGGCTTCCACGTCTAATTATTGACCCCATGCAACCCCTTTCTTTTAAAATGGAAAGCAACACCCAATTTCGGGACACAGTTGTTTCACTTCTCATTGATAATTCTGGCTCAATGCGCGGACGTCCCATTAGCGTTGCTGCAAGTTGTGCTGATATTTTGGCACAAACTCTTGAGCGTTGTGGTGTCAAAGTTGAAATTTTAGGTTTTACCACCAAAACTTGGAAAGGGGGCAAATCGCGCGAACAATGGCTTACCCAAAACAAACTCCATAATCCTGGACGCCTCAATGATTTATGCCATATCATCTATAAAAGTGCTGATACCCCATGGCGTCGCGCACGACGCAATTTAGGTTTGATGATGCAAGAAGGATTATTAAAAGAAAATATCGACGGAGAAGCTTTGATTTGGGCTCATCAACGCCTTTTATCACGGCGTGAACAACGTCGCATCCTCATGGTCATTTCTGATGGCGCTCCTGTTGACGATTCGACACTATCGGTCAACGCCAGCAATTATTTAGAAAAACACTTACGCGCAGTGATTCAAGAAATCCAAACACACTCCCCTATCGAACTCATTGCCATTGGAATTGGTCATGACGTCACACGTTATTATCAACGTGCTGTAACAATTATGAATGCTGAAGAACTCGCCGACGCCATAACAAAACAATTAGAAATACTTTTTAGTGATAAAAGAACTCATTTTCATAAGAAATAAACCTGCCTTAAATCAGCAACGATTACATTTAAAACATTATCTCTATCATTAAACCATCGGAATTTGATGACTAACAACCTGAGAAGATAATCCCACAAATTGAATATCGAACTTTAAAGAAGCTTCTACTTTACTGGATGCATTATGAATCCTAAAAGAAATGCTCCAACCATCTTCAAAAATTATAATGAGTTTGTTTTTACTTTCTGGTTTTAGTGCAACTGATAAAACTTTTCTTGGAATTTTTCATTTACGTCCATATCCCAGAGTGCCCTTCAAATTAAAAGACTGAATAATTACCCGTTTTTGTCTCGATCTTGTGTTATTTCATTATATTTAAATATTGAAATACACGTATATAGAAAAATATCTCCACTAGACATAGCTCTAAAGTGCTGCTCTCACAGAAAATATAATGCATAGACTTTCACCTTCAGTAAAACAAAAAGATAAAAGTTGTATTTATTATACGCAAAAGAAGAATCATCCAAAGAGGATATTTTAAACACTAAGAATTATTTTATAAAAGAATCAGCATAAATGGATTCATAGCGATTTTTGCCGAAAAATCGCTAAAGCAAGCGAGAGCCAACCTGTTCCTAACCTTCCCAAAACAGTACTCACCACGGGTGATCTATCAACATAAGCTCCCATCTCCTGGATAAAAGAAAAAATCTTTACTCACATAAAATATAAGAAAAACACGAAAAAAAGAATATTACTTCATTCACGAAAAAGAACACACCATTATATATCTTATCCGCACTCCTACTTTAAAGAAACATTCCTCCTTGCTTCCAAGCTTATTTCACGACAGCGCCCATATATGGCATAATGCAAAATCCAGAATCATCCTTTACTTTACAAGCTACAAGCCAAAAGCAAAATCCTACTTTCAAGCTTCCAATGTTTTTAAGATAAATCAATATACTTCCAGCGCCTAATATTGCACTTCTATTACATTAAAGCTCTTCATAAGAGTATTGCTTTCTCAAATGACGTTGTCCGCACGCCAATTCCTCTTATAACATAGGCAAGCAAATGATTTTTATTAACTCAATATAAGAGTATTTAAAACGCGTAAAATTTTATGATATTGAGCTCTTTCACTCAAATGAAAAATATAAGTTATCATTTTAAATCAATCTATTAATAAACATCAGTTGCAATTTCTGTCACATTTAATCATTTGTAAAAAGTATATTAGCCCCTTCTCAAACAAATGACTTTATCTTTTCCTCACAAGAGAATTTTGAAATAAAAAACGCGTTTTGTGTTGGAACTCTTACTTAAGTTGGCAAATGATAAAGTATCCATTATAAATAACGTGCCACACCAAGCATAGCGTACAATTTTCTTGGCTTCATGAAAAAAAGACAAAAATCATTATTTATGACAAACAAAAGAAGAATCATCCTTTGAATGACTTTGATAAAGAGGAAGCTTTACAATATTAAGAATTGTCCCATAAGGAATCAACATCAACAGGCTCATAATAATTTTTACCGAAAAATCACCAAAAGCAAGCGATAGCCAAACTGGCATGCCTATCCCTCCCAAAACAGTACTCTCCACCAGTGAACTATCAGCATACCCTGTTATCTTATCAAGAACAGAAAACGAGCTAGAAAAAGCAAGAGCAAAAAACAGCACTGTATCCAAAGCTGAACCAACCAACGCTGCTGCTAAAGGTGCTTTCCACCATGTTTTACGTCGTAAAGGAGTAAAAACAACAATATCAAGGAGTTGCCCAAATAAAAATGCAAAACTAGAAGCAAGTGCAAGCCGTGGTGTCGCCAATATCCAAGAAACAAAGACCCCCGCAAAAAAACCAGCATAGACCACACGCCGCGCCGCAGATGGACCATAAAAACGATTGGTTAAATCATTGATCAGAAAAGCAAATGGATAGGTAAAAGCCCCATAAGTCAACAGCTCATTTAAATCAAACCAATAGACAGGATATTGAACCAAAATATTAGAAGCCGTAACAGCAAGGCACATTGCAAAAATAGAAAAAACAACATACCTTTTCTTTTGCTGTTCTAATAAAGGACCGCTTAAAGACATTTTTTTAACCTGGGATATGGAACCAATAAAATGAAACGATCAACCTGCAAAAAACTTAACTTCTAGAACAGAAAACCGAAATCAAAGCGTTAATAAACCAAAAAGAATAGCGCTAACAATTACGCTGCTTGTTCAGCCTTTTGCTCACCTTCTTGCTCAGCTTTTTTCTTAATGATTTGGCGTTTTAGCAAACGCGCACGTTGCGACAACTCTTTATCATCTGCTTTAACTAAAAAACCATCAAGGCCACCACGATGCTCAACAGAACGCAATGCACTTGCTGAAATACGCAAGCGATAACTTTGCTGTAACACCTCTGAAATCAATGTCACATTGCAAAGATTTGGTAAAAAACGACGCCGTGTCTTATTATTCGCATGGCTAACATTATTACCATACAGAACCGTTTTCCCTGTCAATTCACATGCACGAGACATAAACTTCATCCTTAAACTCTAAGAAACTTTCAAATCCCCATACCCAAAGGACACAATGAACGCAAAACACGCGCAATGCAACCTTGAACGGGCATCATTGGGAAGTTTCTTTCTAATAGGGGGTCGACAACAAAAGGTCAAGTCTTTTATAAAACCTTTTTCATCTCTTGTTGGCTCATTTTTCATCTTTTTCCTCAATAAGACGTGCAAATTCTGCCAAAAAGCGTACAAAATGTTTTTTTTAAATACATACCATGTTAGAATAAAAGCCTATTGTCCCGAAAGGAAGCATAAATCATGAGCAAAAAAGGGCCCCCCATGACAAAGCTTCAGGGAAATTCTTGCCGTTTTTCTTCTTTTTTATTTGGAACTTTATGTATTTGTTTTTTTCTTCTCTTCAGTGCATTAGGTATATGGCAAGTACAACGGTTAAACTGGAAAACAAATCTTATCACCAGTGCTAATCAGCGCATTCATTTACCCCCCATAAAAGCCCCCAAAAAAAATCAATGGTCAGATGTTACTTTTGAAAAATATGAATATCAACCTGTTGTTATCACAGGAAAATTTTTAACAGATAAAAATATCTTAGTCACTGCTGCCGCTCAAAATACTACAGGCTATTGGGTTTTGACTCCTTTACAAACTGCTGATAATACACTGATCTTTATCAACCGTGGCTTTATCCCCATGGATGAACGTAATAATTTTCAAAACTCAGAGAAATCGCATACAAATGCCTCATCTCAGCAAAATTCTACCACGGACACAGAACAAACAATGATTATAGGTTTATTACGCATGAGTGAAAAAAATGGATTTTTCCCACGTAAAAATAATCCTGACAAAAATTTATGGTATACGCGCGATCTCCCCGCTATGGCACAAAAACTTGGTTTGTCCACTGTTGCTCCTTATTTCATTGATGCCAGAAAAACATCTCCACAAGCAAATCTTCCCGTCGTTGGTCTTACGATTATTCATTTTCGAAATAATCATCTCGTTTATGCAATCACGTGGTTTATTTTAGCTGCTGGTGTGTTAGGAGGTTTTCTTTTTCTGCTACGGCAAAAAAACTAAAAAAATACCTCTTCCATCTCAAGTAACAAAAATTTTTAGAATCTTGAAAACTGATAAAGAGAATAAAATCTACCAACTTTCACCTTTGTTAAATAAAGATCATAGGCATACAATGGATCTTTATACCATCCACAAAAGATTTACGCGACACTCTTTAAAAAATCATCATAAAACGAGGGTTTATTCATTAAAAATGTAATGCCCAAAAATGTGAAGCAATGCATTATCTCCACTCTATAAAAAATTCACTCTTAAAAAACATTGTCATAAACGCTTTTGAAAAACATAAAGCCAAATTTAAAAATGATAGGAAAGATAGGCACTCATTTTTGCCTTTATAATTTTATATTCTTGTTTCATTAGATTGTTTCCCATTTCAGAGATTATTCCAATTGATATACGTAATACTTTCGCCTTCATATAGTATAAAAGCTAATATAGCAGAGAACATACGGAGGCATTTTTTGTTTCACAACTGCTATGAAGATGAGATGTTGAGTTATAAGCAACAAAAAAAACATTTAATTTCTCAACGCGACTTTTATACCTATCACCACACCTCAAATGAGAGGTTTTTACAGGATAATAGAAAAAGGTGAGCATCCTATATTCTAAAAAGACAGTTTATCCTTTCAGTGTATTTTGCTAAAGGCTTATGCTATAAACGTATAAGCGTGTTTTACTAGAATTTTAACTCTTTCATTTTTAAGGCTTCTGTTATGGGTGTTGTTGCCAAAAATTTTCCCATACCTGATCTTCATCGGGTTCGTCGTGTTCTCTTTTCTGTGTCTGATAAAACGGGTGTGGTTGCTTTTGCACAAGCCCTTCATGCTACTTACAATGTTGAATTAATTTCAACAGGAGGAACAGCAAAAACCCTCATAGCAGCTGGTTTACCCGTAAAAGATGTTGCTGAAGTTACCGGATTTCCTGAAATAATGGATGGGCGTGTAAAAACACTCCATCCTTTGATTCATGGTGCTTTGTTAGGGGTAAGAGAAGATCCTAGCCATAGGGAAGCTATGGAAAAGAACAGCATTCATGGAATTGATCTTTTGGTGGTGAATCTTTACCCTTTTGAAGAGACGATCCTATCGGGAGCCGATGGGCAAACGATTCTTGAAAATATTGATATCGGTGGACCGGCGATGATTCGCGCCGCGGCAAAAAATTATGCTTATACCGGTGTTGTAACAGCGATAAAAGATTATGATTCGATTCTAGCTGAATTAAAGCAGCATAATGGATGTTTAAGCTTATCTATGCGTCATCAGCTAGCAATGCGCGCTTATGCACACACCGCTGCTTATGATACGGCAATAGCATCGTGGTTTGCACGGGATTTAAAAATTGAAATTCCATCATGGCAGAGTTTTTCCGGTCATCTTGAAAGTGTTATGCGCTATGGGGAAAATCCACATCAACAGGCAGCATTTTATCGCAATAATGAAAAACGTTTTGGTATTGCAACAGCAAAACTTTTACAAGGCAAAGCGCTTTCTTATAACAATCTGAATGATACAGATGCAGCCTTTGAGCTTGTGGCAGAATTTGATCCGCAAAAAACCGCTGCTGTCGCTCTTATTAAACATGCCAATCCTTGTGGTGTTGCGGAAGGAGAAAATTTGAAAGAAGCTTATTTGAAAGCTCTTATGTGTGATAATGTATCGGCATTTGGTGGAATTGTTGCTTTAAATCAAACCCTTGATGAGGAATGTGCTGAAGAAATTGTTAAAATTTTCACAGAAGTGATTATTGCTCCTGATGCCACAATGGCGGCACGTGAAATTATTGCCCAGAAAAAAAATCTTCGTTTGCTCATTACAGGTGGAGTTCCTGATCCACGCTGTGGAGGACTTCTTGCGAAAACACTTGCAGGAGGCATTTTAGTGCAATCACGTGATAACGTGGTGGTGGATGATCTTAAATTGCAAGTAGTGACAAAGCGGGCACCAACTCAAGATGAAATGCGTGATCTTCAATTTGCTTTTCGTGTAGCAAAACACGTTAAATCAAATGCTATTGTGTACGCGAAAAATAGCGCAACAGTTGGAATTGGAGCCGGACAAATGAGCCGCATCGATTCAGCAAAAATTGCTGCAAGTAAAGCCGCAGAAAGTGCGCAAAGAGCAGGCTTAACAGAAACCCTTACAAAAGGATCTGTTGTTGCATCAGATGCATTTTTTCCTTTTGCAGATGGTTTATTAGCAGCAGCTGAAGCAGGGGCAACAGCAATTATTCAACCAGGAGGCTCCATGCGTGATGAAGAAGTTATCGCCGCTGCTGATGCACAGGGTTTAGCAATGGTTTTTACAGGAACACGACACTTCCGCCATTAATAATTTTGCTGATTCCCTCTTCGTATGAGACAAATGTTTCAAGGAATTTTTCATAATCATCGTATAACTATTGAAATGGAAGCAGTTATTCAATCCAAAGAATCTACACGTGAAGAAGTTTATCACCGAAGAAAATGCACATAATTTAGCCATTGTTTAGGGAAAGAATATTGTTCTTGTTGATATTTTTAATGGTTGCCCTTTCACATGAGGAAAATGTTAAAGGGATGTTATCTTGTATGTAGATGCATACCTGTTATGATATTATAACACAACTCTTTTTAGTAATATGCTCTATCCTTAAACTAAAGAGTGTAATGAAAAGTTTGAGTAGAGGATATGAATATTCTACGTTTTTATAGTAATTGGCGCCGTTATCGTCGAACCGTTAATGCGTTAAGTCGTCTTTCAACATATGAACTCAGCGATCTTGGAATTTGTCGAGGTGATATTGATTCAATTGCACGACGTTATTCGCGTAAATCTTTATGAAAGTTGTTTGAGATATTTGAGAGAATGCTTTGCTCTGAAAAAGCGTGCATTTTGTGATTTGTTATTACGCCTTCATTTTTAAGAGCAGAAGAGTTGTTTTTCTCAGCCATTGCTGTGTATTGTTTCTCAAATTTTCAGTGTTTCTGTGATATACAACATTTGATTTATAATGATAATTTAGCGTTATTCATATTGAATTAGAACTCCGAATACCGTGAGATTCTTCCATTTCAAATCTATGTATGTTGAATCAACCAAAACCATTCGCCTGCACGTTACAAGCGGGGAGAGCTGTATGGATAAAAACTATTAAGAAAAGGCTAAAAATGCCTCTTATGAACCATCTCTAGTGCCAAGAGTTGTTACAAACATTGGGCACTGATAAATAGTGTGATAGTGCCGAACTGCTCCTTCATAAGCATAAAGATGGGGGGTGCTTAATGGATTTACCGTTATACCCATCACGGGCATCGTCGCAAAATAGGCTTGGAAGCATTAAGGAATTTTTCTTTAAAATGAGTCCGTGAATATACAATACAATAGCGCTCTGTTTTTCGTGAGGAGTGTAGCCCTATTAATGCAACTCTCTCAGAGATAAATATTGATCCCAACAGCACACTTAAAAACTTATCGAAGATACGCAACGGCTTAATTTTCTCTCCATATCTTTAAAGGATCAAAATCTTTAACTAGTACTCATCTGTCAACAATGGTCTTTCAAAAAACTTTTTTTCTGGAGCCAATCCCTTTTAGCATCACCTCATGAGATTCTATGAGCAAACCTTGCCTAAAAACATCCAACCCATACTCTAACAAAACTCTTCATGTATAAAATTGATATGATCTTCAAATTTTGAGAATATTACCACAATAAACGATAATGTTTTGCGACACGCAAGATAAAACGCAATATACTATGGGTTGGAATAATGTTCTAATTTTTTATCAAACGCTTTACGGATAAAACGCCAACGAACTTTTTCCTGAAATGCTGGACGAAAATATAAAACAATCTGTTGTGTCCGTTGTGGACCTGTTAATTCTGCAAAATCAATCGAATCTTCAAGACAAATATCTGCGTCAGGCGATATAAAATACCATACTTGTTCGCTCTTCACGTTCTCATTCTTTACGGCTAAACACACACGTTCGCCATCATAGTTAACTTCAACTTGTGGATGAAGATGAAACCGAACAGCAACATGATTTTTTTCATTTTGCACACTCTTGTGTCTCTTTCCCCCTTTATTGGGCATAAAAAAGCGATCAAAACCCTCAATCATATCTCCATTTGTCGCCAAAATAAGACCACGCTCATGAATAAGATTAAAGGGTCGCATATAACCATTATGACTCGCAATAAAACCCGTCTTCTCTGAATCCTCTATACGGCACACTTGAACATCTGTTGGTCCATCAAACAAAAATGGCGCGCCATTTTTCTTTTTATGATAAAAAGCACCCACTGAACAATCATTAAGCGTAGCTGTTGAATGTGCTGCAGTAACACGCCCTAAATGTCGATAATCTTCCCTCCCATCAGGATTAACACCGGTATTGATAATAAAACGGTGCCCTTGTGAAGACATTTCAAAAGACAAACACCCCGAACAAGCCTGCTGTGCTACAGAGCGGGGTGGAAACTTTCCTGTATCTGCAAGCACTGTTGTTTGATTGGCTTTTAAGCGCTGAAATCCTGAATAACGGGCATAACTAAAAGGATGGCCTCCTGTTTCATCAAGCTCCAAAAGTGATGATAACCGTTCCGATACAAGGGGACCAACCCCATTAAAATGGGCCAACGTTTGATCCTCATGGATAAAGAATCGTAAAGCTGGCAACATACGCTCAACAGAATCAATCAAAATACGGGGTGCTGTTTCATTGCTACGCATAAAAAGATGCCGTAACGACAATAAATCCGATAACAAATTCAGCAAAATAACAGGACTACGGGAAATATGCCCACCATCAACTAGGATTTGACGGGAAAGCTCCTCTATAAGTGTGGTTTGTACCTTTTTTTTCACTGCCGCAGAAACAGGCAAAGCAAGAGATGCGAATGTCAAAGCCACTGCTGCTTGTAAACGTTGATCATTGTGCTCCATACTACAAATTGTTACGCGCAAATAACGAAATTGCAAACCAAGTGCACGTAAAAAGCGTTTTTCAAACCGTTCACTTGCCCCTTCTAACAACATTTTCGAATGACAAATCCATGAAATCAAGCGCCGCGCCACAACAGGATCACTCCAAGCAAGCCCTTTTACCTTCTTACCAGCATGGTCAAACCAGTCTTCTAAAAGAGAGCGTGCATGTGCAGAAGCTAAATCACTTCCTGCTGCCTCCATATGGCGCAACCAATGAAAATCATGTAGAGCCGCTTCCCATTCTAGCGTTGGTGGAACCAATGAAAACGGAGAAACAGCACCAGAATGAACAATGTGACCAGCAAAAGCAAAACGACCATGATAAAATTCATGCGCCATCATCGGATCAGCTACATGCAAATCCATGGGATGCGCTAAAATTTTATGAGGACGAAACCCTGAAAACCGCCAACGAAACAATGGTCCAACCCATAAACGCCGCATAACATTCTGTATCGTATCGATACAGGCTGCCACTTTTACCTGAGGAGCTTTTACCGCAACCGCCAAAATTTTATCTCCATTTATGCTGAATCAAATACAATTTCGACCATTTTTGTAAATGAAGCGTTAATTAAGCAATTTTTCGTAAGCGCGCAGCAAAAAAACCATCCATTCCTAAAAATACGGTTTTCTCAGCATCAAAATTTTTATGACAAAAATCCGCAGGCGTTGTCCGTAACATCCCCCCACAAAGCAAATGTTCCAGTGCTCCCATTTCCTCTGGATAAATAGGGTCTAAAACAATGTCATTGCGTGTCGATAAAATTTTTTCAATAAGATCTTCACCTTCTTCTCTTGCCAATGAACAATTGGAAAAAACAATCCGTCCCCCCTCCTTTACCAAAGAAATTGCTGCGACAAGCAAATCATATTGCAACGCCACTAACTTGACGATATCTTCCCTCGATTTCGTCCATAAAATATCCGGATGACGACGGATTGTTCCTGTAGAAGAACAAGGAGCATCAAGAAGAACTGCATCAAAAAGCTGTGTGGGATAGAAATTTCTCACATCGCCCTGCCAAATGTGAACTGAAAAATGAAGCCGTTCCATATTTTCTTTTAAACGCTTTACGCGGTTAGCAGAAAGCTCAATTGCTGTCACCTCTGCCCCTTGCAAAGCCAATTGTGCTGTTTTTCCCCCAGGGCTCGCACAAAGATCAGCAACGCGTTTACCCTCAATACTCCCAAGTAAACAAGCAGGCAAAGCTGCTGCAAAATCTTGGACCCACCAAGACCCTTCACGATAGCCTGGTAAATCAGAAACAGAACACTCCAGACGCTTCAATCGAACAGAACCATTGGGCAATACCACACCGCCAAGCCTTTCAGCCCATCCACCACTATCAGATTTCACTGTCAAATCGAAAGGAGGTTCCACACTTTGAATTGCGATAATCTGATGTGCCTTTTCTGTTCCATAAGCTGATATTAAAAGCTGTCCAAACCACGCTGGCACACCTTCAATGGTAGGAACTTGTTGACGTAAAGGCTCTGCCTCACGTGCAACATTGCGCAAAAGAGCATTCACCACCCCTGAAAAACGGCGCATTCGAGGATCAAGTTTCGCCACACGCACAGCTAAATCAATAGCCGCATGATCGGGAATATCAAGATAAAGAATTTGTGCAACACTGATATGCAAAAGATGCTGAAGTGAAAGTGCTTGTGAAGGCAAAGGACGCGCCAAAAAGCGTGAGAGAGCCGCCATAATCTGCCTTCGATGACGCAATGAAGCTGTTAAAATAGCCCGACATAACAAACGATCTCGTTGTGAAAGCTTCAAATATTGTGGATGTCCGTGTTCATTATCCGTCAAACCAGACAGAGGCGTGTACTTATCAACTACCGCCCCCAAAAGACGCACACACACCTGTCGAACAGCTAATCCTGGAACATTTTTTTCAGACACATGCCCCGCTTTTTTGTGTTTCAAACCACCACCTTTATATTATTGCTTCCTTAAAAACTCCCTCAATAACTCTATGAACGAGATCTTTTTGAATTTTCATAACGAAGCCAAGAAGGACGTTTTGTAACACGCTGAAAAGAACTATTTTCTTTCTCACCTAATGCATGAGCCTGACCACTATGAAAATCTCCATAGTTCATCCCGCTGCTTTTTTCATGTATAGCGTCTTCTTTATTCCATCCCACACTTTTGGCAAGAGCCCCTTTCATCTCTTCTGCTTGCTGATAAAGAGCAGCAATACGATTTGCAGTTGCTGGATGTGTCGAAAAAAGACTATCCGCTCCCTCACCGCTCAAAGGATTAATAATAAACAGATGCGCGGTTGCTGGATTATGCTCTGCTTCTTCATTATATACCCCACGTCCCCCATCAGCAATCTTACGCAATGCCGAAGCCAACCATAAAGGATTACCACATATTTCAGCCCCTCTCCGATCCGCAGCATATTCCCGTGTACGGCTAATCGCCATTTGCACCAGCATCGCTGCAAAAGGCGCCACGAGCAATGCAATAAATCCTCCAATTGCCCCAGCGCCATGAGAATCTTCTGAAGAGTTACGCTGTCCTCCCATAAAGAAAGCAAAATTACCAAGCATTGAAATTGCCCCTGCAATCGTTGCGGTCAGAGTCATTGTTAACGTATCACGATGCTCAATATGTGCGAGCTCATGCGCCATAACGCCGGCAATTTCCTCAGCGCTTAACCGCTCTAACAACCCAGTACTTGCAGCAACAGCTGCATTTTGCGGATTACGTCCCGTTGCAAAAGCATTTGGCTGTGCATTCTCAATAACATAAACCTTTGGTTGAGGAAGAGAAGCCTTTTGTGCTAAATCGCTTACAATCTTATAATAAACTGGTGCTGAATGCTGATCAACTTCACGCGCCCCGTACATGCGTAAAACGATTTTATCTGAATTCCAATAAGAAAAAAAGTTTAAACCACTTGCCATCAAAAGAGCAATGACCATGCCACCGCCCCCTCCAACAAGATAACCAACTCCCATAAAGAGAGCAGTTAAAAAAGCCAAAAGCATAGCTGTACGCATTATATTCATTACTCAAAAAACTCCATGATAAAAGTCAATCAATACTATATGATGGTGTTTTCTTTCTGCTTCTTCAATGGAATAGGTGTAAAATGAATAAAAAAGATGAGAAAACAAGCAAAAAAAATGCAACTGTCGTTAAACAGCAATCTCTTTCTCCCGCAGCACAACGCGCCCTTAAAGAAGCTGAAGAAAGACGAAAACGCGCAGCAAAAAAAGAACAACCTTTAGAAAACGGCGGACGCGGCGGCAAAGACCCTTCCCGCTATGGAGACTGGGAAATTAAAGGCCGCGCCATTGATTTTTAAAACCATTGATTTAAAAAAAACGGCGCAATTTAAACAAGCAGCTTTTTAATGAAAATCCGTTTTTGATAGACAAAAACGGATAATATTTATTTTTCTAAAGCTTTTAAAAACACATTGATTAAACAATCATGCTTCTTATGCTGAAGCAGATTCTGCTTCAGCCGCTGCCGCTGCTTCTTCTGCTGCTTGCTTTGCTGCTGCTATACGTTCTTGTGCTTTTTTACCCGGTTCACCTTTATGTGGATTATTACGAGTTGGACGCTTTTTCAAGCCAGCTGCATCTAAAAACCGTAAAACGCGATCTGTTGGTTGAGCCCCTTGCCCAAGCCAATATTGGATACGTTCTTCATTAAGTTTCACCCTCGGTCCATCTTTAGGCAACATTGGATCCCATGCACCAACACGTTCAAGAAACCGCCCATCGCGCGGACTACGAACATCTGCAACGACGATATGATAGTAAGGACGTTTTTTTGAACCTCCACGGGACAAACGAATTTTCAATGCCATATTTTATCTCCTATTGTCAGCTCTGGCTTTCGTTTAAATTGACTTTTTTTGTTTTTTGCTCTTCAGCAATAACTTCATGATGACTCACAACTTCTTTAATAATAAATTTTAAAAATCTTTCAGCAAAATCAGGATCAAGATCACTATCCATAGCCAATTGCCGCAAACGCGCTACCTGATATTGCTCACGCAGAGGATCTACTTTAGGCAAATCATAACGGGCTTTTAAGCGCCCAACAGCTTTCGTACAACGAAACCGCTCTGCTAAGATATGAATCAAAGTTGCATCAAAATTATCAATGGATGCTCGTAAATGTGCCAATTCGTTTAATACTGTTTCCTGCATTATATTCCTTTCCCTCTTTACATCTTATTTTTTCTTAGGATGCTGAGGAAAATTTCCCCCATCGACAATGCCATTGGAAAGACCAGGAAAAGTAGGTCCACGCTTGGGAAGTCCGGGCAAGAGCTTCCCTCCATTACCATTTTCAATTTGCTTTTGAAGCGTTGAGAATTGCTTTGGATCCAATCCCGACAAATCCGGCATAGCTGGAGAATCCCCTCCCAAGTTTCCCATACCACCAAAACCCATTTTGGAACCAAGGCCTCCCAACATCTTTCCCATAAAACCACTTTTTCCTTTACCACCCATGGCTTTCATCATATCAGCCATTTGGCGATAAATCTTCAAAAGTTTATTAATATCAGCCGCCGTCGTACCAGACCCCTTAGCAATTCGTTGTTTGCGGCTATGTTTTAAAAGCTCTGGATTCGACCGCTCTTTGGGTGTCATAGATGAAATAATGGCCAATTGACGATCAAACAAACGATCATCAAACCCCGCAGCCGCAATCTGCTCTTTGACTTTCCCCATTCCTGGCAACATGCCCATAATACCGCCCATTCCACCCAGTTTTTTCATTTTCTGCAACTGTTCTGCAAGATCATTCAGATCAAATTTTCCGGCTTGCATTTTTTTTGCAAAAGCAGCAGCTTTCTCATGATCCATTGTTTCAGCAGCTTTTTCAACCAAAGAAACAATATCCCCCATTCCGAGAATACGATCAGCAATACGACTGGGATGAAATTCTTCTAAAGCATCTATTTTTTCACCAGTTCCAATTGCTTTAATTGGTTTACCTGTAACAGCACGCATAGAAAGAGCAGCGCCACCACGCCCATCACTATCCATCCGTGTTAAAATAATCCCCGTAATCCCTACACGCTCATCAAAAGAACGAGCAAGATGAACGGCATCTTGCCCCGTCAAACTATCAGCCACCAACATAATCTCATGAGGAAGGGAACATGCTTTAATTTCAGCCAATTCGAGCATCAAAGCTTCATCAATATGATTACGTCCTGCTGTGTCAAGAAGAAGCACGTCATAACCACCTAATTTAGCAGCCTGCACGGCACGTGATGCAATATCAACGGGCAGCTGACCCGCAATAATAGGCAAGCTTGCAAGTTTTGCCTGCTCTCCCAATTGGCGCAATTGCTCCTGTGCAGCGGGACGGCGTGTATCTAATGACGCCATGAGAACTTTTTTATTGTGCTTATCAGTAAAACGTTTTGCAAGCTTTGCTGTTGTAGTTGTTTTTCCGGAACCTTGCAAACCAGTCATCATGATAACAACTGGAGCTGGTGCATTTAAATCACTCAGAACGCTTTCATTTCCAAGAATATGAACCAATTCATCATGAACAATTTTAACCACCATTTGGCCTGGTTTAATTGATTTAACGATTTCGGCCCCAACAGCTTTTTCCCGAACTCTATCGGTAAAAGAGCGCACAACATCAAGAGCAACATCAGCTTCCAATAAAGCGCGACGAATTTCACGCAGCGCCTCTACAACATCCTGATCCGATAAAGCGCCACGTCCCGTCAAATGAGACAGGATAGAACCAAGTCGCTCTTGCAAGGATTCAAACATCATTTACCTCATTGTTGCATAACAAACAAACCACAATAGCATCCGAGAACGCATCGCGCCGTCGGATGTTGACCTCTGAGATCTCTTTATACCCTTAAACTGGGGTCTCAGTCGGTGGCTCCAAGTTAATTTTGTCACTGAAAGCTTGCTCCTTCAAACAATAAAACCCCAGCTTTGTCAAGTTTTATCATAAAATATCTTTTTATACGAAGAAATAAAAACAACAAATACTATACTTCAAAACTTTCAACTTCAACACGCATAAAACAACCTGTTTCCTGTTCCATGCTCCATAATTTTCCGCTAGAGATATCAAACCAAACCCCATGCAATGTCAAAAAACCTTGATCTTTGCGAAGCTTAATCCACGGAAACGTCTCTAAATTTCTCAACGAATGGCGAATAGAAAGCTGCTCTAATGCCGTCTGTTTTTCTGGCCAAGACAGCGACTTATTATTCAAAACGATTTCTGCTGCTGGTGCTAAGAGACTTATCCATTGACCGATAAAATCATTTGATAATAAAGATTTATATGTCTCATTAAGAGCAGTACGAATGCCTCCACAATGGGCATGACCAAAAACGACAATATGTCTCACCTCAAGCAATTGCACAGCATATTCAAGAGCTGCTGATGTTGCGTGATATTGGTCATCAGGAGAAAAAGGAGGAACCACATTCGCCACGTTGCGCAGGGTGAAAATTTCCCCTGGCTTAGCATCAAAAATCATTTCTGGTACTGCACGCGAATCACAACAAGCAATGACCAAAACTTCAGGTTTCTGCCCCTCAATCGCCAATTGCTGATAATCTGCTATTTTATATAAAAAATGATTGTTTATAAAGTTTTGGTAACCACTTAAAAGTCTTTCTGGTAAACGCGCCATTCTCTCTTTACTTTTGCTTCTTTTTTTACTTTCATTTTGTATATTTTAAAAAACAAACTATTAACATACAAAAATACTAAAAGTGCCCTTTCCTTGAAGCAAAATATTTCTTTAAAGTGCAAAATATTACTAAAAAATAGCAAAAACAAACTCATTCTTTCCAAATAAAGAGCTATTTTCTTTAGAAAGAAGGTGTTACAGTATATAAAAAATATAATGGTCTGCTTTTAAAAAGAGAAGAAAAGACTCCTTAAGAGCAAAAAGGGAGAGTGAATGTGTTGCAACAAAAAAAAACAGAGACAAAAAACACCCAAGATAAAATAGAACAAATCCTTTTTGCCCAAACCGATAAAGAAGATATTGCTTATTACGAAAATGAAGAACTTCAAAAAGCCACAGCCATCGCGGTAAAAGCTTTTAATCTTCATCAGACGGGAAAAAATACCATCTGCTTTGAGCAAAATTTAACCCGTAGTAACAGACCTATAACCGTTATCACGCTTGTCAATGATAACAAACCCTTTCTTCTTGATTCTATTTTAAATGTTTTTAATCAACACAAAAACCATATCTATTTGATTGCACACCCCATTATTGATTGTGCTTCTGGAAAACGCATCAGTCTGATGCAAATTCACATCGAGTCATTAAACAAACAGCAAATACAAAAACTTGAAAATGAACTCACCTTAGTTCTTGAACAGGTTAATGCTGCTGTACAAGACTGGAAACCTATGCTTGAAGAAGTTGAAAAGCAGATTCATGCCTACCAAATAAGTCTTCCCCCACACTACAAACAAGAAGGCGAAAAAGCTATTGAATTTCTTCACTGGCTAATGGACGATAATTTCATTTTCCTTGGTATGCGCACTTACAACTTCATCAAAGACCAAAAACCCCTAAAATCCTTTACAGCCAGTAATATTGAACTTGGTATACTCACGGATGCTTCTATTCATATTGTTGACGATAAAAGCATGAAAGAACCTCCTCAAGAAGTTTTATCCTTCATGGAAAGCGATAATCTGTTTATCGTGACAAAAGCGAACAGCCGCTCCAAAATTCACCGTTCTGTTTGGCTCGATTATATTGGTCTTAAAATCTTTGATAAAGAAAACCAACTCTGTGGAGAATTACGCATTGTAGGGCTTTTTACCTCCTCAGCTTATACACGTTCTATTTTGCAAATTCCTTTCTTAAAAGAAAAAGCCCGAACTATTATTCAACGACTTGGACACAATCACGCCGATTATTCAGGAAAAGCACTCATCAGTGCTTTAGAAACCTATCCAAGAGATGAAATGTTTCGCTCTGATGTTGATACATTGACAGAAAACACTAAGCTTATTCTACAATTAGATGAGCGCCCACGTTTACGGGTTCTTGCCCACACTGATTCTTTTGGACGCTTTGTTTCTATCCTTGTCTACGTACCGCGTGACCAATATAGCAGCAGCTTGCGTGAAAAAGTTGGCGAACATTTTGTTGAGCTTTATAAAGGTGACTTTTTTGAATCTTATCCGCTATTTTTGGAAAGCACCCTTATACGTGTCTATTATATCATCCATCGCAAAGGAAACGAAACTGTTCCCCTTCATGAGCGCTCCACACTTGAACAACATGTACGTTCGATTGCACGAAGTTGGGAAGACAGGGTTCAAGCCATCGCTCTTACCCAGAAAATAACAGAGCAACAAACACGTCTAGCCAGTGAATTCCCCAACAGCTATCGTGATTTATTTTCAGCTGAAGACGCTATTAACGATGCCGGACATATTCTAAGTCTTCATGATGAAAAGCCCCTTTTCGTGATCTTTTATCACGCACAAAACAAAGAAAAACAGTACATTTCTCTTCGGCTTTTTCACCGCCATGAAGCTCTTGCCCTTTCCAAACGTGTACCACTCCTTGAAAATATGGGGTTTCGCGTTATTGCTGAACAAACCCTTGAATTACCAGATGGCAATGGGCGCTCTGTGTATCTTCATGATATGCAGCTGGAAAGTACTTTCCAGCGCTGTATCGATTTTGAAAAAGACGGGCAAAAACACGCCGAAACCTTTGAAGCCATTTGGGCACAAAATGCTGATAATGACGGCTTTAATGCTCTCACACAAACAGCTGAGCTTGATTGGCATGAAATTGTTATTTTGCGCCATTATGGGCGCTATCTCCAACAAGCTGGAATTCCTTATTCGCAAGATCGCGTTGCCCAAACTTTAAATGCTTATCCTGACATTACCCAAGATCTTTATGCTTTATTTCATTTAAAATTTCATCAAAGCCATACAGAAAAAGAACGGGAAAAAAACCAACAAGTTATTCAAAAGCGCATTGAAGAAAAATTACGGAAAGTCTCTGGTTTAGATGATGACCTGATCTTACGCCGTTATTGTAACCTTATCGAGGCGAGTTTACGAACGAATGCCTTTACGCCTCTTCCTGATGGAAATCCACGGCGTATTTTAGCCACCAAATTAAATCCACGCCAGATTGAAGGTTTGCCTGAACCGCGCCCTTACCGAGAAATTTTTGTTTATGGACCAGAAGTTGAAGGGGTCCATTTGCGTTTTGGACCTATCGCTCGTGGCGGCATTCGTTGGTCTGACCGTGCATTAGATTATCGCACCGAAGTGCTTAGCTTAGTCAAAGCCCAACAAGTTAAAAATGCAGTTATCGTTCCTGCAGGTGCAAAAGGTGGATTCTATCCCCATCGGCTTCCCCAAACAAATGACCGTGCTGTCATCATAGAAGCAGCACGACAAGCTTATACAGACTTTATCACAGCTTTGCTCTCCATCACAGACAATCTGATTAACGGCAAAATAAGTTCTCCCCACAATGTCATCTGTCATGATGACCCTGACCCCTATTTTGTTGTCGCGGCAGACAAAGGAACAGCAACTTTTTCTGATACAGCCAACGCCATCAGCCAAGCAAATCACTTTTGGCTCGATGATGCTTTTGCCTCTGGAGGCTCAGCAGGTTACGACCACAAAGACATTGGTATTACAGCTAAAGGTGCATGGGAAGCCGTCAAAAGACATTTTAGAGAATCATTTAATCACGATATTCAAACAACGCCCTTCACCTGTGTCGGTGTTGGCGATATGTCTGGTGATGTCTTTGGCAATGGAATGCTGCTTTCCAAACAAACAAAATTGATTGCCGCTTTTGATCACCGCGATATTTTTATTGATCCAGATCCGAACATAGACGAAAGCTATGCAGAGCGTACGCGTCTCTTCAAACTGCCTCGCTCAAGCTGGCAGGATTACGACCAAAGCAAATTATCAAAGGGCGGTGGTATCTTCTCACGAAAAGAAAAAACCATTACTCTCTCACCTGAAGCATCACAAGCCATTGGTTTCGAAAAACAAACAGGAACACCCTTTGAAATTATCTCTGCTCTTCTCAAAGCCCCTGTTGATCTTTTATGGTTCGGTGGCATTGGTACTTATATCCGTGCTGCAACAGAAAACGATGCCCAAGTAGGTGATCGTGCAAATGATGCAATACGCATTACCGGAGAACAAGTGCGTGCAAAAATTATTGGCGAAGGGGCTAATCTTGGTGTTACACAACGTGGACGAATTGAATATGTCTCAAATGGTGGTCGATGCAATACGGATGCCATTGACAATTCTGCTGGTGTTAATTGTTCTGATATTGAGGTCAATCTCAAAATTGTTCTTGCATCAGCACTACGTGCCAAAACGTTAACCCGCGAAGATCGCAATAAGCTCTTGAAAAAAATGACGCCTCAAGTCGAGCAACTCGTCTTGCGCAACAATTATCTACAACCTCTTGCGCTTTCTTTGGCGGAAAACCAGAGCACTGCTGATTTGCCCTATCAAATACGCTTTATGCACGACTTGGAACAAAAAAAGCTTCTAGATCGCAGAGTTGAAATACTCCCTGATGAGCAAATTTTACGACAAAGAACAACCCAAGGCAAAGGTCTTCTCCGTCCAGAACTCGCCGTTATTTTTGCCTATGCTAAATTGACCTTAAAAGAAGAAATTGCTAATAGCCCCATTGTTGATGATCACTATTTCAATACAACCTTGCTGAACTATTTTCCAACCCAAATTCAAGAAAATTTTAAGAAGGAAGTTATTAACCATCAATTGCGTCGTAATATTATCGCAACGCTGATTGCCAACGATATTGTAAATCGTGGAGGCCCCACTTTTGTTAATAGACTACACGATGCAACAGAACAAAAGACTGAAAATATTATTCGCGTTTTCATTGCTATCCGCGATGGTTTCGAAATTCCTCAATTATCTGAGCAAATTGATAAGCTTGATAATAAAATACCCGGTCTTGTCCAAAATAAATTCTACGCAGCAATGACCCCAATGCTCTTTGAAACAACCAATTGGGGTTTGCACAACATAGATCTCTCACGTCCATTAGAAGAAATTGTAAAAACAATAAAGCAAGCCCGTAGCGTTATTGAAAAAGAGCTTATGCATTCTCACGGCAACGATATTAAGCAAAAGATTGAAGAAAAAGCATTACACTACAGCGAAGAGGGAGCACCAAAAGCATTAGCGAAACAATTAGCCCTCTTGGAAGCTGCTTCAACAATATGTGATATTTCTTTAATTGCAAAAAAAAGCAACAGTGATCTTATTAAAACCGCAGAGATCTACTTTTCACTTGCGCAAATCATTCGTATAAACCGCATTAACGAAGCAAGTCGTATAATCCCTGTAGTAGATTATTATGATAGTATGGCTTTAAGCCAAGCCAAAGAAAATGTTTCTGAAAGCTTTCGGCAAATCGTTATGAAAATCCTCAAAAATTATGGAAAGAAAAAAGATCCTTTTGACACTTGGAAAAAAACAGAAGAAGATCATATTCACAACATTACAAACCGCATTAGCGCCCTTATTGAAAATGATCTCAATATTTCTCGTTTTACTTTTGCAGCAGGATTGATTTCTCAACTTCAAAATATTGGCTTTCAAACCTAAAGCAAATACAAAACGACCCACTCAATCTCCCGTTCTATCCCACCACCACGACAAACCAACTAAGACAGAGCAGAAGTTTGCATTTTAGACATAACACCAACAATAAAAATCTCGCTATTTATCACAATAGAATTGTTTGCAACAATTTCAAAAAAACAGTAGGATTGATTTCTCACCCTAAAAACATAAACTTTCAGACTTAAAAGCAGTACAAAACAGCTAAGCTTTTGCTCCGTTCTATCCCCCCATGACTAATCAGCAAGGGAAGAACGAAAGCCCTATCCTGCATTTTTAGACAGAGCACTCAAAATAAAAAATAAATTCAGATTTTACTGTCAAATATCCTTCATCATAAAAATATAATATATTGATTTACAATCATAATTTTATCATTTTTATGATAACTGATAATCCGATATTCTAAATTTGTCTCATTTAAAATCTGTTTATATTCAATCAATTAACCCCATTTCCCCTTGCATATTGCAAATGGGAAAGCCGAATAGATAAAAACAGTAAAGAAAAGACTAAAAATGCCCCTCATAAACCGCCTCAAATGCCAAAATCCGCAGTAACATTGGGAGTTAGCAAATATAATATGATGGTGTTGCCCCAGCTTATTACTCCATAACCGAAAAGATGGTAGCCCTTAATGGCTCTATCGTTATACCATTCATAGGCGACATCGTAAAATAAGAAGTACTGAGAAATATTTTTTTAACAAATGCGTAAATATGCAATACAAATATATTCTGTTTTACGTGGAAGACATATAGCTTCATTAAAAAACATCAGAAAAAAAAGGATAAGCTTAATCTATCATTTAAAATGATATAACTGTAACTGCTTTTGAAATGCGTAAAATCGAATAAAAAATGACAGTAAAGATGGATGTTGATTTTCCCTTTACAACTTCATATTCTCCTCCAACTAGGCTATTTACTTATTTTAAGAGATTACTCCCAAACAGATATATGCAATATACTCATTCCATATATAAAGAAAAAGGTTCCTAACAAGCACCACACCACCTGTATAAAAAGGCAATTCAGCATACTTTAAAATGCCACTTTTTCCATACAAACACTGTTACTATATGTAGTTTGATATAAGATTTTGTACTAAGTGAAAAGAGGTTGGACGAATTAGGAGTAGGTGGTAATTTTTTATTTTTATAGCTATTTTTTTTACCATTAAATACGCATTTTGTTAAAATAGATTTTGACACTCTAAAATTGCAAAAAAGTATGAAAATCAGAAAAAATCGAAATTTTGTGGTAAAAATTAAAAAAGGCTTTGGTACAACACCTAAAGCGGAGCAAGACGACCAAGTTTTAAAAAGCCTAATTTTACCCACCCATTGTTAATGAGCAAGGAAAGAACGGGAGCGCCGTCCGCATTTTTAGGCAAAGCACCTAAAATAAAAAATAACGCTTGAAGATTATTGGTTTGCGCGGGAAATAAGCGCTGCAGAGTGTCAAGAAGCTTCATAGACTGAATAAGGACAAGTTCAAATTTTGCTGTCAAATATCCTTCATCATCAAAAGAAAAAGGTCCACTAATACGCACTGCACCACCTGTATGAAAAGTCAATTCACCTTGCTTTAAAAGTCCACTTTTTCCATACAATCGCTGTTGCCAATTTTTTTCTTCATGTTCAAACAGAAGAGAGGCATCATTTAAAATCCATCTCAAATTGCCATCAATTTTAGGAATATCAACAAAAGAAGATTTTAAAAAGGGAGAAGCATCAAAACCGTCAAAAGTTATATGTCCCGATAAATCATTCTTTTCATGTTTAAGATCAAGTCGAAAAAATTCTGCCGTTATTTTTGGGGAAGCTTCTTTTGGCTCTAACGGCTGAATAATCACGTTATGCGTATTTTGCAAAGATGCCTGATCTTCAATATTTTCTTGTGTCGTTTTTTTATCTGTCGTTTGTGCTCTTAATGCTTCTTGAAGCTTTTGATCTTCAGGGGAAGAGGAAAAAGGTGAAATCTCAAGCCCTTCAGCTATAAACTTCAATGTCTTACCCGTTTTCCAATAAGGTTCTGTTTCAATCATCAAATTGCGCCAACTGGATACTATGGAAGTTTTTCCAGAAAAAACAATTAATGCAGGGGAATGAACATTAAACTCGACCAAATGAGGTGCATAAATTGGTGCACCAGCTATCAAACGCCCCGTCGATAAAGAAACCCCATGTAAAGGCCAAGAAAATTGAAACTTGTCACAAACAACACCGACACGTAAAGGATAACCATCCTTGTGCACATTCTCACATACCGCCACCATATTATGGGAAGATATTTTTGTGAATATATCAGAAACATAGTCTTCTATTTTACGTGAAAAAAAAACCAGAGCGCGCTATAAATAAATACCAAAGCAAGACAAAAGAGCCCACAAATTAAATAACTCAAAGAAAAACTTTTTTGTGATGATGGTATTTGAAAGGATTTAGACAATATTCAAACTTTCTTTATCTCTTAACTTCCTCCCCACCCTAAAAAGGATAAAGATTCCCAACCACGGTCAGTTTATACACAATCCAACTTCTTAATCGACCGGATTTTATCTACTGGTCACTTCAAGAAGTCCCTATACATCGTTCTAAAGTACAGTATCTCATAAGCTCAACAAACAAGATTTTCTTAAAAAACCCTTTACACCCTTTAACAAAAAACACCTCATGTGTAAAGTTTTACATAGATTTTCTACCTCTGCCTTAAACCATACTGTTTTACAGCACAAAAAAATGATAATGAATAGTGTTTCTTAACGATAAAACCATTGAGCACCCCCATCTTTACGCTTATTGAGGAGCAAAGCCAGCACCATCATTATATTTGGCTACCCCCACAATTTTGCGATAGCCCTTGGCACTTAAGACAGTTCATAAGAAGCATTTTTAGTCTTTTCTTATACAGTTTTTGCCCACACGCCAGCCCTACTTGTGACAGCAAGCAAGAGGTTTTTATTGAGTCAACATACACAGGTTTGGAATGAGAAAACCTTACGATATTCGGGGTTCTCATTCAATATGCAAAACAGTAAATTATTTATATAAATCAATGCGTTGTCAATAATCACACAAGTACGGGCGGTGTACAAAAAATCTGGTGTAATGCGCTTTCAAACCATTGGCTCAAAGCTCGATCATAGATTAAACGACCTTTCAAATGTGCACAAGCAGGTTGAGCACCTTTTTCAGTCAATTTATGTGCCGAACGCACGACCAAACGCCGCATCATAGCGCGTGTAAACTCAGCATGAAACTGCAAACCCCATGCATTGTTTCCATAACGAAAAGCTTGTGTAGGATATGTATTCCCTGTTGCCAAAAGCATTGCCTCTTTCGGTAAATCATAAATACCTTCATCATGGAAATGGTAGACCATTTCTGGCCAATTCATCAATTCCTTCCCTTGTGGGGTTGCTTCTAGTGGATACCAGCCGACTTCAACAGTCCCATCACTTCTTGTACCAACGCGCCCCCCTAGATTTCGCGCTAACATTTGTGCTCCAAGACAAATACCCAAAAAAGGCTTATTTTCCTTTAGTGATAACGAAATCCAATCAATTTCCTCACCAATATAAGCTTCGCTGTCATTCACACTCATCGGCCCCCCTAAAATAACAACACCGGCATAATGCTCTAATGTATCAGGGAGTTTTTGTCCAAAAATAGGACGATAAATATCAAGAACAAAACCTTTTTGTTGTAAAAATTTTCCCAAACGACCAGTATAGGTAGACCGCCGATGAATAACGACAGCAATCCTTGGTTTGTTATTTTTTTGTTTTTTATCAAGACATCTCTGATTTAAAAACATTTTTTAACCAATCACCTCTGCTACCAAGCAAAACTTTATTTTTAAAGCATAAGAGAATAATTTTATTGGAAAAGACTAACGATATTTTTTCTTCTAGGTCAATTGTTTCTTCTGAGAAAACATTCGTATTATCACATTGGTGCAATTTAAAATAAACGAAACTTTTTCCTCGATAAAGATGTGTCTTCTTCTGTTTTAACCCCTGGATCATCAACATTTAAATGAATTTGACTGAACATTTTTACATCTTGTTCTTTTATATCTTGTTTCTCCACCTGCGCATTATGCAAAAGAGAATTATCTATAGGTGTTAATTTTTCAAGCTTCTTATCTTCAACATCATCACTTTTTCCCATAACATACTCTTTGTCTTGCTTTTTCGGCACAATATTGTCCGCCTCTAATGTGAGAGAAGGCATACAGGGAGGCGCCTTCCATTCAAAACAGCCCAAACGTCCACTGATTGGAGAAACCGCTGACCAAGAAGAAAAAATGGACCCATCACACATCCATACTGGATCACGTTCAGCACGAAGTGCTAAAGAAAGCCATTGACGCACAGCACCTTGATTGTTTCCCTGTGCCTCTTCAATATCTGCCAACAATAAATAAACACTTTCCCGTGGATGACATTGTAATGCTTTTTGTGCCTTCTCTCTTGCTAATGCTGTTTCACCAGCATCCAAAGCTGCTTTAGCAATAAGGAAAGCCGACTCAAATGCATCTTTATTATAAGAAGCAAGTGTCTTAGCCCTTTTCAATCGCCCAATGGCTCCTTCTTCTCTTTCAAGATAAAGCGTCCCCAAATCAGGATGAGGATTCTTTTGCCAAGCCGCTATAATCATTTTATCCGCTTTACGCGTTTCATTTAACTTATAAAGAATATCAGCAGCAATAACTATTATTGGAACAAAATCAGGCGCCAATTTATGGGCTTTCAAAATAGCTTCACGTGCTTGTACAGGATGTGTATCAAACAAAGAAAGTGCCTGCCCACTTAGTAGTAAAACCTGTATATGCTGCCGCTCTGGAGTCGCGCGAGCAGAACGCGGGAGAGCTTTTTGCGTTCTTTCAAAAACAGTAAGTGCCTTATCCCATTTACCTTCAGCACTTAACCGATCAAGCACCGCCTTATGCGCCCATAAAAGTGCTGGCGATAAGGTCAGTGCCTCTTCGGCATATTGTTGCGCTGCCTCATAAGCTTTACTCTTCATTGCTTCACGAAACAAACCATAAAGTCCAACCAGTTTTGTCGGATCTTCCTTTCTCATCTCTTCATAAAGACCAATGGCGCGAACAGAATCATTTTGTAAAGACAAGGTTTGCGCTTGTAAGAGTTTTACCAATGGCTCTTGTTTTCCTGCAAGATATTTAGCAACCCGTTCTTCCATTTTTTGCGCAACCATACTATCACCAGCAAAAGTTGCAAGAATCCCCTTTGAAAGAGCTTCGTAACCACGCTTTTGATGGCGTTTATAAAAATAATTGGAAAGAGCACTCGGTATGGAAAAAAAGAAAGATAATAACCACCATAAAAGCACCAGCGTTATAAAAAACAAAATAAGCACACTTAACACTGTAAGAAATGAAGCAGAAAATCTGAAATGCAAAAATGTGAGAACAAAAATACCATTGTGATTAGCAACCCACGTGAAAGCTAAACCGAGGATACAAACAACAAAAATATAAATAAAAACACGTATCATCTTGGGCCTATTTACATCTTTGTTGCTTTAAAAGATCCTTGTTGCACAGACAATAACAATTGCTGCAACAACTGTTGAATAGCAATATGTCTTTCAAGCTGCTTAACAAAATCCATTGAAACATCTTTTGCACTTTGAGGCAATGATTGCCATTCGCTCAAAGCCTTTTCGTAATCACCAGCTTGAATGGCAACTTCCATGCGTGCCGCAATAGCCTCCAGCGTTGTCCCTTCAACATTTCCAATCGGTCGCGAAACAATGAGCCCTTTTATCCACGCTAAAATTCGGTCAAAAAAACCAGCATCTGACGCAACAAGATTTTGCGTACCAACAATTGCATCGGCAACATGAGCAAAATCAACTGAAAGTTGTGCTGAACTTGGAAGACCCACAGTAGCTGTTTTTTGCAACACATCAAGTCCATTAATTGAAGGCGATAATTGTTGTAATAGCTTTAATTCATTATTATAAGATCCACCACGCTCTACAGCATTTTTTAATGAACTAATTGCAGTAAAGAGCGCGGTATCTATTTCTTTTTTCTTACTATTTTTAACAGCAGTTTCTTCCTGTAGTGCTTCTAACTGTTGTTTTAACGCAGCAAGATCATTTGCATTGCTCTGCCCAACAGACAAAGCCGTCTCTATCTCTTTCGACTCTCTAACAAAAGTTTGTACAGTTTCTTCAAGAGCTTTTACTTTTTCCTCTAAAATCGCAAAAGCTTTTTTGCTTTCTTCTTTCGATAGTTCATCATTTTTCGTTGTTTTAAACTGTTGTGATGAAAAAGAAGACAGCTCTGTTTTTAACGCATCGATTTCTTGAAAGACCCGCCTCAATTGTTCCTTTGTGTCTTCACCTTGACTTTTTGCGGCTTCAGCAATCTGCAAAGCTTTTTCTCCTCCAGCAGAATTTTCCACAAAAGGAGAAGGAAAAAAACCAGCCCATTGAAGCCCCATAAAAATTCCCAAAGCAATGAATCCTCCCAAAATCCCAGAAAGGGACAAGAAAAGCCAAGTTGTACTAGAGGTACTTTTATCCTGACCTTGCATATTCTGTTTTTCTCGCGCATGAGCTTCTACAGAATTGTGGATTTTTCCCTCTGAATCATGGGGAACAGCTTCATGTTCAATAACTGGTTTCTTACGGCGCGTACCAGCATAATGTGGTTTAACTTTTGGTTTTGAAGAATCGACCATCTCTGTCACTTTTCGTGCACACTTTTTTTAATGATAAAATAATAAAATGAAAAAAGTTTTAAAAACGCAGCTTTTCTCAATAATATTTACAAGTATCGCCTTTAATAGACAAGTTTTTAAAAAAACATTTGCATTTTATACTCGAAAATACAGCTTTATTTTTTAATCAACGATATCATAAAATTCAAAGAAATAGAAAAAATAATTCTAAGAGAAATACTTTCCATCTTTTTCTGTTCATGGTACGCACGCAAGAAAGAAGCTTCAATATAAGGTTTTGTTTAAAATGCGTCTGCTGGGAATAGAAACAAGTTGTGATGAAACGGCAGCAGCTGTCATTGAATATAACAATGAATCAAACAGCCGAATTCTTTCCAATGTTGTTTGGAGTCAAATTGATCACCATGCACCTTACGGCGGTGTTGTTCCTGAAATTGCTGCTCGTGCCCATGTTGAAGTTCTTGATCATTTAATTCTGCAAGCACTAACAGAAGCAAACACAAAATTAAAAGATATTGATGGCATTGCAGCCACCAGTGGTCCTGGTTTGATAGGAGGATTGTTGGTAGGCGTTATGAGCGCAAAAGCACTCTCTCTTGCCACTGGCAAACCATTTATTGCGGTAAATCACTTAGAGGGACATGCTTTAACAGCTGTGTTAACGCACAACGTCAGCTTTCCTTATTTATTACTTTTAGTTTCAGGAGGTCATACACAAACAATCATTGTTCATGGAGTAGGCAACTACCAACGTTTAGGAACCACCATTGATGATGCATTAGGAGAAGCCTTTGATAAAACTGCAAAACTTTTAGGTCTTCCCTATCCTGGTGGACCAGCACTTGAAAAAGCAGCTTTATTTGGTGATAAAAATCGCATTCCCCTTCCACGACCTTTAAAAGGTGAAAAACGGTTAGATTTTTCTTTTTCCGGACTAAAAACTGCTGTTCGACAAGCCGCAACAGCCATAGCTCCCCTTACAGAAAATGATATTGCAGACATTGCCGCAAGTTTTCAAGCCGCCGTGACCGATACAGTACATGATCGTATTCACCTAGCCCTACAACACTTTGCCCACCAATATCCTCTCTCTCATGATCAAGAAAAGCGTTCTCCTGCTTTGGTTGTCGCAGGCGGTGTTGCCGCAAACCAAGCCATTCGCTCTACGTTGCAAGAACTTGCCCATCAACATGGTTTTGAATTTATAGCCCCTCCTCTTTCCTTGTGTACCGATAATGCTGCAATGATTGCTTTTGCCGGTGCACAAAAACTCGCACGAGGAGAAACAAGCTCTCTTGACATTGCACCCCGCTCACGCTGGCCATTAGATGAAAAAGCCGCGCCCTTGATCGGGATGGGACGCCGTGGAACAAAAGCATAATAAAATTGACGTCCCACACACACCTTAAAGAACGAAGATTTCTACTCAATCCGGTTTATAGATAGCCCGAATTCTCTATCGAGCAGATTCCAACCTGCTTCCCATTCACACAATTCACTTAACCCAAAGCTCGACACGTAAACCTAAATATTCACCACATATTCTGAAAACCTTCATGTTTCAAGAAACTGCCTTATATCATTACATTTCAAATGACGGTATTTTACAGCATAATAAGATCTACTCTCTCCCACGAAGCATAGATATGAATGCCATTCGTTGACCTCTTCATCTTTGACCATTCATTCGTTTCATTATCATTGTAATCTTAAAGCTTTTTAGAACCAATTTTCTTCATTTTTTCCCAAAAACTCTTATAGTGACCGCATTTCAAACCATAGCTGAAAAGATAAGAAAAGAGCAAAATACCTTTATACAACATGAAATATCAATGGAGCGCGTCTCTCTATTTTGAAACAAGAAAAAACAGATAATAGCCGTTCTTTACCCCATTTTAAAAATCATCGTTGATGGTATTACAAAGATACTTATAAAAATGCATAACAATCTATGAAAAAGGAGAACTCATGGCTTATTGGCTTTTTAAATCTGAACCCCATAAATGGTCATGGGAGATGCAAAAGAAAAAAGGAGTTAATGGCGAACAATGGGATGGTGTACGCAATTATCAAGCCCGTAATAATATGCGCGCTATGAAATATGGCGATAAAGGTTTTTTTTATCATTCAAATAAAGGTTTAGAAATTGTAGGAATTGTAGAAATATGTGCTGAAGCGCACCCTGATTCTACAAGCTCTGATCCACGCTGGGAATGTGTGGACATCCGTGCACTTTGTGACATGCCAACACCTGTTTCATTAAAACAAATTAAAGCCAATCCCAAACTAGCAAATATGGTGCTGGTCAAAGCCAGCCGCTTATCAGTGCAACCCGTAACAGAAGATGAATGGAAAGAAGTCTGTTTGATGGGCAACCTTAAGGAGGAAATGCTTTTATCTTAAAACAATAGTTTTTTATTCATTAACTCATATAAAAAGATGCTTCGTAGCGCAGAAGAATAAGCTCAACACATCCTTCTGTTGAGGTATTCTTATGCTAAATGCATAAATATGATATTTTTTTGTCATTTTTTATCCTGCACTCTTTCTCAATACAGTCTCCTTCCAAATTACACAAAAAGCCTCTTTATGATGCATCTTTTCGGCATTGCTAAAGGCAAAGCTTGCTCAACGATTATAATAAGCACCACCACGAACATAACACACAGCCCCCTTCACACACAAATGCAACAAAAAAACAAAACTGAACGTGGATAAAAACAATAAAAACGATCGTGAAGTTCTCCTAAACAGTGCATATGTGCTAGGTGTTGCACAATTCTCTTCACGCTTAAAAAACGCATCATATTGCGTGTTCATTGTTTTGCATGTTGGACGAGTGCGCCTCATGCCGCAGGATTCTCTCATTCCCAACCTGTTTATATTGAATCAATCAAAAGCTATTTGCTTGCACATTACAAGCGGAGAAAGTCCTGTATGGATAAAAACCGTGAAAGAAAGGACTAAAAATTCCTCCTATGAATCGTCTCAAGTGCCAAGGACTATCCGCAACACCCACGAGCTGGCAAAGTGAATGATAGTGCTAGCTTGTTTCTCCATAAAGCGTAAAGATGATGACACTCAATAGCTAAAACACGTTCTAGAACATAAAAAACGCTTCCAACCAATACGTAAAATACTCTGCAGACGGAATATCTTCTTTTCAGCAAGCAACCATTAGAAATTATAAAAGTTTATTTTTTAGAAACGCTCTTTTTTAATTTTTCTCTTTTAATTTTTCTTGCATGAAATCTCATTTTTCATGAAACTATACCAATCAGTGCATCAACATGCCTATAAGGAACAACATGAACCACTATACTCTTTTAATCGTTGAAGATGATGATCTACGCCCCATTTTAGTAGAACAATTGCAAATGCATCAAGAGTTTAAAATTTTCCAAGCAAAAACAGCAGAAGCGGGAATGAAAATAATCCAAGAAGAAAATATTGATCTCACTATTTTGGGACTTCAACTTCCTGATCTTGATGGTTGCAAAGCAGTTAAACAATTACGCTCCCAAGGATTTCGTGCCCCCATTATCATGATAACGAATTATGATACAGACTGCGATAATATTTTAGATCTTGAAACAGGCGCCAATGATTATGTGACAAAACCCTTTCGCTTTGCGGTGTTATTAGCGAGAATTCGAGCACAGTTGCGCCAATATGAACAAAATGAAGACGCAACCTTTCATATTGGTCCCTATACTTTTAAACTAAGACAAAAACTTCTTCTTGATCAATGCAACAATAAAATCTGTCTCACAGAAAAAGAAGCAGCGATCCTTAAATGTCTCTATTATGCCAATGATAAAATTGTCAGCCGTGAAACATTGTTAGAACAAGTTTGGGGATATAATGAAAATATTGTCACCCATACTTTAGAAACCCACATCTATCGTTTGCGACAAAAAATCGAAAACGATCCCTCCAATGCACAAATTCTCATGACAGATCAAAATGGTTACCGTTTAAATCTTTAATTCGAGATTTACTGTTTCAAAAATAATTTTAATATCCTAAATGAAAACAGAAACGAGATGAAAAAAACTTCGCGTATAATTCAAATGCTATTACATAAAACTTACTCTTATCTGTACTCTTATAACAAAATATATAACATTATGAATAAAAAACGAAATATTCAACATGAGAACCAGAAACAAAAATGCTTTCAAACCTCACGATATACTTTGTAACTTCTGTTTCACATACTTTTGTTCTTTCTAAAATTTTTAATATGTTCCGCATATAAATAATCGTGATATCTTTTAGCAACATTCTTGATCATAACTATCATCTTTAGATGAGTGCTATTTATGATTATTTTTTTCAGAAAAACCGCTCCACGCAATGCTTTATCTCATATTCACTAGCCTAAATTGAGAGATGTTTTTTATCTTTATAGTTTTCCTCCATTCTTTATGATTTTATCTCCTCTTAAGAGGTTGTATAATTAATGATATAACGCTAAATGTTTATCCTAACGATAAAGCCACTGAGCACCACCATCTTTACCCTTATAAAAGAACAAGCCGGCACCATCACACACTTTGTTAGATTTCAATGTTGCAGAGGAGCCCTTGACACTTGAGAGATGGTTCATAAGAAGCATTTTAATCCTTCCTTGTACAGTTTTTAACCACCATGAACCATATTATGCAAGATCCCTTGGACTCTGCTATTTTTATGCTTACGAAGATACCAGCATTTTTTCTTTTAAAATGTTTCCACTATTCATGAAATATGGTTCAGTATATAGATACTTGAGATTTTTTATTCACATGCCAATTCCACATATAATGTACAAAAGAATATTTTTTAATTGTAAATGCAAAAAATTGAAATAAGAGAATCCTTCTATATTTGCGGTTCTTATGCCAAAGGCAAAATGATTAATTATCTTTATAAATTAAAATATTTCGCACTTGTGGTGATAACGCAGGAATAAAAATACGTCGCGACTGACGACGCTGTACGAGCAAACCCTGATAAACACGTTTTTGTGCCTGACACATTAAGAGTCCACCAAAATAAGGCAAAAGATAGCGTGCAAATGGCTCATAAAAAAATGAGAACAACCGCGAAACATAACCCGTAGAGGGCATATAATGTACAATTTCTTGTATTGGCCCAGAAACAAAATTTGTTTTTTCAAACAAACGAGTAATTTGTTGCCGACTATAGGGTTCGCCATAACCAAAGGGCGTAGTAATATTGCGCGCCCAAAAGCCAGAGCGATTAGGTACAATAACGATCAAGTGGCCATTGGGTGCTAAAACACGCCATATTTCATTCAACGTTTCAAACGAATTTTCTGTATATTCTAATGCATGTACCAATAAAATACAGTCAACTGACGCATCAGGAAGTGGCAAATCTTCTTCAAAAACAAGCGCTGTAGCAACTTGCTCAGCACAAGGCCAAGGCGAAGCACCCTGAGAAGCTGGCATAAAAGCAAAACATTGTTGGGCACGTTCACGCAATGTAGAAAGATAAGGAAGCGCATAACCCAACCCCATAATCCGTTTATCCGTAAGATCAGGCCACCATAAATTCAATTGGTCACACAGCGTCTTTTGCACACGCAGCCCAAGTGCAGAAGCATAAAAATCTTTCAGCGTAACGATATCCAACTCAACATACCATGTAGAAACAAATTTCAAACATTACAGATTTTCATATACCAAACTTATATGGACTTCTGCTCTTTTTCCGCAATAGCGAACATTTTAATATTTCATATTTTAAACTTAAATGATCAAAAAATCAGTACAGCAGGATAATTATTGCCTTACAAGCACTTTAATCATTTTTTGGGAGATGAACTCCATAGAGGTTCTTCATACACTGTTTTTGACATCAATTAAGAAAAAAGCCAACATTGGTTAATTAAAATGAAGCAATCTTTCAAGATAGTTTTTTTCTTCTTCTGAAAGATGCTCTTTACCAAGACGTTTGCGAATTTCATCCAAAATCTGCCGCGTACGCATTTGATCACTTTCTTGTGGTAGTGCCTCACCTTCTTGTTCTTCATCTGTTTTTGAAGAAAGTGGACGTCCTAACGGATCTTTAGGACCAGAATCAGCATTTTGATCATCTCCCGTTTCTTTGAGTGTTTCGCGCATTTTTTTCAAAACATTTTGTGCACCTTGCCTCAAAGATTCCAAAGCATCAGACTGATTTTGTATAGATACCTGATGATTTCCATTATCAAGAGCATTTTCCGCAGAATTCATTTTTTCTTCTGCCCTTTTCAACGCGCCCCCTGTTTCAAATCCTTGTTCTGATAATTCTTTTTCTAATGTTGATAATTCAGACTGCAATTCAGCTTGACGTTTTTTTAAAGATTTTTTTTGTGTTTCTGGCACATCTTCTCCGCGTTTTTGTTCCATCTCTAACTGATGTGTTTCATTGAGAATTTCTTGCTGACGACGCATTAAATCTCCAAGCTGGTCCATCTTTTCTTTCATTTGTGCAGATTGGCTTTTTTCTCCCTCATTTTGATTGCCTTTTTGCACATGCAAATGATCAAGCGTCTGTTCAACTTCCGCCAAGAGTTGTTCAGCTGCTAAAGAAGAGCCCGTTTTAGCCATTTCCTCAATTAAATTTAGCTTTTCTTGTAATGTAGATTCAGAAAGATTAGGACTTTTTGAGCTTTTAGAATTTTTAGAAACTTGACTATCCGGTGCTTTTTCAGCCAAAGCACGAATATACTCATCCATAGCTTGACGTAAATCTGCCATAAGCCGTTCAATTTCTGCCGCTGAAGCACCATAACGCAGTGCATCACGTAAAGCAGCTTGTGCTTGTTTTAACTTTTTTTGCACGGATTCAAGCTGATTATCTTCAATACCCAAAGCAATTTGCCATAAATAATCCACCACATCGCGCAAATCCTCGTCTGTTTGTGCTAAAGAAAGTCTTGTCCACGCACTTTGTAGAACAATAAAATGCGATGCATTTTGCAACCCCTTTTCTGGACGCACAAGCAAAGCAGAAAGCATATCCAATACACGCTCTTTCACAGAAGCATCAAGAGCTAATAGACGACGCAATTCAACCACTGCGCGTGCAACAGGATTCGAAAAAACACGCTGTGGTAATATCATAACAAAAGTTTTGCTACGCCCTTTCTGCCCCGCACCATCTTCTGCCACCAAAGTAATTTTGACTTGCGAACCTGCCCATGGATGCGCTGATATATCCTGCACCATTCGCATTTTCCCCTTTCCACCACGCGGAAGAAGAAGCTCTATTTCCGGAGCATTATAAAGAGAAGAAGCACTTTTATTCTGAGGAAGAAAAGGCTCTATTTCAACAAAAGCCTTTGTCACACCATAATCATCATCCACCACATATCGTAATTCCAACGATCCCGTTAAAATCCTCCCTGGTTTTTCTAACCAATGAATTGTCGGAAGCGTGTCCTTAATTATCTGCAAATGCCACTGCTGTTTTTTACGACGTGATGATACAAATAAATTTATTGAATGCTTTAAATGTGTTTCAAAATGAACGATTGGATCATTCAAAGCTGTTTGTTCCGTTTTCTCTAAAAACGAAACTTCCCTCCCATCTTCTACAGACTTTGCTTTTACTGTAATACCAGCTCCATTGACAACACGCACAACAACATTACTCCCTTCAGGGATTTCTAGTTGTGTTTTCTCATCTTTTGTCAAATAAATCGGTGCCACACCGGTATAAGCTGGGGGTGTTACCCAAGCATCAATCCGCATGAGTTTTTCATCAACGACAGGACGAAAATCAAAGGCATCAGCCAAACGCCCCCCTTGTGAACCAAAAGAAAAACTAAAAGCGCACACAAAAAGAAGAGCACACAAAGCCCTCAAAGCCAAAGGATCATAATCCGCACTATTAAGAGAGATAAATCCAGTTTTTAAATGGTATAATTGCTTTACCATTCGGCGTTGATGTTCACGCCAAATAACAGCACTAAAATCTTCATCATTTTCAGAACATAAACGATCTGTCTGAATATTCAAAGGCTGGTGTCTAAGATCATTGACGCGTTCAAGGCGGCAATTTACTTCCCGCATTGTGGGAAACCGAAAACGAATAAGAAAAAACAAACTTGCCCCAGCACAAACAAGTATAACCCCAAGTAAGAGCAAATGTGACCAATAGCCCAAAATGCCAAAAAGTCCCAACCAGCTAAACGAACAAAAGAGACTAAGAACGAGGAAAAATGGCAACAACCGTACCCACATCCGTTCAAATGAAAGGATCCCCCACATCAAAATGCGCACACACAAAAGCTTCATTGCAAAACCTTTGATGTTTTTATTTTTCATAAACAAGCATTTATCCCCTTTTATCGTGGTGCATTAAGATCATAAACCCCATACAAAACAATTTCTAGAAAATAAATTGTTTCATCAAAGTTTAGTAAAAATAAGACCCAAAATATTTAATAATGCTCAATCTAATTTGGGCTCAATCCAATCTGGAATATGATCACAGCCTATCAATTGTTCATAATCAAGGCGTGGACGAATGACTGCATAACGTGTATCCTGAACCAAAACTTCCGGCACCAAAAGTCGACTATTATAAGTGCTTGCCATCACTGCGCCATAAGCCCCTGCTCCTGTTAACATCAAAACATCACCCGCTTTCAACACTGGTAAAGAACGTTCCAAACCTAAATAATCACCAGTTTCACAAATAGGACCAACAATATCAGCATTAATCAGAGGGGCATCTACTGGTGTTTTTTTCACTGGCATTACATTTTGCCACGCATCATAAAGCGTTGGACGCATGAAATCATTCATCGCCGCATCAACAATAACAAAATTTCGTCCTTCCCCCTTTTTTAAATACACAACCGATGTTACCAACACACCAGCCTCACCAACAATACTACGCCCAGGTTCTAAGATAATATTAATCCCTAAAGGCGCAATATGTTTCTTTACCAGTGCTGCATACTCAAAAGGAGAAGGTACTGGATGCTGCTCATAACCATAAGAAATACCAAGCCCGCCCCCAATATCGATATGGGTTATCGCATAACCATTATTCCATAATTGACGCACAAAATCTGCAACAATAACAAATGCATCTTCAAACGGTTTTAAATCACAAATTTGACTGCCAATATGGAGATCAACACCACACACATGAAGACCGGGCAATTGGGCTGCTTTTTTATATGCATCACCCGCCAAAGACAGTGGAATACCAAATTTATTCTCAGACTTACCTGTTGTAATTTTCTTGTGAGTCTTAGCATCCACATCAGGATTAATACGTAAAGAAATACGAGCCGTTTTTGAAAGCGCAGCAGCCCGCGCCGATAATTGTTCAAGTTCTGGCTCTGATTCAACGTTAAAACAATAAATATCTTGTGCAAGAGCAAAATCTATTTCTTTCACTGTTTTACCAACACCAGAATAAACAATATTCTGCGCAGGAATACCAACAGCAAGTGCACGCCGTAATTCCCCTTCTGAGACCACATCAGCTCCCGCTCCATTGTTAGCTAAAAGTTGTAAAACCGCTTGATTGGAATTCGCTTTAACCGCATAAGCAATTAAACTCGGCATATCATGAAATGCATTCTGATAATCTTTAAAATGTGCAACGATTGCGCTAGCTGAATAACAATAAAAAGGTGTTTCAACTTTCCGCGCAAGTTCCAAAAGCGAAAGACCTTCAGCGTGGAGCACACCCTGATGATAAGAAAAAAAACGCATAAAAATCCCTATTGTATCAACCTATCAAGAATAAAAGGTTTATCTGTTTTGCCTTGAGGAACAAAAGTTCCTTGTGAAGAATTCACTCCTGTTGAAGGAGGTAACTCTAATGACCCTTTACGCCCACACCCAACGATACCCAAGCCCCCCAAAAGGACAATCATCACCCCCTTTAATATAATTTTCATCTGTCCTCTTTCCTCATCTCGATCTCTTTTTTACCTTTAAAATACAATCACTCAAGCGCTCACGAGACGCTTTTTCCAATACGCAATTTGCCGAAAAACCTCTGAAGGCGCTGTTCCCCCAAAGCTTTTGCGACTTTCAACAGATTTTTCAACGGTCAAAACATCAAAAAGTGTCGCATTGATATCAGGACAAATTGCTTGAAGTTCATCTAATGATAAATCATGGAGGCGACACTGTTTTTTTTCTGCCAATGCCACAGCACACCCTGTGATATGATGTGCTTCGCGAAAAGGAATCTCTGATTCGCGTACAAGCCAATCAGCAAAATCTGTAGCTGTTGCATACCCTAAATCCGCTGCTTGTTTCATGGCTTTTTTATTCACTTTCAAATCAGCAATCATCCCTGTCATTGCTGCTAGTGATAATTCCAAACTCCAAGCCCCATCAAACACATATTCTTTATCTTCTTGCATATCCTTTGAATAAGCAAGCGGTAATCCTTTCATCACCGTTAACAATCCCATAAGCGCACCATTCAATCGACCTGCTTTCGCTCGTACTAACTCTGCCGCATCAGGATTTCTCTTTTGTGGCATAATAGACGAACCCGTTGAAAAAGCATCTGATAAATGAATAAAACAAAACTGTTCACTTGACCAAAGAATTATTTCTTCTGCTAAACGTGAAAGATGTGTTGCACAAAGAGCGCCAGCGCTTAAAAATTCCAATGCAAAGTCACGATCTGAAACACTATCAATTGAATTGCGTGTAGGTTCGCGAAAGCCTAGCGCTTTTGCTGTCATAAAACGGTCAATTGGAAAGCCTGTCCCCGCTAAAGCAGCCGCTCCTAAAGGCGATTCATTCATTCGCTCAAGAGCATCACGCATCCGCGATAAATCTCGACCAAACATTTCAACATAAGCCATCATATAATGACCCAATGTTACGGGTTGAGCCAATTGTAAATGCGTAAAGCCTGGCATAAAGGTATCAACATGTTGTTCTGCGCGAATAAGTAATTGCTCTATCAATCCTTTTAAAGCTTGTGCTATCTTTTGCGTTGCTTCACGTACCCACAAGCGAAAATCAACAGCAACTTGATCATTGCGTGAACGCGCCGTATGCAAACGCCCAGCTACAGGACCTATCAATTCGCTCAGCCGCGCTTCAATATTCATATGAATATCTTCAAGCTTTCGTGAAAAAACAAATTTACCGTCTTCAATTTCTTGGCGAATAAGTTTCAAACCATGAACAATTTTTTCATAATCTGATTGTGAAATGATTTTCGTTTGCGCTAACATAGCTGCATGAGAAAGAGAACCTTCAATATCTTGTCGATAAAGTTTTTGATCAAAATCAATAGAAGCATTAATTTCTTCCATAATTGCAGCAGGGCCTGCCGCAAACCGACCACCCCACATTTGGTTCTTTAACTTCTCATCTGTCATATTCTGAAAACACCCATCCAAAGGACAAAATTATGATTTTTCAAATTTTCATCAGCAAAAAAAACAATAAAAAAAGGCAACTTTCCCTTGCATTCTTTATCATTGCATTGAGTTTATACGCAACCATAAACTACGATACCAAAAGAGAGTTTTTTCTTTTCAATTTCATTTCAGCAGCACAAGCACAAGAAATAAACATTAATAAAGCACGAGCAGAAAAAATGATGGCGATACGAAAAGCAGCAAAAGGCTTTTTTAGCCACATACGATTTGCTGATACGCCCTCAGATATGAATAAACTCTCTTTCAAGGATATTCTAGGAAAAGAGCACACACTCAGCGAATTTACTGGAAAACCAATGCTGGTCAATCTATGGGCTATTTGGTGTGCACCTTGCCGCACAGAAATGCCTGAACTTGCGCAATTAAAACGTGAATTAGGTGGAGAAAACTTTGATGTCATAGCTATTAATATCGATAAAACTGCTTCTCCTGAAAAAATTCAGCAATTTTTACAGAATATTCATTCAGATAATTTGCTTTACTATCGCGATGAAACAATGGATATTTTCAACAATGTTAGAAAACAGGGGCTCGCTTTAGGACTCCCCATTACATTGCTCATTGATAAAGAGGGATATCTCATTGCTTCTTTCAATGGTGCAGCTCCATGGGCCAATGACGATGCCAAAGCACTTATAAAAGCAGTCATTAAAGAAGCCCTATAACTTTAATAACCGCGTCTTTTTAAACGTTGTATAACAAGATCCAGTGCTGACAAAAAAGCAGAACGGTCTTTACGAGAAAAAGGACGGGGACCACCTATTATACTGCCCTGTCCACGCAAATCTTCCATCAAATTGCGCATCGCCAAAGCCTGACCAATTGAATTTACATCAAAAATACGCCCCGTTGGCGAAAGACAAAAACCCCCAGCTTGCACAACCCGTGCTGCTAAAGGAATATCACTGGTAATAACGATACTTGCCTCATGCACATGTTCTACAATCCAATCATCAGCACCATTGAATTCACCAGCAACGACCACTCTTTCAATGAGTGCTTCATCTGGAAGGGACAAAGAACGATTTGCCACAACAAATGTCTTAAGCTGATAACGATTCATCACACGATAAACTTCATCTTTTACAGGACAAGCATCCGCATCAATCAACAAAGTGATAGCAGGCTTTATTGGGATATTCATACCTTGGCTTTCAAGCAATAATAAGCTCTTTCATTCATCTGAATGTTGCAAATCCTTGCGATAAAACATTATCGCCGCGTTTATTTCTCCTCCCAAAATAAAAATTGCACTCAATATGTAGAGAAAAATAATAGCAACCATAATAGATGCCAACCCTGCATAGGTAGAAATATAATCAAACATCGTTAAATATTGCGCAAAAGCGATAGAAGCCATAAACCATATAAACATTGTCACCACTATTCCTGGTAAAATATCTATAATTTTCCGCCGCCCTGCTGGAAGCCATTTATGAACAATCAAAAGACTGATAAACAAAATAACGATTGCAACTGTATAACGCCATACACGAATAACAGCAATATATTCAGTCATAAAAAAAGAATGATTTTGCATAATTTTGATCAACAAAGGCGCCAGAATCAATAAAAAACTAATCACAACAAGACCAACAGCTCCAAGGATTACAAAAAACAGACTTTGAAAACGACAAAATAACAAACTCCGTCGATCAGTAACACGGTAAGCTTTATTTAAAGCCGTACGCAAAGCCTCTATCCCATTAGAAGCAAAATAAGCCGCTCCAATGACAGAAAGCGTCAACACACCTCCTCGATGAATGGTTAAAACATTGACAATTTCCTGAGATAAAGGCTCTGCAATAACATCAGGCAATAACTGCACCAGTGCTTTAATTTTTTGCGGTGTATAGGTAAAAGCCCCTAGAAAACGAGCAAACGATGTTCCAAAAATAAAAAAAGGGAAAAATGCTAAAAGCCCCGATAGCGCAACATGGCTTGCAAAAGCACTCCCATTATCACGCCAATAATGACTTACTGCGTCACCCAAAATACGATAGCTATACCAAAAGATATTTTTTAACAAAACTCAATACTTTCTGGTAAAACTCTTCCTCAGTCTATTTCAAGTTTTATAAAAATCATCAAAACTCTGCAAATAAACATTTTGCAATGTTGCAATATAAAGGTCAATAATCAATACGGTCAAGCCCGACTTTATACCAAAACAAAAACAATAACCCACTCTATGAAGTTCTACAACGACCTCATTTTTTTGTTACTTCTACAGATCAGTAACCTCTTCTGTACATCATATGCCCTATAGAGAGCTAAGCAAGATGATCGTGCACACATAAAACCTTTTGAAGTCATGATTATCTGTATCGGAGCAATCGCCCCTCCTTTTTATTGCAATCTATGACTGAATAAAGAAAAAACTTCTTATCGATTTCTAGAAAAAACCAACGAAATTCAACAAAACCCCCTTGCTTTTATTCACCCTTTTTTAGAAACACTCTGACGTCCAAAATCAGGAGCATCAATTTCCTGTCCAGCATCAATAATATTGCGACGTACAGCACGCGTACGTGTAAAAAAGTTAAACAGTGTCTCACCATCTCCTAAATGAATTGCCCGTTCTAAAAAAGCAAGCCCCTCACTAAAACGGCTCAACATTTCTAAAATAGCATCCTTATTATGCAAACAAATATCTCGCCACATAACGGGATCAGAAGATGCTAAACGCGTAAAATCACGAAAACCGGAAGCGGAATAAGCAATCACTTCCGAATTTGTTACTTTTTCTAAATCACTCGCTGTCCCAACAGTATTATACGCAATCAAATGGGGTAAATGTGAAACAATAGCCAAAACAAGATCATGATGCTTAGGTTCCATCTTTTCGACACGCGCACCACAAGCTTCCCAAAACGCTGTTAATTGTGCGACAGCAGCAGCATCGCTATCCGCAAAAGGCGTTAAAATACACCAACGATTCATAAATAAATCAGCAAAACCAGCATCCGGTCCTGAATATTCCGTTCCAGCAATTGGATGCCCTGGAATAAAATGAACCGTTTTTGGCAATAAAGGTGCCATTTCCGCAATAACCAACGCTTTCGTAGAACCAACATCACTCACAATCGCTCCAAGTTTTAAATGATCACGAATAGTTTTTGCCACTTCTGCACTAGCTCCAACAGGAACAGAAAGAATAACCAAATCTGCTCCTTCAACAGCTTTTGCATTATCTGTCGTATAAAAATCCCCAAGCTCCAATTCACGCGCTCTTTTCAGGGTTTCTGGACGACGTGTTGCAATAGAAATCTGAGCCGCAAGATTTTTCTTTTTAATCACTCTTGCTAAAGAAGACCCAATCAGACCGATCCCAATGAGTGCTATTTTTTCAAACTGAATATGGAGCATCTTTCACCTTCTAAGATTCTTTGCAAATGGCAATAAAGACAATTGTAAAATCACAATTTTCTTGTTTGTTTGTTCAAGAGTTATGCGTAAAACATTAAAAACGACAACTAGGGAATAAAGAATAACGCAGCTTACCAATTATCACCTGCGCAAGCTGACAACAGATCACTTTACCTAGAAAACACATAAAAAATAAATGACGAGAAATCTAACATCACGCTCTAAAACTCCCTCTTAATTACTGATCAAAGCGCATCACCGAAACAAAATAAAATGCACTCTCAATTAGGATAACAACGACTCTACATAAAATCCCATCAGTTTACTTTATCTTACTAATTTACTCACAAAAAAACACATCAAAAGCGTAAGCAGACACTAACTCTTCTCCAATTATCCCGATACGTTCATTAATTTGTACATTAGACCTATATAAAAACGTATTACGACTCCACCTACAACATCAACATAAGTTTCGCGAATATTGAAAACACCGTAAAACAACGCATACCAAAAGATACCATTAAAAACATTTTCCTCTCCCGATTCCGGATACCATAAATAAAATAAATATGAGAAAAACACGCCCTCTCAATAAAGAAAAAGTTTGATAACAAAAACACTGAACATCCCTTTAATGGAATCACACCCCTCGCGTAAAATAGAACGCCCTAAATAGAATAGATTTGGATTACAAATTCATGCGTTTGTTTTAAAAAGGCATCTCGCTCCCCAGCCTATCTCACGACAATGTTCGTAAATGTTATAACTATAAATCCATTAAGCACGACCCTCTTTACACTTAATAAAACACTATTATTATATTTTCCTACCCCCAATGTTGCAAAAAACCTTGGAATTTGAGAGCATTCATAAGAGGCATTTTTAGTGCTTTCTTGCACAGTTTTTATCCACACGCCCCCACTTATGACGTGTAAAAGACATTGTTCTGATTGATTCAATATAAAAAATAATAAATTATTAATAATAAACAATGGCTAGCTTTGTTTATGAGACACATTCATTGCTAAGATAATCATCTCTGTATCAAACATAAAAGTTTCCCCATAGGTGCTGTCGTTTTCATCATAATCTATTTTGACCTTCTCCTCATCCCACGAAGATTCTTAATTCATACAGATCTGCACACCGTTCATTTTCTTGTCTAAAAGATTCCTCTGGCTCACTATTTTATGTGATTCAATTAATCTATAGTATATTGATTTATAAAAATAATAATTTTTTTCAATTTGAATCATAACTTCGAATACTGTAAAATTCTTCCATCACAAACCCTCTTATCAATTAAAATCTCTTGTCTACACATCACAAGAAGACATGTGAGCAAAATGATGAAAAACGCTCTCTAATGCTAAAAACTGTAGCAACATTAGAGGCTAGCAAAGTATATAATGAGTGTCGACTTGCACTTTTATTAAGCGTAAAGATAGAGTTGCTCTATGGGTTTTATATTCTTCACAAGGAACTTTACTTCTACACCATTCATAAACACCGCCGCGAAATAGATATGACGCGCATTGAAAAATATTTCTAAGAAAGCGTATGAATCTACCATACAAGTGTCTTCTGTTGTTTGAGATACTCTGTTTTACATGGGGGTGTTACTCCATTAAGACTCTATGAACCAACCTAATATTCACCAAATATCCACACAAAAAAACATCGAATACATAAAATTTGATATGAGCCTCGTATCACTACTCTAAAAAACAGTACTTTACGATACAACAAAATAATAAAACTGTTTCAAAATGGCCTTTTGAAAATAAACTATTTCTTTTGAAGAAAAATTTCTATCAAGCTTTCAAGCTCCTAAAATGCATCCTCAAAAATACAAGTTCCACCAACCTCTACTTGATAGCATAACAGTTTTAATTGCTGAAAATGCCTCTGTGGTATACCAAAAATAAAAAATCATTATATTTCTAGGCGGTTAAGCTGCCATCTGGCGTCGTGCAATAATTGTAAGCCCTAACAAAACTTGACGAATGATAGCTTCGCCCAAAAGTGGATTTTTACGACTGTCTAAAACAGCACTCTGAATTCTTTCCATTGCATAAGAAATTTGTTCTAATTTCCAATATTTTAAAGCTTGTTCAACGATCTTTTTCCGTTGAAAAAAAATGGGAGGACGAGCTTCAGAAACCACCGTAAAAGGCGATTTTCCTTCAACCTCTACCTGATAACGCAATAGCTGTAATTGCTGAAAATGCCTTTGAGCTGTACTCAAAATTAAAAAAAGTGCCCCATGCACTGCTGCATGTCGATTAAAATGCACTTCAAAGCCTGATATATCGCCCAATAAAAGAGCATCAATGACTTCATCTTGAGAAAGAGCACTGACATCGCTTACAACAGCTTTCACATCTTCAAGAGTAACGTGAGCATTTGCAGCGTAAAGACAAAGCTTTTCTAATTCACCTCGTGATACAAGGCGATCCGCCCCTAAACTTTCATGCAACCATCTACGTGCATCCAAAGAAATAGTCTTCTTAAACTGTCCTAAAACCTCATCAATCAAACCGTCAAGAGAACGCATATCATCGGCAAAACAGGGCAAAGCCATCGCTTTTGATGCCGTTTCAACAGCATTGCGCAACCCTGTTCCTTTTTTTAAATCCCCTGATTCAATGAGTATAAAACAAGCTTCTGGTGGCTTCTCAATTAAAAGTTTTAAAGCAGCAAGAAAACCTTTTTGGTTAGCAGCATTAGAGATCCATATCAAACGATCTCCCCCAAAAAGCGATAACGTACGCGCTTCATTTTCCAAACGCGCAGGATCTTTATCAATTTCAGCAGCATCCAAACGAATTGTCGAAAATGGATCTTCTATTGCTACCTGTGTAAGTTTTGCAAAACATTGTGCACGCTCACAAACAAGACCACGATCTGGCCCATAAATGAGAACAATAGGAAAAGCACGTGAAAAACGCGTTAAAAACTGATCAACTTCATGTGCTTTTTTCTGAGCCACACTATTAATCCATTAACAGTTCATCATCATCAAGAACTTCCCCGCGAACTTTCTGAAACATGCCAATTAAATCATTGACATTCAAGCCCTTACGCTCTTCATGACAGACATCCAAAATCACTTTTCCACCATGCAACATCAAGGTGCGATCGCCATAATCAAGAGCCTGACGCATAGAATGAGTCACCATGATAGTCGTTAATTTTTTCTCTTCAACGATTTTTTCAGTCAACCGCATCACAAAATCAGCCATTCCAGGATCAAGTGCTGAGGTATGTTCATCAAGCAATAAAACATCCGCATGTGCTAACGTTGCCATCACAAGACAAACTGCTTGGCGTTGCCCACCTGATAAACTATCCATAGGATTATGAATATATGCTTCAAGACCAATGCCTAATTGAGCAATTTTCTCTCGAAAAAATTGCCGTTTCTCATAATTTAAAGCCGCACGCAAACCACGACGACTTCCTCGAAGAGCAGCAAGAGCCAAATTTTCTTCAATTGTTAAAGAACCACAACTTCCCTCTAACGAATCTTGAAAAACACAAGCAATTTTTCCAGCGCGTTCACTGACTGATTGCCTAGAAACATTTTGTCCATTGATAACCACTTTCCCTGTTGAAGGAAGCGTTGCACCCGCTAAAACACTGAGCAAAGTTGATTTACCAGCACCATTTGAACCAATAACCGTAACAAAACTACCCTGATCAATTTTCAGGTTAATATCAATTAAAGCCTGTTTTTCCAAAGGTGTTTGCGGTTTAAATGTGACCCCAACATGAAAAAATTCAATCACGTTTACGCCTCCTCCAATAGCGTGGCACAATAAGGGTTAAAATAACCAACAGTGAAGTAATCAACTGAAGATCTGTCGACGTATCAATACCAATTCCATTTGCTTCAAATGCAAATTGCACCGCCACACGATAAAGCACAGACCCTACAATACAGCTGATTATAATCCAAAAAATATTGCGCGTACGAAAGAGAGTTTCACCGATAATCACGGCTGCCAATCCAAAAACAATTGTTCCAATTCCACCGGTAATATCTGTTGCAATCGCAGTTTGAATATAAAGAGAACCACCAAGTGCCACACACGCATTGGAAAGCCCCATTCCAAAATATATCAATGCTGATGTATGAACACCTTGCGCCGTCGCCATGCGTGGATTAGCTCCCATTGCACGCATAGCAAGACCAATTTCACTTTCCAAAAAGCGCCAAATCAAAAACGCCATAACGAGCAACACAATACCAACGAAAAGAGGGCGCACAAAAATATCAGACAAACCAAACAGATTATAAAAGGGCGTTAACGCCGTATCAGCAAGAGCTAAATTAACATTAGACCCTCCCATAATTCCCATAATACGAAGATTAACCGTATAAAGTGCCGACATTGTTAAAATAGAAGCTAAAAGATTCAAAATGCCAAAACGCAAATTCAACATAGCCGTTAATAAACCAGCCACCATACCTGCACAAAAAGCACATGCCATAGCTGTCCATGCATTGAAACCCAAGAGAATCAAAACACCACAGACACAGGAACCAAGAAGAAACGATCCATCAACTGTTAAATCAGGAAAATCTAAAACCCGAAATGAAAGATAAACCCCTATAGCAACAAACGCATAAATAAGGCCTAATTCCACAGCACCAGAAAACGCAAATATATTCATGTAAAAACAATCTCCATGAAAACTTAACGTATTTTTATAGGATCAACACTTTGATCAATAAAAGTTATTGAATCACTTTTGTTGCACGGTCAATAACTGCCTGCGGAATAACAATCCCTGCTTTTTGGGCTGCTTTCAAATCAATTCGAATGTCATTATTAGCTGCCTGTACAACATCAATATCACCAGGTTTTTCACCCTTTAGAATACGCACGACCAATTTTCCAGCATCAACCCCTACATCATAGAAATTCACACCTTGCGTCATAAAAGGCCCGCGCCCGATAGTATTAGCATCAACAGTAAATACAGGCATATTGGCTTCCTCTGAGACCTTTATTGCACCTTCTAAAACAGATAAAATCGTATTATCAGCAGGAACAAAAATAATATCGACCTTACCGATTAAAGCGCGTGTTGCTGCCTGCACATCTGAAGGCTTTGGTGCCGATGAGGGAATAATTTCAATTCCAGCTTTTTTTGCTACATCCTTTAACGTTTTAAGTGTCGAAACAGAATTTGCCTCAGAAGCATTATAAAGATAACCAATTTTTTTCAAATCTGGTTTTACTTCTTGTAAAAGTCTAACACTTTCTGCAACATCTATACGATCAGAACTCCCCGTCATATTACCGCCAGGTTTGGTAAGTGAAGAAACGATTTTAGCTCCGATAGGATCAGAAATCGCTGCAAAGACGATAGGAATTGTTTTTGTTGCCGCAAGCATCGTTTGTGCTGAAGGCGTGGTAATTGCTACAATAACATCGGGTTTATCACCAACAAATTTACGTGCAATTTGCGTTGCTGTTGAAATATTACCCTGCGCTGATAAAAAGGTAAGTTGAAAATTTTCACCTTGCTTATAACCATTTGCTGCAAGCACATCTTCCACACCTTTACGAACAGCATCCGCAGCAGGATGGACCATAATTTGCGTTATTGCAACTTTAACGTGTTTAACTTGGTCATCGGCCTTTGCAACACTGTTCATCATAAAAACAGTTGCAATGATAATCCCTAATATATTTATTCTCTTCAACATTATATTCCACCCCTCTCCATGCAAAAATTAAAAAAGGAATAATTTATTACTGAAGAATTTTCTAAAATCAATCTTTATTTCATTTTATTTAAACATGGACAAAATAAATCAAACTAAAATGATATTTTTTTGTTGCAATTCGTAGAAGCCTACGCCATACAGACAAGACATATATCGAATCGGTAAGCGGGTGTAGCTCAGGGGTAGAGCACAACCTTGCCAAGGTTGGGGTCGTGGGTTCGAATCCCATCGCCCGCTCCATTGAATTTTGTATTTATTCGTTCTTGTATGGAGTTATAGCTTGTCATCGGTTGTTGTAGCTGTATGTATCTTGCCAGCAGGTTTTGTATATTTTTCCACTCGGTTTTGTATCAATTTACTTTTTTCAAAGTTTTTCTAAGATTCGTAATTTCTTGTGAAGCATCTATTGGATTGGGGCTTAGATCTAAGATAATAATTTTTAACTTAGACGGATTTTTTACAGCCCCCGTATAAAAGATTAATTAGAAATGATGAGCAATAACAAGAAAAACAAATGTTAAACAAATCAAAAATTGACTTATCATTAGAGAATAATTTTTGTTCAAAAGTACGTTTTTTACCAAAATTGTGCCCTAAAATAAAGGTTGTTGATTTTTAAAATGGCGTTTCTTCTATTAATTCAACATTTGCTTCAGATACATTCAATATTATCTCTGCTAAAAATTTACAAGAAACTATACCTGTAGAGCAGACAAAATCTATAATCGCTTTCTTGTAATGCGCAGAAACTACCTTTAGCTTGGTGGGTTGGACCTCATTCGTCTCATTATAAAGTTGATGAAGTTCTCTTATCTATTAGCTTAGAGCATGTTGAAACAGAGGTAGGCATGGCAGCTTTAGCGCAAGATATAGACTCACATGTTACTTCTATGCCGGATAACTTCAAAATCAAGGAAGTTGAATCACTTCAAGATTTTAGAGATTATGGAAATGTTATGGCATCAGTCTTCGAGCCTTTTGATGAAGAAGCAGTTATATTTTATGAAACAATAGGCCGTTGTTATAAATAAAGACTCTGATGTAGAGATGTTCGTTGGTTATATAAATAACAATCCTGTAGCAATATGTTTTTGTATTAAAGCAGATGGAGTTGGTGGAGTGTATGATATTGTCACCAATCCAGATTTTCAGAAAAGAGGTGTTGGGTCATTCATGACAAAAATTGCTATTGAGCATTTAAAAAGAAAGAAATGTCATGTTATTGGTATGCAAGCCTCTCACGAGGGAATTGGCATTTATAAAAAATTGGGCTTTACAAACTTTGGTGAATTTAAAATTTATTCCAATAAACACATGATCATTGAGTGATGAATTCTTTTTTGCTCATCAACTAAAAGAATTTATTATTTTCAGCAGAGCTCAAATATGATCAAGCAATCGATACAACCAAGGAAGCTTGGCCAATCCCCTTTACTACTGATAGTGAAAAGCTAAAATCATTACAAATATAATTGTTTTAAATGACTCACTCAAATTTTCTTATTTTCTTACTTTGTCTTAAATAAAGATATCTATCACAAATCTAAGTTGAATAAGTGTAAATTTTTTATATGATCAATAATCTACTGTTTGTTACTGATAATTATGAAGAACTCGAAAGCAAATATTTAGAACGACAGTTGCATTATAGTTTGTTAGATGGTTAGTCTGTTAGTTAATTAATAGAAAAAATTTTCGCTTTATAAAATAACCAAAGGAGCTTAAAAAAACTTTCAAAGAGCATTTAAAGGTCCTTTATGTGTATTGTTTCTTTTTTATATCACAGTTGATGATCAGAAATTTCTCACGCTAATTGTATTATTTTTACACGAAATAAACTATTTTCACCTATTATGTAGAGTGAATTAAGTTTTTGGGATTTCTAGCACATCATTTGAAAGACAAAAGAAATTTTCCCTTGTACTTGTGCAAACAGCGTGGACATCATTTGGTAATCCTCTTGCTTGAACAAATTCTTATCCAGAATAATCTTAAACACAAAAATAAATTAATAACTTGATTTATAAAGATAATTTATCATTATTCATATTGAGCAAGCGTCTCAAATATCATAGGACTATCTCATTTCAAATCTCTATACATTAAAATCACTCACAATCATCTGCTCACGCATAACAGGCAAAATTGACGTATCGATAAAATTCACTTGAAGAAAGGAATAAAAACTCTTCTTCTGAACGCTCTGAAATACCAAAGATTATCGCAACATTGGGAGCTAAAATAGTATAACCCCTTTCACCTTAAAACGTAAAAATGGGAAGCATAATAGTTTTATACACTTCATAGAGGCTTCAGACCATTCACGAACATTATTATAAAATGGATGTTACACACCTTGAGAGAAATCTCTTTAAAATAAACATGTGAATTAACAATATAAGTGCATTCTATTTTACATGAGGAACGTAACTTCAATCAAGATAAGGTAACATAAGGTGTTGAAACCGTCATAGCGCACAATAAAATCAGACCATTTTAAATGTTTAATGGTAACATCTGCTAAACAACAGAATAAAAATTCAATTTTGAAAAGATTAAACCATACGCTACAGGTCTATTGAAACTCCGATTGTACGATCGACTATCTTCTCGCTAAAATTTAATCACTATAAATATAAAAACCTTAAAACCCGCTCTAAATGCGTGAAAGTTTCTAGATCTTGCTGTATTAAATATTGAAACTCCTCATGGCTACTCATCTGAAACGCCAATAATTCCATAAAGCAGTTCCATAAAAAGGATAATGACGTTGTAATATCCGAAAAAAATTTACCACATCACCTGAAAGATCATTGATAATTCCATCAGAAAGCATCAATTTCTATTTAGAAAACCCTATCCATGCCGACAAAAAACTCTGTAAATGTTAGATATCTTCAATAATTTTGATAACGATTTTGGCTCATCCTGTTTTGCCACCAATATAAGAAACAGCAAATATAGTGGGATCAGCCAGCTTTAATATTGGTCTTTCCCTCTATCCTTTTTTCTATCAAATCCTGATTTTACAATTCCTTTCTCTCTCTTTTTTTATACTCAAAATTGCCTCTGAAACAGGATAGATTAATCGTAAAAAATATATAAAAGAAACAAATTATAACATTTTTTTCTCATCCTTCTTAATACAAAATAACTGTTAAGCTACAATGCGCTAACACTTATAGTCATAAGTCCAAAACAGCATATAATGACGAAACAAATTCATAGAGTGAAGATTTTTCACTATCAATCGTTGTATTAATCTTTCCATAATGCATAAAAATGATGAAGCGGCCCTCGCCCTTTCCCTACTTTTAAAGCATCTGAGGCAGTTAAAGCGCCATGCAAATAATCTTTTGCTTGTTTAACAGCGCAATCCAAAGGTTGGGTAGGTAACAGAGCTGCAATGGCAGCAGAAATGGTACACCCTGTCCCATGATCATGAGTGGTTGAAAGACGAGAGGCTTCAAGTATAACAAGGTTTTCACAATCACAATAAAGATCTGGACTAGAACAATCGTAATTTTCTGTACTATTTCTGGTAAGCGTATTCAAATGTCCCCCTTTTAACAAAACTGCACGACACCCTAGCGCCAAAAGTCGTGGAGCATATTGATACATAGTCTCTAAAGACCATTGCACTTCACATCCCAATAACAATGCAGCTTCAGGCAAATTTGGCGTGATCAAAGTTGACATCGGCACAAGAACATCACGCATAATTTCAATTGCATCAGACTTTAAAAGAACATCACCACTTTTTGCAACCATAACCGGATCAAAAACAATGAAACGCGCTTTATGATAAGCAAGACGTTCTCCAATAACCTGTGCAATCTGAGCATTTGCAACCATACCAATTTTAACAGCATCAACATGGATATCCTCAAAAACAGAATCAATTTGATCTGCAACAAAAGAAGCATCTAATGCCTGAAAAGAACGCACACCCTGAGTATTTTGTGCAACAACAGCTGTAACCACACTCATACCATAAGTTTTCATAGCTGAAAAAACCTTCAAATCCGCCTGCATTCCAGCGCCACCAGAAGGATCTGTTCCCGCAATAGATAAAATCCGTGGAATAAAAAGTTTATCTTTTTGTAATTCCATCAACCTCTTTCCTTCTGTTTTTAAATATCGGAAAATGAGTTACCGAAAAATAGATGCTTGAAAAAATATAAAGAAGATGTTTTCTCATGTGAATTATATTATATACGAAGTCTTCTTATAGATATAAAATGGAAAATGTAGTGCTTATCCTTCGTTCTATTCTTTTTACGTTCGCTTTTTATACAACAACTTTCATACAAATGATTCTTTACGCTCCCGTTTATTTTTTAATGCCCCGCAAAAAGGCATGGATTGTCCCTAAAACATGGGCGCGCGTTACTCTCTTTTTGCAAAAATACATCGCAGGCACAAGTTATGAGATTGAAGGTTTAGAAAATCTTCCCAAAGGACCCTACATCATTGCTCCAAAGCATCAATCGGCTTGGGAAACTTTCAGTCTTGTTCCCTATTTTGATGATCCCACTCTCATTTTAAAACGTGAATTGATGTGGATTCCATTGTTTGGCTGGTATATGGCAAAAACGCAAATTATCCCCATTAACCGCACAACACCCATCAAAGCCTTAAAAATGATTATACAAAAAGCAAAAGAGAAAGTAAAACAAGGGCGCCAAATCTTGATTTTTCCCGAAGGAACACGCCGACAACCCGGTCAAGAACCAGATTATAAGTCAGGAATTGTCGCGCTCTATAATGAATTAGGACTTCAAGTTGTTCCTATTGCACATAATGCGGGTTTATATTGGCCACGCAATAATTTTCGCCGCTATCCTGGAACAATTCGTGTCCGTATTCTTCCCCCGATAGAGGCTGGTTTAAGCAAACGTGATTTTCTAGATCAACTTGTCCAAAAAACTGAAAAAGCGTGTGATGAACTGCTTCTCTTAGCAGCTCAAGATCCTACCCCTCCTCCTATGCCACCATACGCTGTTCAGAAACTTCAAAAACTAAATCATCATGAAACAATGCACTGATTGATAAGAATAATGCATCACTTTGTATATTGAGCGGAGTATAGGAAACAAAAATATAAGAAAGATACTTCAAACTTTCTAATTCAAAATTATAAAACACATGTACATGATAAGAAATAATCAATGTGTAAATTTTTTTGAAAAAGAATTCTTCCTCTCTTTAAAATCATTTAAATAACTTATATCTCATTGATTTATAAGGATATTTTAGCGTTATTCAACTTGAATGAGAACCCTGAATACCGTAAGATTTTCTCATTTCAAATCTACTCTAGGTTGAATCAATTAGAATTATTTTCTTGCACATTACAAGCGGGGATACCTCGTGTGAATAAAACGATACAAGAAAAGATTAAAATACTTTTTACGAACCGTCTCAAATACCAAGGGCTGTCCTAATAGGAAAGCAAGAAAAATGTATGATTATGCAGATTCGTTCCTTCCTAAGAAACATCAATCCCCCAAGAATCTGAAATCTTGTACAATCTTCATTATTTAAAAAGTATTTCTTGAGATACTTAAGTCATCAAACCAAATTCAAGGGGAAAATAAAAATGAGTGTTGTTTTTTATCCCACATACACAACGGATACAGCAATTAACCATCTTTCCTCCCTATCCTAGACTTAAAAGCTTTGTGTGCTACATTAAAAAAATTCTAAATAACGAATAAGAGGGAACTAGATTTAAATTAATGCAACGTCTCTTCTATAATTTATTTTTTTCTGTGATTTTGAGTTTATCCAGCGCTGTTGCTCTAGCGCAGCCTTTTATTTCTGTTGATGTTACAACGAGGCGTATCTTAAAACATAATCAAGCTTTTGAGCGTTGGTATCCTGCTTCCTTGACAAAATTAATGACCGCTTATGTTATTTTTCGTGCCATGAGCCGAGGGGAAGTTTCACCAAACAAACATATCACCATCAGCGAATACGCCGCAAAAGCTCCCTCATATCGTTCAGGCTATAAAGCTGGTTCTGTACTCACACTTGATACAGCCTTAAGTATTACCATGGTTAAATCTACCAATGATTTAGCCATTGCCATGAGTGAAGCTATTGCGGGTTCACAGAAAGATTTTGTACGTAAAATGAATAGCGAAGCTAAACGTTTAGGCATGTTTGGCACCCATTTTGCGAACGCAAGTGGTTTACCAGATCCTCAAAACTACTCCACGGCACGCGATATTGCTCTTTTAGCCGTTCAAATACGTCGAGAATTTCCACAATATGCTCATTATTTTTCTATTCCAGCCATTGATTTTGGTAATAATCGAAAAATCCAACATAACTCAAACAACCTCATTGGCCGTTTTTATGGGATAGACGGTATGAAAACAGGCTTTATTTGTGCCTCTGGTTTTAATCTTGTTGCCTCAGCCACCCGCAATAAACGTACAATTATTGCTGTCATTCTAGGGGCTAACAACATAAGTGAAAGAGAAGAAAAAGCTGCACAACTTCTTGAAACAGGATTTTTGCACCAAGGAAACCCCCAATTAACACTAGCAACATTAAAACCTTATGGGAGCAACATAACACAAGCCAACAATATGAGACAACAAACATGCACACCTGAAGCCATAAAAATGCATGCAAATTCATATGATGATCAAGGAAATATTATTCTCACCTCACCTTTTATCACTGCTCCACCTTCTTTTTCTCATCCTTTATCAGTACATCTCATTCGTACGCCACAAACACCTAAAATGACAGTAAAACCACTAAGAAAACCCTATATTCCGTATAAAAGGCACGCAAACCATTCTATAAAAAGTCATAAATCATAATCTAAAATTAATTATAATACTTTGATTTATAATGATAATTAATTATTTTGTACCTTATGTCAGAACCACAAGTATTGTAAGATTCTCTCATTTCAAATCTGTATTTGTTGAAGCAATAAAAACCAGTTTCTTGCCACCACAAGGTGGATGAACATGTAGATAAAATAATTAAAACAAAGAATAAAAATTCTTCCTATAAGTCCTTTCAAGAACTAAGAATTATCGTAACATTGACGCTAAAAAGTGTATGATATACCCACGTGCACCTACCTTTATAAGCGTAAAGATAGTGGTACAATGGATTTCATGGGGGATTAACCATTATATCCCTCACGGACACCATTATAAATTGGTTAGACATACTGAGATATATTTTTTAAAAACAAAACTATGATTGATGATTAACATGAAAATAAAGCGCATCCCCCTCACGCTTATTACAGGTTTTTTAGGCTCTGGCAAAACAACTTTGCTCAACCGTATGCTACAAGACCCTCTTTTAACAGAATGTGCTGTTATCATCAATGAATTCGGCGAAATCAGTATTGACCACCTTCTGGTTGAAAAAACGACAGAAGGAATTATTGAGCTTGCCAATGGCTGCTTATGCTGCAATTTACGCAGTGATCTCATCGACACATTAATTGATTTAATAAATCGCGTTCAGACAGGACAGATCAAACAACTCCATCATATTATCATTGAAACCACAGGGATGGCTGATCCCGCCCCTATTTTACAAATACTTTTAAGCCACCCGTTGTTTATTCAAACATTGTCCATAAATGCTGTTCTTGCAACATTTGATACATTAAGCCCGCTTTCCATATGTGAGCGCTATCCTGAAATATATAAACAATTAATATTTGCTGATAAAATCATTCTCACCAAAACAGATCTTAGAGACCCACAAACGCTTTCAGATACACTCCTTAGCACACTTAAAACAATGAATCCTACAGCACAAATCATTGACGCCCATTCTGAAGATTTCTGTTCAAATCTATTAATAAATAACACATTATGGGCTGAAAAAGTAGAAAATACAAAACTTAAACAAAATCTTACGACTACCCCGCATGATCATACCCCCCATAAAACCATTCGTACCTTTTCACTAAACTGTGAGGGTCCTGTTGATTACGCCACAATTGAAGTCTTTTTAGATCTCCTACAAGAGCGTTATGGTACAAAATTATTACGTATTAAAGCAATTATCGCATTGCGTGATGACCCTTATCGCCCACTCGTATTACATGGCGTACAAACATTTTTTCACCCTCCCATAAGATTGCCAGCATGGCCAAAAGGAATAAAACAAACACGTTTCGTCATCATTGCCGATGGTGTTGAAAAAGAAGCTATACAAAAACTCCTCAATGCTTTTTTTAATAAACCAGCAATAGATACTGCAGACAAAACAGCTCTCTTAGAAAATCCTCTGGTCATTCCAGGAATAAAATTTTAATTTTTTCTCCTCTTCAATGATATAGCATTAAATTCATTGACACCACCATCTTTATGTTTTTAAAGGAGCAAACCGGCACATCATTACACACTTTGCTAATTCCCAATGTTGAAATAGCTTTTGGCACTTGAAACGGTTTGTAAAAAGCATTTTAGTCTTTCTTGTACAATTTCACCCACGCAGCAATCCTCGCTTGTAATGTGCAAGCAAATGGTTTTAATTTATTCAACATGCAACAGCTTTGAAATGTGGAATCTTACGGTATTCAGGGTTCTAATTTAACTTGAATAACACTAAATTATCTTTATAATCAATATGTTATAAATTTATAAAAAACTTTCATAAATATTTCTATTCAAGTTTATTAACATAATGGAATAAAAAATAAGAAAATACACATTTTTAACAATGCTTTCTGCACAATAATGCCTCTCATAAAATTATTCGTACCTTTTCACTGAGCGGCAAAATCCCCATAGACTACCACAATTGAAACTTTTTAGCTCTCTTACAAAATCACATGCCGGAAAATGACTATCTATTAAAACACTCCAGCGCTAACATATTACCCTTATCTGTAAAATCGTCGCCCTCACACAAAATAGAATACCATTGTATCACGAATTCACGCACTCGTTTAAAAACACCGTCTCTCAATACGCATTATTCCTATTTCAAGACGCTACCCATAAATAATATAATACAAAATTCTCCATGAAATGTATAAGGCCCATTCTCCATCTTTACTCTATAAATATGTAAACTGATCGCCTCATACTTTTGCCAGTTAAAAATGTTTTGAAAAAACTTGGCACTTTAGAGTACTCATGAGAACTATCTGTACTCCTTTCTTTAAAAATTTTATTCACATGCCAATCCAATTTTATGGCGTGCAAAAAATGGTTTCGATTGATTCACCATAAACAAATTTTAAGATAAAAGGATCTTATGATATTTAGTCCCTAATTCAAACTGAAGAATTATAAACTATCATTATAAATCAAATTGTTATGATAAAAATTTTCAATATCCATCAATCTGTAAACAGATTGTTTTCTCTCTAAATGCGCTTCATCTGCAAACCACTTCATGTGATTCATTTCACAGACAGATTGGCCAAATTCTTGGTTCTAAAATATTCTGCTCAACTCTATATTTATTCAAGCTAATTGAAATCAAAATCCCTGTTAAGAAAAAACCAAAATCAGACAGAGGCAATATCGCATTTTAAAATATGTGAATGTATCTTATATAACAGCACGACAAGACAATATTTTACAGCATAAAAGAATAAAACTCTTTGAAAGAAATAAAAAGAGAGGCACATTCCATGTTAACTTACTCTTCACTAAAAACGAAGATTGACACCAGTGCCGATGTGCAAACAATCCAACTTCTTTGAGAAAATTCCTCTTGGCTTCCCACTTCATCTGATTTACTTACATAAGGCTCTATGAAAAAACTCTGCGCTTTAAAATATTGACTACTCACTTAAACACCTTATGTGCAAAGTTTTTGCATATCCTGTATCGCCATTATTAAGTGATAGTGTTACAGTGCAATAGAATACAATAACACTCACGGCATTCGAGAAACTGAAGTTTTATCAATATCGCGATTAAAAACGTAACGTTTTCCATAAACCTCAACAGTTGGAGGTTGACGATTTTTTTCAAAAAAATCATAACCTTTCTTAAGCATAACCCAGAATTGATAATGAGGATCCTTGCTATGACGTGACATATTATCCTCGGTCATGCGGAAAGGAAAAGCCTGTAACTGAAACTCTCTTTGTCCTCCTTTAAAAGCATCCCGTGCAAACGCATAAATCTGAGCCATGTTCTTATCACTCATAGAATAACAACCTGCGGAAAAGCAAGAACCATGCACCATAAGATTGCTTCCTGTGCGACCATTTTCTTGATCATAAAGGTTAGGAAATCCTATATTAAAAGAAAGATAATATTTTGAATAAGGATTCATTTGGTTTGCGCTAATAGTATAAAAACCCTCTGGTGTCTGAAGATCCCCTTCTTTATATTTAGGTCCAAGCTTACCAGACCATTTGCAAATACCATAGCGAGCAACCAAGATAAAAGGTCCTGAACGAGATTGTTTCCAAACTTCAGCAAGATTTTCTTCCTTGAAAAATCGCATTACAATTGGTGCATAAGGATCAATATCGTACAAAGCCATTCTATTCTGGATTTCTTGCGGCAACGGCTGCTCAACCTTAGCACGAATAGAAGCTGGTAATCTTCCTTCACATGCTGTCAATATTCCCATTACAAACAACATGCACACAGCGAGGAATCTGCTAAATGTCATCGAATAAAACTCCAATCAATCCCCTCACAAAAAATGACCTATGTTAGAGATCGACCAATTTGAAGGTATTTTTCTCTTCGCTCTTGTTTAAGAACTTCACCATCTTTTCCAGCCATAGCTTTTAAAGCCTCTGAAATAACATCACCCGTTGCATCAATGGCAATCTCTTTGCCACGATGTGCTCCCCCTAAAGGTTCCGAAATAATGCCATCAATAATCTTTAAGCGATACAAATCTTGAGCGGTAATACGCATATTCATTGCAGCATCTTTCGCACGAGCTGGATCACGCCATAAAATAGAAGCTGCTCCTTCTGGTGAAATAACAGAATAAATTGCGTGCTCCAACATATAAACTTTATTGGCAGCCGCGATTGCTATCGCCCCTCCAGAACCGCCTTCTCCAATAACAACGGAAACTACAGGAACTTTCAAACGCAAAGTTGTAGCTGTTGATTGGGCAATTGCTTCTGCCTGCCCCCGTTCTTCAGCACTCACACCAGGATAAGCGCCTGCCGTATCAACAAAAGTGAGAAGTGGCAAACCAAAACGATCAGCCATTTCCATAATACGTACAGCTTTACGATAGCCTTCTGGACGTGCAGAACCAAAATTATAGCGCAAACGTGTTTGCGTGTCATAACCTTTCTCTTGACCGATATAAGCAACGGCCTCACCTTTAAAGCGTGCAAACCCCGCTTGAATAGCCTCATCTTCAGCAAACTTGCGATCTCCGGCCAAAGGCGTAACGTCACTCAATAGGCGTTTAGAATAGTCCATAAAATGGGGACGATTAGGATGACGAGCGACTTGCGTTTTTTGCCACGGCGATAATTTTTTATAAATATCGCGCAAGGCTGTTTGGGAACGCGTTTCAAGGCGAGCAATCTCATCGCTCATATCAAGACTGCCTTTTTCCTGAGAAATTTTTTTTAATTCAAGAATTTTCCCATCAAGATCAGCAACTGGTTTTTCAAAATCAAGATAATTATACATTTGTGTCAACTCATTCAGTGTCACTTATACACTTATAATTTGCTTTATAAAGTCTTTTTCAAAAACATCACCTTTTCTTTAACGAGCCTTTTGCTCATCGGCAAGTGGATGATGCTCATTGACTAAACGATAAAGTCCCTCTTCCAACACATGGGTATAAATCTGAGTAGTAGCAATATCAGAGTGACCTAACAAATGTTGAACGGCACGCAAATCAGCACCATTTTGCAAAAGATGACTAGCAAAAGCATGACGCAACACATGGGGAGAAAAGCTATCACTTTCTATTCCTGCTCTTCTAGCGAGATTTTTCAACTCCCGCGCAACGACTTGACGAGCAATATATCCTGTCTCGGAATGCGCGGGAAAAAGATAAGAACTCGTAGCACCCTTTCCCTGATCACGCAAGTTTAACCACTGTGAAAGAACTTGGCATGCTTTTTTTGATAACAGCACCATTCGTTCTTTTTTGCCCTTACCACGAACCAAAACGCTGTACTCCTTCCTTCGAACAGACTGAACCGGCAGACTCACCAACTCACTGATGCGTAATCCCGTTGCATACAGCATTTCAATCAATAGCTGAAGACGCAGTGCACGGAAATACTCTTTGGACCCATAATCTGCTTGATTGACTTCTAACTGTGCCAAATCAAGCAATTTTATCACTGCATCTTCACTCATGATTTTGGGCAAAGGACGCCCCTGACGAGGTGCATCAATATCATGAGAGGGATCATCTGCTCTCAACCCTTCAGCATAAAGAAATTGATAAAACTGACGCAAAGTCGATAAACGGCGCGCTTGCGATGATGCCGCAAAACCAAAAGTATGCATAAGCGACAAAAGGGTAATTAAATCTTCTTTTTGTGCTGAAAAAAGCGAAACAGAGTGTGAAGACAATTCGTCTTGTGCCCACTGCAAATCATGCTGATAAGCCGCAAGTGTATGAGGTGAAGCCCCTCTCTCCGCGCTCATCATCTCAAGAAAATGATCTATCACAGCACCACTTTTCATTTCATTGATTCACTTCCGTAGAAAGATTCCATGAATCCAAGGGAACATCAATGTACATATCCACAGTTACTGGTTCAACCCAAACCACAAGAGCACCCATTATAATGAAAAAAACAGAAAACAAAATGAAAAGAATCATCAAAAATCTAGTCAATGTTGGCATAAGACAATAACCTACCCAAAAATATTCTATCTCGTATAATGCCTCACAAAGATTAACAGGAATTGACTTTAAGATGGATAAATGCCGAAATAAAGTTATGAAAAGCAATCGACCAAAACGAATCCCCATAACACAAATAAAGAATCAGCTCTTATCGTCCCTTGATAAAAGAGCACTTGTCCTTGTTGGCCTTATGGGGGCAGGCAAATCAGTGATCGGAAAACGCGTCGCCACCATGCTTCGTTTACCCTTTTATGATTCTGACCAAGAAATTGAAAAAGCTGCACAAATGACAATCACGGAACTCTTTGAAATTTATGGTGAATCCGAATTTCGTGCTCTTGAACAGCGTGTTATTCTAAACCTCATGAAAAAAAGTCCCCTTATTTTAGCAACAGGTGGTGGTGCCTACATAAATGAAAATATCCGAAAAGCCATTCAAAAAAATGGTATATCTATATGGCTAAAAGTCGATCTTGATATCCTCATGCAACGTGTCTCAAAGCACCCGACACGTCCCCTGCTTAAAACAGCCAATCCTAAAGAAACCATGCAAAAACTCATGGAACAGCGTTATCCTATCTATGAAAAGGCAAACTTAACAATTAACAGTCATAAAGAAAGCCGTCATACCGTAGCACAAAATGTTATACGATCCGTACAGCACTACCTATACACAGAAATTAACAATAGGGATAACCAGCATGCAAACCAAAACCGTCACTGTTAAACTGGACAAACACTGTTACGATATCATCATTGGTCCGGGTCTGATTACACAAGCTGCTTCACAGATTAAACATGCTCTTAACAAAAAAGATCCTTATCCAACGCGCTTTGCACTTGTTACAGATACAAATGTTGCTTCCCTTCATTTGGAGATATTGCAAGCAGAATTAACAAAAAATAAAATTCATACTGTCCCTATTATTGTAGAAGCGGGAGAACAATCAAAATCATTTTCAACCCTGCAAGTTGTCATCGATCAAATTCTTGCTGCGCGTTTAGAAAGAGGCGACTGTGTTATTGCTTTTGGCGGTGGTGTCATTGGCGATCTAGCAGGATTTGCGGCAAGTATAATCCGCCGTGGTATGAACTTCATTCAAATGCCCACAACGCTTCTTGCACAAATTGATTCCTCTGTTGGTGGAAAAACGGGCATCAACAGCCGATATGGCAAAAATCTTATTGGTGCTTTTTTTCAACCGCAATGCGTTATTGCTGACACCTGTGTCCTTGATACCCTATCACTGCGTGAATTTCGTGCTGGTTACGCGGAAATGGTCAAATATGGACTCATTAACCAGCCTGATTTTTTTGAATGGCTTGAAAAAAATGGACAAGAAGTCTTTTCTAATGGCCCTATGCGAACAGAAGCCATTGTCCGCTCATGCCAATTTAAAGCTGCCATTGTAGCACGTGACGAACACGAAACAGGAGAGCGCGCACTCTTAAATCTCGGCCATACATTTGGACACATGCTTGAAACAGCAACCGCTTATGACTCAAAGCGTTTAATTCACGGTGAAGCTGTAGCAATTGGAATGATTCTAGCGCATCAATTTTCTGCTCAATTAAATTTAATAAGCCCCACGCTTACACAACGCGTTGAAGCACACCTTAAAGCAATAGGATTACCTACACAATTAAAGGATATCCCAGGGTGTCTACCAGATGCTGAAACTTTAATGACTCTCATTGCCCAAGATAAAAAAGTTTTACAAAATAATTTGACCTTCATCTTAACGCGCGGACTTGGCCAATCATTTATTGCAAAAAATGTTTCACCAGATGCAGTTTTATCCTTTTTGGAACAAAAATTAACAGAAATTCGTTAATTCATATTGAATATAATTGATTCGTTTTTATACTTCTATTAAAGATTAAATATGATGATGTCTGCGTAGCTCAGTAGGATAGAGCACAGGATTCCTAAAGAAATTGGGCACTTTGAGGAGAAATCCTCAAAGTGAATCTGCTCAAATTCGGGGAAAGCTTCATGGGCGACTATATGCCAATCCCGAGCCAAGTCTCTCTTCAAATGAGAGAAAGGTGTAGAGACTGAACGGGCAGCACCTAAAGAGCAAAAGCTTCAAGGTGAAGAGACAGTCCAGACCACAAACAGCCGATAAGGCTGGCGGTGAAAATCGAAGTGGTATGAATCCTGGGGTCGCAGGTTCGAATCCTGCCGTAGACACCATCGTATCAGTCAAATTATTCTTTGTGCACAATATTAGGAATATAGGGAAGCATCATGAAAAAAACTTTGCACATTTTAGGATTTTTCACCGCTTTAAGTTTATCACTCTTCAGCTCAAACAATAGCTTAGCTGGTTCTTTAATCATTGAAGTACCAGACAATCCAGAGCCCAAAACAGAGATCATTACCTATCAGTGTGATACTGAAACAGGTAAAGAGCGCGTTGAGGCAGTCTATCTTAATGCTGACAATATTTCGTTGGTTGATTTCAAATGGAACGGTGATCGTGTCATTGCTGCTAATGTCATCGCTGCGACAGGAGCAAAATTTGCAGGAGCTCAGTATATCTGGTGGGAGAAGAACAAAGAAGTCACGCTTTATGACCTTGCTCAGGATCCAGAAGAAAAAAAACCTATCCTCTGTAAAGATGAGTCAACATTATTATTTTAAATAACACGGGAAATATTATGAAAAAAATTTCTTTTACTAAACAATTTTTCATTACTTTAAGTGTGTTCCTCCTCGGTTCAATTAATGCATTAGCAAGTTCTTTAGTCATTAAAGTACCAGATGATCCAGAACCAACAACAGAGACCGTCTCCTATCAATGCGATATGGGAACAAGCAAAGAGCATGTTGAAGCAACTTATCATAATGCTGGCAATATTGCGCTTGTTGATTTAAAATGGAACGGTAAGCGCATCGTTGGTTCTAATGTAATTGCCGCTTCTGGAGGAAAATATGTGGGTGGTCAATACATTTGGTGGATAACTAAAAATGAAGCCATATTTTACGATCTTATTAATGATCCAAAAGAAGAAAAGCCCATCCACTGTGTAGAAGAAAAAAGCACAGAATAAGGAAGGTTCTTACATTTCAAGAACCGCGCTGGCTCTCATCTCTTGATGTTCCTTCTGATGTGGGTAACTTTTCCTCCGTCTGGTGTAATAAAAGAGCCAGCGGTTTTTCTGACTGTTCTTCTGAATGATGTCGATAAGCTGCTGTATGTGAAAGCAACATAGAAGCTATCGGCGCTGTTAAAAACAAAAAAAACATCAGCAACGCTTCATGAAAAACAAAATAATGGTCCACAAATATTGAATAAAGAAATGAAGAAATAAGAATACTACCAACGCCCCAACTCGTACATACTGAAAGCATATGCAAACGCTTATAAAAATTGGAAAAACGCACCAAACCTATTGTTGCGATCAATGTCAGTCCCGACCCTAATATTAAGAAAATCGTGATAGCAATAGCAACCACAAGCGATACATCATCTTTCATTCAATAATCTCCCCTCGCATGAGAAATTTCGCCAAAGCAATACTCGAGACTGGACCCAACAACCCAATAATGAGAGCTGCGACAAAATAAATGGTTGTTCCAGAACGAATATCGAATGTAAGAAACAAAAGAATAGTGGTTATATAAAGGGCATCCAAACCAACAATTCTATCCTGTGCCCGTGGACCACGAATCAACCGAAACAGCGCGAAAATCACCGCTAAACTTAAAAAAAACTGTGAAAAGAAAAGCCCCCAATAAAGAATCACCATACTCATAAAAAAATCTCCAAAAGCAATTGCTCATACCGTTGTTTGATCAACTGTTTGTAATCATATCCATTTTTTAAATTTAAGACATGAAGCAAAAGTTCACCCTTTTTACTATTATAGGCAACCCAAGCAGTTCCAGGGGTTGCCGAAAGGATGCACGCTAAAATAGCCAAAGCAGTGCGATTATGAAGCAGAAGAGGTACTACAATAAAACCAGACTTCTGCTCTCGAGACCTTTTTGTTAAAACAAACCAAGCCACCGAAACATTTGAGAATATAGAATCTATAAATACTCGAAAAACGAGACGAAAAACCGCACTCCAGCTTTTAATAACAGCCTTCTCTGGCTCCAGAAGCCGTATCATCCAACCACAAAACAAAGCGGTTAAAATCCCTAAAAGCAATTGCCCTAAACTAAAACCATTTAAAATAAGCCACATAAGGACAATGCCACCACTGAAAAAAGGGGAAGTATAAAAACGATTCATTTACTCATCTCCCCGAGAGAAAAATCCGTTAAAACGCTCCCAATATAGTTTTGAGGTTCATACAAAGTCTTAGCGGTTTCAGACATATAATGACTAACAGGACTGGCTACAATTGTTATAAGAAAACACAAGGCAAGAAGAACGGCAATAGGTGCAAATTCTATCACCTGCACACGTGGAACGCGACCTTCAAGAGAAATCCAAAAAGTTCGGATACCCGTTCGTGTCAGTGCAATCAAAGCTGCAAATCCAGAGAGGGTGACAAAAACTACAAAAAGCCAATCTTGGTAAACCGGAAGAGAGGCAAAAAAATCCTCTCTACTATGGTTTAAAATTGCCATGAACATCATAAGTTTAGCAACAAAACCAGAAAAAGGTGGCAATCCAATAATCAAAATGGCACAGATACCAAAACAAGCCCCAAGAATTGCCAAGGTTACAGGGAAATATGTGCCAACTTCATCTTCTTCCTCCTCTTCATCGTCGCCATAAACCTCCATTGTGACAGCAAGAACATTAGCAGCCACATCTTGACAGCGCTCAACCAACTCTACCAAAAGAAAAAAAGCTCCCAGTGCTAAAGTTGAAGAAACAATATAAAAAAGTGCACCTGCTGTCAGTGCTGCATTGCCGATGCCGATCGCGGCCAACAATGTACCAGAAGAGACAAGGACACTATAAGCTGCCAAACGCACCAAAACTTGACTCGCCAATACCCCAATAAAACCAACAATCATAGTGGCAAGCCCACCATAAAACAAAACCGTATGACCAAAATGGTTAAAATATTCACTTTCAGGACTAAACCATAGCAACGTTAAACGTAAAATAATATAAATACCCACCTTGCTCAAAAGTGCAAAAGAAGCTCCAACGGGTGCTGCTACTGCACTGTAAGTTGGCACCAACCAAAAATTAAGCGGCCACATACCCGCTTTAAGCAAAAAAGCAATACCTAAAAGTGCAACACCTATTTCGAACAAAACAATATCTGTAGAAGATATATATTTTATTTTAACAGCCAAATCGGCCATATTAAGAGTACCAACGACTCCATAAATGAGCGCTATACCCACTAAAAAAAATAATGAAGCAACAAGATTAACCACAACATAATGCAACCCTGCGCGCACGCGTGTCTGACCAGAACCATGCAAAGCAAGCCCATAGGAAGCCGTTAACATAACTTCAAAAAACACAAATAAATTAAATAAATCGCCGGTCAAAAAAGCACCATTTATTCCCACCATAAAAAATTGCATTAGTGACTGAAAATGAGAACCAGCTTTGTACCAATGAGCCCGCGCAAAAACCAACACGCTAGTCACCAACAAGCTGGAAAGTAAAAGCATCATAGCGCTTAAGCGATCAAGGACTAAAACAATTCCAAAAGAAGACGGCCAATTACCAAGTCGATAAACATCGCAAGCCGGTGCTATTTCAAGAGTACGTATAATCAATAAAATGGCAGTAACGACCAACAGTCCCGCAGAAGAAAGACTGATGAATGATTTAAGTTTTGCACGACGTTCATCATAAAAAAGAAGAAGTGCTCCAGTGATTAACGGCAAAAGAATAGGCAAAATAAGGAGATGATGCACCCCTACTCCCATTATTGCACCTCACGTCCATCAACGTGATCAGAACCCGTTAAACCACGTGAAACCAACAAGATAACTAAAAATAAAGCTGTTGTTGCAAAACCAATCACAATCGCAGTTAACACCAAGGCTTGTGGGAGAGGATCGACATAATTAGCTGGATTAATAACAGTGGTAGGATCAACAATTGGAGCAGCATTACTACGCGGTCTACTCATTGAAAATATAAAAAGATTAACACCATAAGAGATCAAGGACAAACCAAGAATGACTTGAAAAGTACGTGGACGTAAAACAAGCCAAATACCTGATCCGACAAAAACACCGATACCCAAAGAAAGAACAATTTCCATTAATTTTCCTTCTCTTTTAAAATAGGCTTCTTACCGATTCGGTAACTCCGAATTGACTGGTGTGCAAGTGCAATTAAAATGAGAACAGTTGCTCCCAACACAAGAGAAAGCACACCAAAATCAAACAAAAAAGCAGATGCCATGGGAACTTTCCCAATTAACGGAAGATGAATATATCGAAAAAAGGATGTTAAAAAAGGATATCCAAAAAACCAAGAGCCCATCCCCGTTACAACTGACAACAATAAGCCAAAGCCTATCCAACGCAAAGGTAAAACTCTCAAATGCGTTTCCACCCACCGAATATCGCGTGCAAGATATTGTAAAATAAACCCTATCGCCAAAGTAATACCACCGACAAATCCACCTCCTGGCAGATCATGCCCTCGCATGAATAAATAAATAGCAAAAGCAATAATAATCGGAAAGAGCCAACCCATAATAACAGCAGGAACAGCTAAATAATTTAATACTGTATCTCCCACATTTCGATTAGGCTGTGCTATATCAAAGGCTTTCTGGATACGTTGTTGAAAAGGCGCATCAATACTCTCAGGCGCAGGACGAAAACGTCGTAAGAGGGCAAAAACAGTAAGGGAAACAACACCCAAAACCACAATTTCTCCCATGGTATCAAAACCACGGAAATCAACCAACAACACATTCACAACATTGCGACCACCAGCATCTGAGTAAGCATGCGTTAGAAAAAAATCAGAAATCGTTGTACCTTGAGGACGTGTCATCACTGCAAAAGAAAGCCATGCTACACCAGCACCTCCTACAAGGGATATGATGAAATCACGGAAACGACGCAAGCGAATCCAAAAATGAACAGCAGCTGGCCCAGGATCATGCAAACGTTTAGGCAACCACCGTAAACCAAGCAATAATAAAACGACTGTAACAACCTCAACAACCAATTGTGTTATTGCTAAATCAGGAGCAGAAAGCCATAAAAAGGTTGCACAAGTCATCAAACCAGCTCCCCCTAAAAGCATAAGTGAAGCAAGACGATGAAACTTTGCTCGCCAAGCAACTAAAAGCGCACATAATCCGCCAACCAGCCAAAGAGCGAGAAAAGGAATATCAAGTGGAAAAAGCGGTAATGTCCCCACTGGAATGAAACCATCGCACCAAAGTAAAAGACCAACAAATGCAAAACAGACCCAAAAAATCCAATGCAACTGGATCTGCAAACGGCGTGTTGACAAAGCAGATTCCACCGCACGGGCCCATTTCCAAGAAATAATTACGAGAATGCGTTCAAAAATACGCGGTCCTTTTAAGTGACGGAAAAAAGGAGCCCCATCATCACAGGATAAAAAATAACGATGCCCGACAGCATAGAGCAATCCGCCCCCTAATAATGCAACAAAACTCATCACTAATGGAGTGTTAAACCCATGCCAAACAGCCAAACTATAAGGAATTGTCATTGGTCCTAAAACAGACACGACCGCATTATCTAAAATAGGCCCTATTGTTAAATTAGGGAAAATACCAACCGCTAAACAAATAAACACCAAAAGCTCCATTGGTAAACGCATAAAATGCGGTGGTTCATGGGGAGTCTTGGGTAAATTGTCAGGCTTTGGTCCTAAAAAAACACCGTGAATAAAGCGTATAGAATAAGTCACACTAAACAGACTAGCTAGCGTTGCCACATAAGGCGCAATCCAATCGAGCCATGATTCCATATGCGTTTCAACAGCTTCAGCAAAAAACATCTCTTTCGATAAAAAACCATTCAACAAAGGAACCCCAGCCATCGCTGCACTCGCAACTAAAGCAAGAGTTGCTGTAATAGGCATAGAACGATAAAGCCCTGACAGTTTACGCATATCACGTGTTCCTGTCTCATGATCAATAATGCCAGCAGCCATAAATAAAGAAGCCTTAAAAGTAGCATGATTGGCCATATGAAAGATCGCCGCAACACATGCAAGTGGACTACCAAGACTTAAAAGCGTTGTAATTAATCCAAGATGACTAATAGTCGAGTAAGCAAGCAGTCCTTTTAAGTCTTGCTGAAACATGGAAAAATAGGCACCTAGCAGCAATGTCGAGAGTCCTGAAAAGCCAACCAGCCAAAACCAAGATTCTGTTCCAGAGAGCACAGGCCATAAACGAACAAGCAAAAACAATCCCGCTTTTACCATTGTTGCCGAATGCAAATAAGCCGATACGGGGGTTGGAGCAGCCATCGCGTTGGGTAGCCAAAAATGAAAGGGAAATTGCGCGCTTTTTGTTAACCCTCCCAATAAAATACAAATAAGGATAGGACTATAAAGAGAACTTGACCGGATCATATCTCCAGACTGTAGCACCTTATCCAAATCAAAACTGCCAACAGTATACCCAATCAATAAAACTCCAATAAAAAGGGCAAAGCCGCCAAAACCTGTGATCGTTAGAGCCATACGCGCACCCTCACGCGCACTTGCATTATGGTACCAATAGCCGATCAACAAAAAAGAAAAAATACTGGTGAGTTCCCAGAAAACAACCAAAAAGACGAGATTACCTGATAAAACTATTCCTATCATTGATCCCATAAAAGCCAAAAAAAAGGAAAAAAAACGAGGTACAGAATCCGCTGGATCCATGTAATAACGTGAATAAATGACAACAAGCAGCCCAATCCCTGTAATGAGCAAGCAAAAAAGCCACGATAAACCATCTATACGAAGAATCAAATCGCTTCCCCATTCTGGAAGCCAAGAAATATCTAAACGCACTATGTGGTTTCCGCGAACTTCCGGATAAAGCATTATTGTAAAAATAAGACAGAAAAGCGCGACAATCCCAGCAAACCAGGCTTCATTATTTTTTGCTGTCGAACGAAAAAAGCCAATGACAGCACTTCCACCAAAGGGAAGCAAAACGAGCAATACCAACATTGCTTCCCGTGTTGTCATTCTTTAAACTCCATTTTGCCTTAATATTTTGTCATCGACAAAAACTTATATTCTCACCCCCCATTCCACACTTAATGATAATAAGATTTAATAAAACTTAAAAGCATTTAAAATTTTAAAAAAAACAATGCTGGCATGAAAATACTGCGCACCACACAAGTCTTCTCTTTATTTTAAGAACAATAACGCCCACGACAAGAAGCAATTAAAATTTTATTTAATAATTTCTATCCTTTAAAAAAGCGTGATAAACACTGCTTACGCCCCCCATGAAAAGGCTGAAAACTATTATCATTTTTATTATAAGAGCGATAACGCGCAAGGCAAGATTCAATATGTTGTTTAAGCATCCATGGCTCTTTTTTTTCTAATTTTTCCGAAGAAGAAGTTAAAAACACTTTTTTAGCATCTGGTACAACTTTTAATGATGCGCCTTTTGTGCTTAAGTGCGGTGATGTAATAAATGCCACTTCAGGATACCACCAATTATCACTGTATTTACGATAACCACGCCGATAATGACGATAACCTTTAAAACCATTAAGTTCTCTACGCCCCGTAAAAATCAAAGGCACCGAACTATCTTGGAGAGAGGTCTGAGTAACCAGTTTGGCTTTAGCATCACTCCTATTTTGCCCCCAATTAACAAGAGTGGTTATTATAATGAAAAAACTGCTAACAAATACAAAAGCTAAAGCATAATATAATTTTTTTTTCATACTCATAACAAAAAACTCAACATAATAAACAACAGTAATTACAGAAAGCCTTTCTCTTGCTGGACAGAAACAGATTCTTTTCTTAAGATTCTTTTTTCTTGAGACATTCTGTTACTCTTTGTACTAAACGTTGATCTTGGCAATAAGATCCTACAAAAAAGAATGAATAAATAATGATAAAAACCCCCTACTATCTTATAGACAAATCGAAACTCATCAAAAACATGCAAACAATTTCTCGTTTACGGGAAATGTCCGGAGCTAAAATTTTACTTGCTTTGAAATGTTTTGCCACATGGAGTGTTTTTGATTTAATGTCTGAGTTCATGGATGGAACCACATCATCATCCCTTTATGAACTGCGTTTAGGAAGAGAAAAATTTGGCAAAGAAACCCATGCTTATTCAGTGGCTTGGGCAGATGATGAAATTGATGAAGCCTGTGGTTATGCAGATAAAATCATCTTTAATTCCATCCAACAGCTTCAACGCTTTTCTGATGCAACAAAAACCATTCAAAGAGGTTTAAGGTTAAACCCAGGAATGAGCGCATCAAATTTTGATCTTGCCAACCCCTCTCGCCCTTTTAGCCGCTTAGGAGAAACAAACCAAAGCGCTATCAAAGAAGTTCTGCCTCTTATCAACGGATTGATGATCCATAACAATTGTGAAAATGCTGACTTTAATCTTTTTAACCAAATGCTTGGGTATATGGAAGAAAAATTTGCAGAACTTTTTTCTGCTGTTGACTGGATAAGCCTTGGCGGCGGAATCCATTTTACGGCTGAAAATTATCCTCTAGAAGCTTTCGCAAAACGCTTAAAACAATTTTCTAAAACTCATGGTGTCACTCTTTTTCTAGAACCAGGAGAAGCTGCTATTACCAAAAGCACCACACTGGAAGTAAGCGTTCTTGACACATTGTATAATGAAAAAAAACTTGCCATCGTTGATAGCTCCATTGAAGCTCATATGCTTGATCTTTTAATTTATCGTGAGAATGCCAAATTAGAACCCAATCAAGGTCCACACGAAATTATGATTTGTGGAAAGTCTTGTCTTGCCGGCGATATTTTTGGAACATTTCAATTTCAAAAACCTCTTAAAATAGGCGATAGACTGTCTTTTCAGGATGCAGCAGGTTATACAATGGTCAAAAAAAACTGGTTTAATGGCGTTACAATGCCTGCTATTGTTCTCAAAGAGTGCGATGGTACATTAACACTTCAACGCCAATTCAGCTATAACGACTATCAGGAAAGCCTTTCATAAAGATAAACCATAAAAAACGTCATACAACAGTATTAAAAAGGAGATGGACCTACAATGAAAAAAAATGTTCTCATTATTGGTGCCGGAGGTGTTGCACAAGTTGTTGCGCATAAATGCGCTCAAAACAACGATATTCTTGGTGAAATTCATATTGCTTCACGAACACTCAAAAAATGTGAGGCCATCATTGCTTCTATTAAAGAAAAAAACACAATGAAAGAACAGGGTGTTCTCAAAAGCCATTCGCTCAATGCCATGAATGTAGAAGAAACTATAAAGCTCATCCAAAAGACCAAATGCGAAATTGTCATTAATGTTGGTTCTGCCTTTCTTAATATGTCTGTTCTTTCAGCTTGTATTGAAACCAAATGCGCTTATATCGATACCGCAATTCATGAAGACCCATTGAAAATTTGTGAAACACCTCCTTGGTATGGCAATTATGAATGGCCTCGACGTCAAGAATGTGAAAAAGCTGGTATAACCGCTATTTTAGGAGCAGGTTTTGACCCAGGTGTAGTGAACGCTTATGCTGCATTAGCGCGCGATGATTATTTTGATAAAATCACAGATATTGATATTATTGATATTAATGCCGGAAATCATGGGCGTTGGTTTGCTACAAATTTTGATCCAGAAATTAACTTCCGTGAATTTACAGGACAAGTATGGTCATGGCAAAATAAAAAATGGACTTCTAATAAAATGTTTGAAATCAGCCATGAATGGGATCTTCCCGTTGTGGGAAAACAAAAAGCCTATATGACAGGACATGATGAAATTCATTCACTTTCCAAAAATCTTGATGTAGAGAATGTCCGTTTCTGGATGGGATTTAGTGATCGTTATATCACTGTTTTTACGGTTCTAAAAAACCTCGGACTCTTATCCGAACAACCAATTAAAACGGCAGAAGGTCAAGAAGTCGTGCCCTTGAAAGTCGTGAAGGCCGTCTTACCCGACCCTTCCTCTCTCGCCCCAGACTACACAGGAAAAACCTGTATCGGAGATCTTATTAAAGGCGAAAAAGATGGAAACTCGAGAGAAGTTTTTATCTATAATATAGCCGATCACAAACAAGCTTTTCATGAAACTGGGGCACAAGGCATTTCCTATACAGCTGGCGTACCAGCAGCCGCAACAGCTCTTCTTATTGCCACAGGCGAATGGGATGTTAAAACTATGGTCAATGTAGAAGAATTACCACCCCACCCTTTCCTTAAATATCTTGATCATATGGGGCTTCCCACTTTTATAAGAAAACAACAAGAAGATAAAAAATTACAATTTTAATACCTATAGAAAGCATATGCTTGATTTTTTAAGTTATCACAAAACTGCCCAATGAAAACAAACTTAATATTCTCGTGTAATTATGGTTTTCAAAAAAATTTTAGCTATTCGTTATATTTTGGCAACATTACGATTTCTTAACAACCTTAAAGAAGAGACATATCATCTTTTTAAGACATAGCAAGCAATGATCAAGAAAAGCAGAGAAGAAAAAACTAACTTAATCACACTGTATGACTTGTCATTATCATCAAAAAGATAGTGTCATAAACAAAAGATATAAAAATACCGCTTTTTTAAAGAAGAGCGGTATTTTGTAGAATATCCAATCCCTCCCCTCTTCATCTTAAATGACAAAGATCCTTAACCCACACCAATCATTAAACAATTCAATTTCTTTGGGTGAATTCCTCTTGGCTTCTCTCTTCATATGATTCATCATCATATATAACACATTGATTTATAACAATAAAATATCATTTTCAACTTGATTCATAACGCTGAATACTGTAAGATTTTCTTATCACAAACTTTCTCACATTGAAGCAATTAAAATCTTTTGTCTGCACATCACAAACAAAGCGAGCGTGTGAGGTAAAATGATAAAAGAACAGAATAAAAATTCTCTTATGAAAACTCTCAAATAATAAAGAGCTTTAGAAATATTGAGAACTGAAAAAGTGTATTATCAATGTCAGCGTGTACTTTTACTAAACATAAAGATGATGGTGCACAATAGGTCTTATAACAGTTTGAATGAATTTCATATATTTCAAGAGAAACTTTACAGCTATACCATTCACGAGCACCATTGCGAAGTAGATTTGGGCATTTTGAGAGATGTTTTCTTAACACAAAGCACGCAGATAGGCTCAGAATCCTATCTTAAATATTTTATAACAGTATAAAAACTACCCCATATATAAAACTTTACATAGACTAAACACCACCGCTCTAAACGATAGTGCACAACAGAATAATCAATCAAAACTGCACAACAGATATCTAAAACAGTAATTATCGAAAAGCATACAACAAATGGAACATTTTAATACAATTGGTTATATTCCTTTTTAAAGTTTTAAAATGCTGTTGCATGCTTCACTAATATTTTCCGCCTCATGTGCCTTTTAAAATGTACTTTTTAAAAGCTTTTTAAATATGAAGTGGTTTAGCAAATGTTGCCAAAGCTGCCTCACGCACGGCTTCTGATAAGGTAGGATGTGCATGGCAACAACGTCCCAGATCTTCTGATGAACCACCAAATTCCATTAAAACTGCAATTTCATGGATCATTTCACCAGCACCAAATCCAAGAATATGCCCCCCTAATACCCGATCTGTTTTTTTATCAGAAAGGATTTTAACGAACCCATCACTCTTTTGCATTGCACGTGCACGACCATTAGCCATAAAAGGAAATTTGCCAACATTATATTCAATACCAGCAGTTTTTAGCTCTTCTTCTGTCCTTCCTACACTCGCAATTTCCGGCTGTGTATAAACAACACTAGGAATAACATCAAAATTAACATGTCCTTTTTGACCTGCCAAAATTTCTGCCACAGCAACGCCTTCTTCCTCTGCTTTATGTGCTAACATTGGTCCTTTTACGACATCACCAATTGCATAAATTCCTGGAACATTCGTCTGCCAATGAGCATCAATTGCAATAAATCCGCGTTCATCTAACTGAACACCAGCCTCTTGTAAGCCAAGCCCCTCTGTATAGGGAGAACGTCCAGTAGCAATAAGCACAACATCAGCCTCTAAAGTTTCAGATTCACCACCTTTGACAGATTCAAAGCTCACCTGAGCAGTTGAGCCAGATTGTGTAACAGCTGTCACCTTTGCACCCGTTTTATATTCAATTCCCTGTTTTTCCATTAATTTCTGAAATTGCCGTGAAACTTCACCATCCATTGAGCCCAAAACTTTATTAAGATACTCAATAATGGTCACCTTAGCACCTAAACGGCTCCAAACTGATCCAAGTTCTGAACCAATAACACCAGCACCCACTACAATCATATGCGCTGGTACTTTTTCAAGTGAAAGAGCTCCCGTAGAAGAAACAATAGTCTTTTCATCAATTTCAACATTCACCCCTGGAATGCCTGAACTCTCTGAACCGGTAGCAATAATAATATTTTTTGTTTCAATTGTTTGTTTATTACCATCTCTGGCAACAACTTCCACATGACCCGCACTCAAAATTTTGGCTGTCCCAAAAAAAGTATCAACTTTATTTTTTTTCATCAAAAAAGAAACACCACTCGTATTGGCTGTTACCACAGCTTTCTTATGAACCATCATTTGTTCAAGGTTAAGCTTAGATTTACCAATAGAAATACCAAGCGTTTCAAAACCATGCTGGGTTTCAGAAAACACTTCTGAAGCATGCAACAACGCTTTAGAAGGAATACAACCAACGTTGAGACATGTTCCTCCTAATGTTGTACGCTTTTCAATAATCGCTACTTTAAGTCCCAGTTGTGCCGCCTTTATTGCTGCTACATAACCACCTGGACCCGCTCCGATCACAGCCACATCATAAGACATCCGTTTCTCCTTTCATCCTGAAAACTGTATTTTACAAATCAAGAACAAGGCGTTCCGGATCTTCTAAGCTTTCCTTAACACGCACAAGGAAAGTCACAGCTTCTTGCCCATCCACAATACGGTGATCATAAGAAAGCGCTAAATACATCATGGGACGAATCACAACTTGGCCCTCAACAACCATTGCTCGCTCTTTAATCGCATGCATTCCCAAAATACCAGATTGTGGTGCATTCAAAATCGGTGTTGACATCAACGATCCATACACACCACCATTGGTAATGGTAAAAGTTCCGCCCTGCATATCAGAAACGGCTAATTTTCCATCACGCGCAAGACGTCCCAAACGACCAATCTCTTTTTCAATCTCTGCCAATGACATTTGATCTGCATCTCGCACTACTGGAACAACAAGCCCTTTATCCGTTCCAACAGCAATTCCAACATTGACATAGTTTTTGTAAACAATATCTGTCCCATCAATCTCGGCATTAACAGCAGGAAGTTCTTTTAATGCATGACAAACAGCCTTGGTAAAAAACCCCATAAAACCAAGTTTAACACCATGTTTCTTTTCAAAAAGATCTTTATAACGCTTGCGCAAATCCATCACAGCTGACATATCAACCTCATTAAATGTGGTTAACATCGCTGCTACATTTTGTGCATCTTTAAGACGGCGAGCAATTGTTTGACGCAATTTCGTCATACGAACCCGCTCTTCACGTGTTTCTTGGACAGGAGTTGCCGAAGAACTCGTCGTAGAAGAAGAGGGTGTAGGGGCATTTGTACTTTGTTTTAATCCACCAAGAACATCTTCTTTAAGAATTTGTCCACGTTTTCCAGAACCTAAAATATCGCTTTTTGCAACATTATTTTCAGCCATCAATTTTGCTGCTGAAGGAGAAGGAGGCATTGCACTGCTCAAAGCAGGCTTCTCCGATTCAGATGAAGCCGCTGGAACAAGCGTAGCAGAAGGTGAAAATGATTGGGAGACACCAGCTTCTCCAGCTTTCACCACTCCTAAAAGAGCATTTACTTCAACCGTATCGCCTTCTTTTGCAATGATTTCAGATAATTTCCCAGCAACAGGAGAAGGAACTTCAACGGTTACCTTATCAGTTTCTAATTCAACCAAAGGCTCATCCATAGCGACAGCTTCGCCAAGTTTTTTAAACCATTTGCCAACCGTTGCTTCGGTAACCGATTCGCCCAAAGTAGGAACACGAATTTCAGTAGTCATAATATTTTTCCATACATCAGAGTAGTAATAAATTAAGAACCTAACGCGTCTTTAAGAAACGCAGCCAGTTGTTCAAGGTGTTTCACCATTAACCCAGAGGCCGGTGACGCACTCGCAGGACGTCCTGCATAACGAGCACGTGAATATTGCGCATTAATATGCGTCAAAACCCATTCCAAATAAGGCTCAATAAATGACCAAGCCCCCATGTTTTTTGGTTCCTCTTGGCACCAAAAAACTTCCGCCTGCAAAAAGCGCGATAACACATTTACCAAAACTTTTGCAGGGAAAGGATAAAGCTGTTCAATACGAAGGAGATAAACATCATCAATACCCTTTTTTTCACGTTCTTCATAAAGGTCGTAATAGACCTTACCAGTACAAAGAACGACACGGCGAATTTTATTATCTTTTTGCAACTTAATGACAGAATCTTTGAGACATTCTGCATCATCAAGCAACACACGACAGAAACTTGTTTCTGGCCCCATTTCATTGAGAAGAGAAACCGCTCGCTTATGACGTAAGAGTGATTTCGGTGTCATCAAAATCAATGGCTTACGGAAATCACGCTTAATTTGTCGACGCAAAATATGAAAATAATTTGCAGGGGTTGTACAATTAGCAACCTGCATATTATCTTCCGCACAAAGTTGAAGAAATCGTTCTAAACGTGCAGAAGAATGCTCCGGCCCTTGCCCTTCAAAACCATGAGGCAATAAACACACAAGACCAGACATACGAAGCCACTTACGCTCTGCAGATGAAATAAATTGATCAAAAATGACCTGTGCACCATTAGAGAAATCACCAAATTGTGCTTCCCAAAGTGTTAATCCTCGTGGTTCAGCAAGAGAATATCCATATTCAAAACCAAGAACAGCTTCTTCAGAAAGCATAGAATTAACAACGTCATAAAGCGCTTGCCCCTTTTGTAAATGATTCAAAGGAATATAACGCGCCTCATTTTCTTGGTCATAAAGAACGGAATGACGTTGTGAAAAAGTTCCCCGCTCAACATCTTCACCGGAAAGACGAACCGGTGCACCTTCCAAACAAAGTGAACCAAAAGCTAAAGCTTCAGCGGTTGCCCAGTCAACACCCTCACCGGTTTCAAAAATTTTAGCACGATTATTTAAAAAACGTTGAATGGTTTTGTGAACATGAAAATTCGCCGGAACTTCAACAATTTTCTGACCAATTTCCTTTAAAGTTTTTAATTCAACACCGGTTGCTCTAGAATGCTGCTCATCAGAACTACTAAAAGCTTTGAGTCCCGTCCAGCTTCCATCAAGCCAATCAGCCTTATTAGGCTTATAAGAAGCACTCGCTTCAAGTTCACCTTCAAGCTTATCGCGCCATAATTTTTTTTGTTGCTCAATCTCTTCTGAAGAAATCATTCCTTCTGCTACCAATTGGTCACTATAAAGTTGAAGTGTTGTTTTATGATTACGAATTGCTTTATACATAAGCGGCTGCGTAAAGGAAGGTTCATCACCTTCATTATGCCCATAACGGCGATAACAAAACATATCAATAACCACTGGTTTATGGAAAATTTGGCGAAACTCTGTTGCTATTTTGGCAACAAAAACAACCGCCTCAGGATCATCACCATTCACATGGAAAATTGGTGCATCAATCATTTTTGCGACATCTGATGGATAAGGCGAAGAACGTGAAAAACGTGGAGATGTTGTAAAACCAATCTGGTTATTGATAATAACATGAAGTGAGCCTGCAACACGATAACCTTTAAGACCTGAAAGACCAAAAGTTTCTTGGATAACGCCTTGTCCTGCAAAAGCAGCATCACCATGAATAAGCAATGGCATCACTTTTGAACGCTCACTTAATGGGAGTAAATCAGTATGCGCAGGTCCCATAAGTTGATCTTGTTTAGCACGTGCTTTCCCCATAACAACCGGATCAACAATCTCAAGATGAGATGGATTAGCCAACAGCGATAAGTGAACTTTTTTACCATCAAAGTCCAGATCAGCGGTAGTTCCCAAATGATATTTGACATCACCGGATCCCTCCACATCATCAGGCTTATAAGATCCCCCTTTGAATTCATGAAAGATAGCCCTATGCGGTTTGGCAAGAACTTGTGAAAGAACATTTAAACGACCACGATGTGCCATTCCTAAAATAACTTCCTGCACCCCCAAAGCACTACCACATTTGATAATTTGTTCAAGAGCGGGAATCAGCGCCTCACCACCATCGAGTCCAAAACGCTTTGTACCTTTATATTTAGTGTCTAAAAACTGTTCGAATCCCTCTGCCTGAATAAGCTTATTCAGAATAGCTTTCTTGTCTTGTTGTGTGAAAGAATTTTTTTTATCTCGCCCTTCAATGCGTTCTTGAAGCCATGCTTTCTGAACTGGATCAGAAACATGCATATATTCCACACCGATTGTTGAACAATAGGTCCGATTGAGAATCTCAAGCATTTGCGGAATAGTTGCATATTCCAATCCTAAAACATTATCAATAAAAATGGGACGCTCGTAATCAGCTGGAGTAAAACCATAAGCTTCTGGAGAAAGTTCCTTATAATCTTCTTGTTTTTCGGCCAATTGAAGAGGGTCAAGCTGCGCATGAAGATGTCCCCGTTCTCGAAACGCACGAATCATCATAATTGCATGAACGGAATCACGTGTTGCACGAATAATATCTTGTTTACTGGAAGTTTTTCCCTTTTGTGCAGCACCTGTTATTGCTTTTTCCTTTAATTTATCGCCAAGATATTTTTCAAGAGAAGACCAATCACCATCAAGAGCAGAAACCAATTCACCCTCTGCTTTTAACGGCCAATGATCACGCTGCCATGTTGCTCCTTCAGCATTTTTAAGAACATCTTCTTTATTATCATGAAGTCCTTCAAAAAAAGCACGCCACTGTGAATCAACACTGGTAGGATCTTTTTCATATTGAGCATAAAGTTGATCTATATAATCCGCATTCCCACCATAAAGAAATGATGTCTGTGCAAAAAGGCTATTTATTTCGTCCTGCCTTGCCATATACCTCTCCGGAACATCTATTCCGTCTCCTTATATCTCTTTTGACCTTTAAATGCTTACAAACAAGCAGTGATTTGAACATTCAAAAAAGTTTTACCTTTTTATACTCAAGTTTTTTCACCTGAATCTAAGAACCTTTGCTTATTCAGGTGAAACTTTCTTTTAGCCTTTCAAAACTGACATCAAAGTCTTACCTATCTGTGATGGCGAAGAAGACACACGAATCCCTGCTGATTCCATTGCTGCAATTTTATCTTCTGCTCCACCCTTACCACCAGAAATAACAGCACCGGCATGTCCCATTGTACGTCCTGGAGGAGCCGTACGGCCAGCAATAAAGCCAACAACTGGCTTTTTTCGACCTTTTCTTGCTTCATCTTGCAGAAACTGTGCTGCTTCTTCTTCAGCAGAACCACCAATCTCACCAATCATAACAATAGACTGAGTTTCATCATCTGCTAAAAACATTTCCAACACATCAATAAATTCAGTACCCTTAACAGGATCACCACCAATCCCTATAGCAGTTGTTTGTCCGAGACCTTCCTGACTCGTCTGAAAAACGGCTTCATAAGTTAAAGTTCCCGACCTCGAGACAACCCCAACAGAACCTTTTCTAAAAATAGAACCAGGCATAATACCAATTTTACATTCATTTGGTGTAAGAATACCGGGACAATTAGGACCAATAAGACGAGACTTTGAGTTTTCTAATCGCGCCTTCACTTTAACCATATCCATAACGGGAATACCTTCCGTAATACAGATAATTAAACGAATTTCAGCTTCAATAGCCTCTATAATAGCTGCCGCAGCCCCTGCAGGAGGAACATAAATAACGGAAGCATCCGCGCTTGTTTTTTCTTTTGCTTCTGCAACATTAGCAAAGATAGGAAGAGTTTCACCTTTTGAACCTTCCCATGTTTCTCCACCCTTTTTAGGATTAACGCCACCAACCATTTGCGTACCATGATAAGCAAGCGCCTGTTCTGTATGAAATGTTCCTGTTTTTCCTGTAAGCCCTTGAACTAGAACTTTTGTCTCTTTATTCACAAGAATCGACATAGCTTAAGCTCCCTTCACGGCTGCAACAATTTTTTGGGCAGCATCATCTAAATCATCAGCAGGAATAACATTCAAACCACTCTCATTAATAATTGCTTTACCCTGCTCAACATTAGTGCCTTCAAGACGAACAACCAAGGGAACTTTTAAACCAACCTCACGAACAGCAGCAACCACACCTTCAGCAATGACATCACAACGCATAATACCACCAAAAATGTTAACCAAAATGCCCTTAACATTTGGATCGGCCGTAATAATCTTAAAAGCAGCTGTCACCTTTTCTTTTGATGCTCCACCACCAACATCCAAAAAATTCGCTGGCTCTGCTCCATAAAGCTTAATGATATCCATTGTTGCCATAGCAAGCCCAGCACCATTAACCATGCAACCAATCGTACCCTCAAGAGCAACATAAGCAAGATCATGCTTTGATGCTTCTATTTCCTTTGGATCTTCCTCTGAAAGATCGCGTAATTCTAAAATATCTGGATGACGAAACAGAGCATTATTATCAAAAGAAACTTTCGCATCAAGAACACGCAAACGACCATCTTTCATCACAATAAGTGGATTGATTTCTAAAAGGCTCATATCTTTTTCACAAAATGCCTTATAGAGAATCGGAAAAAGCTTTTCACCATCTTCTCGCGCACTACTTTGTAGTTTCAACGCATCACAAAGTCTTGCACAATCAGCAGAAGTAACACCCTCTCCAGCATCAATGGGAAGCGTGAATATTTTTTCTGGTGTCTCTTCAGCAACCGTTTCAATATCCATTCCACCTTCTGTTGAAACAACAAAAGCAATTCGACCAATGCTACGATCAACCAAAAGTGAAAGATAAAGCTCCCGTTCAATATCGGCACCGTCTTCAATATAAAGGCGGTTGACCTGCTTACCCTCTGGACCAGTTTGTTTGGTTACCAAAGTTTTTCCAAGCATTTCTTGAACATTTGCAACAACTTCTTCAACAGATTGTGCAAGCCGAACACCACCCTTTGCATCAGGATCAAGTTCTTTAAACTTACCCTTACCACGACCACCAGCGTGTATCTGACTTTTAACCACATAGAGAGGTCCGGGCAATTTTTCCGCCCATTTTTCCGCTTGCTCTACAGAATAAACAGCGACACCATTTGCAATTGGTGCTCCATATTCATGAAGCAGACGTTTGGCCTGATACTCATGGATATTCATGCATTTGTCCTTTTCTTTTATGGATCATAGATCTTATTAATCCTAAAGTTTTAATATTCTAAATACTTATTTTAATGAATTAAACCTTGTTCAATTTACTTGAGACTAGGTACAAGAGCAATACAAGCTTCACAAAGCTTTTTAACCGCATTTACTGAATGATCAAAAGCACCTCTTTCTTCTTTATCAAGATCAATTTCAATGACTCGTTCAACACCACCTGCACCAAGTACAACAGGAACACCAACGTAAGTATCATTAACCCCATATTCTCCTGAAAGATAAGCTGCAACAGGCACAACACGCTTAGTGTCCTTTAGATAAGCCTCAGCCATAGAAACAGCAGAAGCTGCTGGTGCATAATAAGCAGAACCTGTTTTTAACAAACCAATAATTTCTGCACCACCATCGCGGGTACGCTGGATAATTTGATCAATTCTTTCCTGTGTTGTCCAGCCCATCTTTACAAGATCAGGCAAAGAAATACCACCAACCGTTGAATAACGCACGAGAGGAACCATTGTATCACCGTGGCCCCCTAAAACAAACGCTGTCACATCTTTAATAGAGACCTTAAATTCCTCAGATAAGAAATGACGAAAACGCGCTGAATCAAGAACACCTGCCATACCAACCACTTTATGTGTAGGGAGACCTGAAAATTTCTGCAAAGCCCACACCATCGCATCAAGGGGATTAGTAATACAAATAACAAACGCCGAAGAAGCGTATTTTTTAATTCCAGCTCCAACTTGTTCCATAACCTTTAAATTAATGCCCAAAAGTTCATCACGGCTCATACTAGGTTTTCGCGCAACGCCTGCTGTTACAATAACAACATCAGCACCTTCAATTGTTTCATAAGCATTAGCACCTTTTAGACTGATATCAAAACCATCAACAGGAGAAGATTCGGCGATATCTAGAGCCTTACCTTGTGGCACACCTTCTGCAATATCAAATAAGACCACATCAGCAAGCTCTTTAAGCCCAATAATATGTGCTAAAGTACCACCAATCATACCTGAACCAATGAGAGCTATTTTTTTCCGTGCCATTTTATTTTTTCCTAACTTTTAGATAATTCAGCGCACACCCATCAGCGTCCGTATACTGAATATTTTTGACTTCAACCATATTCAAACAATATCATAAAAAGGAGTAAAGAAATGAAATTTACAAATTTCTCTCTTTACAGAAACAACAACCCTCCGCTGAAACAACTATTAGAAAATTATCACGATGTATCGATAAAGTGAATTTAAAAAAAATACAACAGAATTATTATATTTCTTTAATTTCAAAAAGTTATTGTTTTTACAGTTTACGTAAAGGTAAAAGTATAATCAATGCTTCTTCTTCAAAAGAAAATGTTCTTCCCAAAGTTTTAAATAATCGTAGCTTTGCATTTCGAAAAGACGTGATTGTGTTCTTTTAAATTCAAATGTTTCCGTAATCTGCGCATGCCCTTTATACAAATCCCCTACCCCTGCCGCAGCCGACATAAACAACCGTATGTGGCGCTCATAAAGAATATCAATAAGCAAAATAAACCGTTTTGTTTCATTGCGACATGTATCATCCATGACCGGTACATTATCAATAAAAATCGTATGATAACGCTCTCCTAATAACAAATATTCAGCCGCGGCCAAAGGCTTTGCACATAAATCCCCATAATCAAAACGAGCACATCCTGCACCAAAGCGCGGAATAGGAATAAGGCGCCCTTTTATAGAAAGCTCATCAGATGTCTCCTTATGTCCTTGCAATACAAGTGCCCATGCTTGATCCATATATTCATTTGCCGGGACCCCCAACGGCGACACATACACCTGTTGTAGATTTGATTTTTCAAGGCGATAATCTGTTTTTGCATCAAGATTAACAACGCGAACATATGCTTTCAAAACTTGAATAAAAGGCAAAAAGAGTTCACGATTTAAACCGTTACAATAAAGGTTATCCGGCGCCACATTTGAGGTTGCAATAAAGAAAATTCCTTTATCAAACAAAGCAGAAATAAGCCGCCCCAATACCATAGCATCAGCAATATCTGTTACACTAAACTCATCAAAACAAAGTATTTTTGCTTCTCGTGCAAGATCCTCAGCAACAGCTAAAATAGGATTATCTTGTTTAAATTTTGCACCCCCAGATGCTTGACGATAAAAATTAATACGCTCATGCACATCAGCCATAAAATCATTAAAATGGGCACGCTTTTTATGACCTTTAGGCAAACAAGAAAAGAACAAATCCATCAGCATGGTTTTGCCCCGTCCTACTTCACCATAAATATACAGTCCCTGAAAAAAACCTGTTTCATCTCCTTGTTTTACAACACAAGAAATATTTTGTTTTTTCCTTTTAAATATTCTATTAAAGAAAGAGCAAAATATCCAAGTCCAAGGACGAGGGATATTTTGTTCCGTAATTTTTTTTAATAAATGATCAAAATATTCTGTTATAGCTAATTGAGCGGGATCAAAACAAACCTCTCCTTTAGCGACAAGCTCCTTATAACGTGTTGAAACGAGAATCATCCAAAAAACCTTTTTCAAACCGATCTCAATGAAAAATACAAATACTTTTCACGAATCTGTCCGTCTAGCTTAGCTTGTCATAAACGGTCAAAAATGATTTAACGACTTAAAACAACGGGATGATCATCAAGTGTACGTCCCTCAAAACGATCAACATTTGAAGAATAAAGAACGAGGATAACACGTCCAGAGTTATTATAAAAATATAATCTTTTTCCTTTAACGTCCCACGATCTCACTTGGGAAGCAATTCCTGGACAGTGTAAAGGACCAGCACGGTACCCTTTTCCAAACTTTGTTTGTGGAGTTGCAATCCGGCAAACTTTTCCTCCCATAGAAAGATTCCATACCCCAGCAATACTTGCAGGAAATAAATCAGTGGCACTGCTTGGCAATTCGAGACTAGCCATTCGTCCATCGCTCTGAGAATCTCCTTTTTCATACACCGAAGCGTTTGCGTCTTCAGATATCGACGAAGAAGGAGACGACAGATCAGACGCTTCCAATATTGTCATTTGTTGAGATGGATAAAAAACTTCTAATGCGTTATTATCGTCATTACCATCAAACCGTGTTGTTGAACATCCCCCTAAAAACATTACAGTTGATAGTGCAACGAAAAACGAAACTCTTGAAAACGCCATGTCTGTACTCTCTCCCACGACAATAAATAAGTTCACAAAAAAATTAAGCGAATATTTGTTATAGTTACAAAGATAAATTAACAAATTAAAAAAAACAGGTTAAAATCACTTATTTTAAACGAAATAACTTATGTACCAAATTTTATATTTATTAAACACTGGAAATTTATAATATTTTCAGCCATATATCTCTTTTATAAGTAATCATTAGAAATAGAGAAGTTTCATGAAAACGCCATTTAGCAAAATGGACGGTCTTGGAAATCAAATTATTGTTGTTGATATGCGTGAAAGCACTCATGCTCTTACACCAAAAGCAATCCTTGCTTTGTCAGCAGATCCTGAAATGCATTTTGATCAAATCATGGCTATCCACACACCAACCCAGAAAAAAGCCAACTTCCGCATCGAAATATGGAATGCCGACGGATCAATGGCTAAAGCTTGTGGCAATGGTACCCGCTGTGTCATCGCATGGCTTAAAGATCACAATTTTGGTGAAAAATTTCATTTAGAAACTCCCGCTGGAATTATTGAAGGGAAATACCAAACCGACAATCTCATTTCTGTTGATATGGGATGCCCAAATTTCAATGCAAAAGAGATGCCTGTTTCACGTGAAATAGTTGATACAAATCACGTAGAAATTACGGCTGGTCCCCTAAAAGACGCTTGTCTCATATCCATTGGCAATCTCCATGCTATCTTTTTTGTTGAAAATGATATTCAACATATTCCATTAGAGGAATATGGGCCAAACCTTGAACATGATCCCCTGTTTCCCGAACGGTGCAATATTTCCATTGCTTGCATAACGTCAAAGAAAAGTCTAAATTTACGTACATGGGAGCGAGGAGCAGGATTAACACAAGCATGTGGGAGTGCTGCTTGTGCAAGTGCAGTGGCTGCTTATCGTCGTGGTCTTACACAACGTCATATTGATGTAAACTTACCAAAGGGAACACTTAATATTTTTTACCGAGAAGACAATCACGTTATTATGACAGGACCAATAAAATATCAATTTAGTGGCTTTTTAAGCCCTTTAACAGGGTGCTACAAAAAGGATCACTCCTGATGGCAATAGAAATTGTAACTTTTGGTTGTCGACTTAATAGCTACGAATCGGAAATCATTCGCAAAGAAAGTACTTCTTCAGGGCTAGATCAGCTTAAAGATGGTGCTATTATCTTTAATACCTGTGCTGTCACTGCCGAAGCCGTACGACAAGCAAAACAAGCTATCCGCAAAGCACGACGTGAAAATCCTCATGCACGTATCATTGTAACAGGGTGTGCCGCCCAAACAGAAGCACAAAATTTTGCCTCAATGACAGAAGTGGATCTCATTTTAGGAAACGAAGATAAACTTCACGCCCATTCTTATCGTCAACTTCCTGATTTTGGTATTAACCATTCTGAAAAGGTGCGTATCAATGACATTATGGAAGTACAAAAAATTGCTCCACATATGGTCAGTGCAATGCAAGAGCGCACCCGCGCTTTTGTACAGGTACAAAATGGATGTGATCATCGCTGTACATTTTGCATTATTCCTTATGGACGAGGACCATCTCGTTCAGTACCCATGGGTGCTGTCATAGAACAAATAAAAAAGCTGATAGGTGAGGGTATCCAAGAAGTGGTCCTTACAGGTGTTGACCTTACAAGTTATGGCCACGATCTTCCTGGAAAAGCTACTCTAGGAAAATTAACTTCAGCAATTTTGCATCATGTTCCTGACTTAACGCGATTACGCCTCTCATCTATTGACTCTATTGAAGCAGACGAAGAACTCATCAATCTTTTAGCTTATGAAACAAGAATCATGCCCCATTTGCATTTATCTTTGCAAGCAGGTGATAATATGATTTTAAAACGGATGAAACGGCGTCATCTGCGCGAACATGCCATTCAATTTTGCCAAGAGTTGCGTGCCAAACGTCCTACAATGGTGTATGGTGCCGACTTAATTGCTGGTTTTCCTACAGAAACAGAAGAGATGTTTCAAAACAGTCTTGTTTTAATCAAAGATTGTAATTTAACCCATCTCCATGTCTTCCCCTTTAGTCCAAGAGAAGGAACACCTGCCGCACGTATGCCACAAATCAACCGTAAAATAGTTAAGATGCGTGCTGAAAAATTGCGTAAAGCAGGTGAGATGGCTTACCAAAAGCATCTTGCTCATTTACAAAACAGTCTACAAACAATTCTCGTTGAAAAAGATGAAATCGGACGAACAGAAGATTATACCCTTGTACAGGTTAAAGGTGCAAAAGCAGGAACAATTGTTCAAGCCCTTATCGTTGATCATGATGGCGATAAATTGATTGCTGTCCTTCCAAAATTAAACGCTGCTTGAGCAGGAAAATTCTTATGACGAAATCTTTTATTAAAAAAATATTCTCTTTTAACAAATCTCAAGAGCAAGAAATTGAACAACAGATTTCTATTCCTGATAAAAGCGATATAATAGAAGAAAATAAAGACAAAAATGAAAAGACAAAAAATAACCAAGTTTCTATAGACACAGAAAAAGAAGAACAAACAAAAAATCCAGAGTCAATACTTACAAAATATGATGAAAAATCTCCATTTCTAGAATCCCGTTCTGATAAAATTCCTTTTTCTGGTAAAATTATTGTCACAGACAACATCCGTGAAAAAAAGAATGAAGAAATTTTATCTGAACCTTCTGTTGAACAAAAAAAGACAGCGTGGTTTGGGCGCCTTAAAAAAGGTCTATCCCTTTCTTCACAACGCTTAAGCGGATCAATTAGCGATCTCTTTGTTAAAAGAAAACTTGATGAAGACACATTGCAAGAGCTCGAAGATATTCTTATCCAAGCTGACATAGGTGTAGAGACGGCAACACGCATCACAAATACTTTAGCTTCCAGTCGTTACGGAAAAGACCTCTCCCCAGATGATATTCATACTATTGTAGCGGATGAGGTCAAAAAAGTTCTGGAACCTGTTGCAATACCATTGGAACTTGATCTCAGCCATAAACCGCATGTTATTTTGCTGGTAGGTGTAAATGGCACTGGAAAAACGACAACTATTGGAAAACTTTCAGCAAAATTAACAGAAGGGGGATTAAAAGTTATGCTGGCAGCTGGTGATACTTTCCGAACCGCAGCTATTGAGCAACTACACATCTGGGGTGAACGTACCAATTCTCCTGTTATTTCAACAAAATTGGGTGCAGATGCCGCCAGCTTAGCATTTGATGCTTATGAAAAAGCAAAAAAAACAAACAGTGATGTATTAATTATTGATACAGCAGGGCGTTTACAAAATAAATCTGAATTGATGGATGAATTAGCAAAAATTATTCGTGTTTTAAAAAAACATACCCCCCAAGCACCCCATACAATCCTTCAAACGCTTGATGCAACAACCGGACAAAATGCACTCAACCAAGTAGATATTTTCCGCGATATTGCTGGTGTTAATGGTTTAGTCATGACAAAGCTAGATGGGACTGCACGAGGAGGAATTCTTGTCGCTATCGCAGCAAAATATAAATTACCCGTTTATTTTATCGGTATAGGAGAAGATATTGAAGACCTTCAACCCTTTTCTGCTTCTGACTTTGCCGAAACTATCGCAGGAAAACATGCATGAAACAGCCTTTATCTAATCCTAATTTACACAATAATTCTGAAAAAAAAATGAATAACAATAAAAAAAAATCTCTCTCACCAACACTTAAGTTTCTTTTGGAAATGGGTCCATTGGTTGCCTTCTTTTTTGCCAATTATAAGGGAGAATGGCTGATAAAAAACATTGGATTTTTTCAAAATTTTAACAAATCTATTTTCCCTGCAACAGCTATTTTCATGGTAGCGATAATTATTTCCCTAAGCTTATCATGGATCCTTGCAAGACAAATTCCTATTATGCCTCTTATTTCGGGAATATTTGTTTTAGTTTTTGGTTTTCTAACTCTCTGGCTTCATAATGAAACTTTCATAAAAATGAAACCGACAATCATTAATAGCTTATTTGCTTTTATACTTTTTGGTGGGATGTTTTTTAAAAAACCACTTTTACGTTATGCTCTTGATTCTACCTTAAAACTTGATGATTTAGGTTGGCAAAAACTTACCTATCGTTGGGCGTTTTTTTTCATTTTTCTTGCCCTTTTGAATGAAATAATTTGGCGTAATTTTAGCGATAATTTCTGGACAAGTTTCAAAGTATTTGGCGTCATGCCTATAACAGTCCTTTTCATGCTTACCCAAATGCCTATAATTATAAAACATTCAAAAGGACTTTTTACAGAAGAGGACAAATCTGATTCTTAAAAAAATCACCACTACCGATTATTTTATAGATTCATCGCCAAACACTGTTCGGGAGAAAAAATATGTTGATTGAACAGTTTATTTGTCGAGAAGACAATTTTGGTATACTCATTCATGATGAAAAAAGTGGTATGACAGCTGCAATAGATGCTCCTGAAAGCAAAGCGATTCACAATGCTTTAAAGCGCTACAATTGGACACTTAACACTATTTTTGTAACTCATCATCATCACGACCATGTAGAAGCCCTATCAGAATTAAAACAAGTTTACAACGCTATGGTTATCGGGCCAGAAGCAGAAAAAGAAAAAATCAATTATCTTGATCAAACACTTCAACCTGATGAAAGTTTTTCTTTTGGCACACACCTGCTTTTAGCTCTTTCAACACCTGGTCATACTTTAGGCGCATTATCTTACTATTTTCCTGAGAAGAGTTTACTCTTTGCTGGAGATACACTTTTTTCATTGGGCTGTGGACGTCTTTTCGAAGGAACACCTGCACAAATGTTAAATTCTTTAAAGAAACTTCGTAAACTTCCTGATGAAACACTTCTCTATTGTGGACATGAATATACAAAAAATAACGCTCTTTTCGCACTAACAATTGACCCACATAATAAAAAACTCCACCAAAGAATAGAGGAAGTTTTTTTGCTACGTGCAAAAAACGCTATGACTTTACCTGTCACTTTAGGGCAAGAAAAAGCCACCAATCCTTTTCTCCGCTGGGATGATAGTGTGTTGCGAAGGAACCTTGTAATGGAAGAAGAAACAGATGAAGAAGTTTTTGCTGAAATTCGAAGAAGAAAGGATAATTTTTAACCATGCTTAAGTTCGTATTACGTTTGTTTCTCCTTTTTCTTTTCGTGATACATATTCAACTAACAAGAGCAGAGGAAAAGGAAACAGATAATTCTTCTCTTATATCCCCTCTCATTGCAAATTATCCCTTAACAGAAGATTTTTTTTTAAAACTGGAAAAAATTGAAAAAGAATGTGAAAATTTACTTCCAGAAACAAAAAATGATCTTATCACTTATGATTCTAGTATCCACTCTAATATTGAAAACTACACTACCTATATTTCTAGTAAACCAAAACTTATGAATATTTTAAAAAAAAATAATATCAAACCAGAAGATTTTGCTGCTGGAACCTTAGTACTTAAAGAAATATCCGCGCTTCTCATATTTGCACCTGAAAAGGAATATTCTACTGAGAAAAATATTATATTTCTAAACAATCTTGAATTTGTTAAAAAACATTTTTACAAAGCAACAATTCTTTTAGATAGCTGTGAAAAACTCATTTTGAGCAACTAATCAGTTATGAAATGTTAGAAAATATCACCCCTTTAATCTAATAAAGAAGTCAGTGCATTAAAAAATCACCGTATTTTTATCATTCCTAATAATTGTTTTTATTTCGATTATATTTACAAATGTTTTTCTAAAAATAAAGAATAACAGACGGAAAAGTATTTATTGAAATTCAAAAAAGAAAGGATAATTTTTAGTCATGTTTAAACTTCTATTGTGTTTTTTCTTCATTTTTCCTTTTGTATCATACGCTCAAGAAAAAAAACAAGAAATAGATGATCCTTCTTTTATACCGACTTTCATTGCAAATTATCCCTTAACAGAAGATATTCTTTTAAAGCTGGAAAAAATCAAAGCAGAATGTAGAAATTTATCTTCAGAACCAGAACAAACAAATACAAAAAGTGATATCAATACTTATGATGATCATATTGAAAAATATGCTGCCTATATTTCTAATAATCCAAAACTTGTGAATATTTTAAAAGAAAATAATATCACACCAAAAGATTTTGTTGTTGCTCACCTAGCACTTAAAGCGACATTATATGTACTTACTGATGAGGAAAATTATACTTATGAAAAAAACTCTTTACCTTCAAGAAATCTAGAATTTGTTAAAGAACATATGTATAGAATAATCCAAATTTTAAGAGATAACTGTTAAAAATCTTTTTAGAACAATTGATTAACTTTGTAAACGCCGACAAATTTCATCTAATTGTTCTAATGAAGAGTAATGTATTTTTAAATCGCCACCTTTTTTACCATGTCGAATAATAACTTTCATTCCTATCACATCTGCAAGTAATTTTTCTAAAGATTTTGTTTCAGCATCTTTTTCCGTATTGGTACGCTTTTTAGTTTTAGGATTGGCTTTCTCATATGCAAGTATTTCTGTTTGACGTACTGAAAGCCCTTCACGAATAATTTTCTCAGCTAAATTTTGTGGATCATCAACGGTTATAAGACAACGTGCATGACCAGCAGAAAGTTGTCCATCCGTTAAGAATTGTTGTACTCTTTCTGGAAGTTTTAATAAACGAAGCGTATTTGCAACATGACTACGACTTTTTCCAATAACTTGTGCTAAATCTACTTGTGTATAATCATGCTCATTCAAAAGCATCTCATATCCTTTTGCTTCTTCGATAGGATTAAGATCTGCCCGCTGAACATTTTCAATAATAGCCAATTCCAAAGCGGTTTTATCGTCCACATCACGAATAATAACGGGTAATTGACTTAAATTTGCACGTTGTGCTGCACGCCAGCGCCGTTCACCCGCAATCAATTCAAACCGATGAGGATGATCTCTTAAAGGCCTTACAATAACCGGTTGAACCACACCGTGTTGACGAATTGATTGTGCCAAATTATCAAGCTCTGTTTCAGTAAAATGACGCCGAGGATTGTGAGGATTACATGAAATAGATTCAATAGAAATAAATCGCTCAGAAATACTACCGGATTCATTTAATTTATCAAAGCTTGATGAACGTGCAATATTGTTGTTTAAATTGATATCTCCAATCAATGCAGCTAATCCACGTCCTAGTCTTTTTTTTGAGAGATCATCATTCATAATTTTTCTCTTTGAATTTTTAGATTATTTTTTTATATTTTTAAGCAGCAGCGCGTGCTTGTTTTTCACGTTGTATCATTTCTGATGCTAGACGCAAATAAGCTTGGCTTCCAGCACATTTGAGATCATAAAGCAATACAGGTTTTCCAAAAGAAGGTGCTTCTGATACTCTTACATTTCGTGGAATAACAGTACGATAAACTTTATCTCCCATAAAAGAACGTACATCTTCAACAACTTGATTTGAAAGGTTATTACGTCCATCATACATTGTTAGAACAATACCTTGGATTTCTAAAGATGGATTAAGTACGGATCGCACTTGTTTTACTGTTTCAAGTAATTGACTTAAACCTTCAAGTGCTAAAAATTCACACTGCATAGGTACCAAAACAGAATCCGCGGCCCCCATAGCATTAAGTGTTAAAAGATTAAGGGAGGGAGGACAATCAATTAAAATATAATTGAATTTTTTTTCCATTTCCGGATCATCATAGAGAGCTTTACGTAAGCGTTGTATGCGATCTTTTGATGAAGAAATTTCCATTTCCACACCTAAGAGATCAAGTGTAGAGGGAACTATATAAAGATTGGGTACAGCTGTCTTTAAAGCCGCCTGTGTAATTGAAACGCCCGAAACCAAAACATCATAAGACGATAAAGGACGGCTATTACGATCAATCCCCAAACCAGTACTTGCATTACCTTGTGGATCAACATCCATAATAAGAACATTTTCACCAATGGCTGCTAAAGCTGTTGCAAGATTAATTGCTGTGGTTGTTTTTCCGACTCCACCCTTTTGGTTTGCAATAGCGATAATTCGTGTTTCGCTCATTTTGCTCTACCCTCTATATGATCGAATATGAGAAATTTCCAAAATAACAGAATTTTCATCAACTTTACTTTTATGTTTTAACAGATCAAAGTGCCAATTGGCAGAGGCATTTTTTATTTCTGTAGCGTAATCCCGACCTTTTTGCAAAAGAGCTATAGTTTTTTCTGTTAATAAAGGAAAAATAAGTTGTAAAAGAGTATTAAGCGGCGCTAATCCCCGTGCCGTTATAATATCAGACATGGGAATTTTTTGATATATATCTTCAATCCTAGCGTGATAAACCGTTGCTGGAAGATTAAGTTGAGCAATAACTGTTCGCAAAAAAGCAACTTTTTTCCCATTACTTTCAACAAGATTAATATGTCCTTCTTTTTTTTCTTTCAAAAAGATAGCAATCACAATTGCAGGAAAACCTCCTCCTGATCCTAAATCACACCAATGTAAAGAATGAGCATACAAAGGAAAAATTTGTGCTGAATCTAGAATATGTCGTGTCCATAGATCTGGTATTGTTGTAGCAGATATCAAATTAATATGCGCATTCCATTGAAGTATTAAAGACTCAAACTGAATTAAATTTTCCATTGTTTCACGTGAAACAGAAGGAACAATATTTAATAATTGTTGATATTTTTTTTCTATAGAAAAATCCATTAAGCTGTTTTAGCCTTTTCACGTCGTTGACGTTGAATATATGTAATAATAAGAGATAACGCAGCGGGTGTCATGCCATCAATTTTTTGTGCATCAGCAATTGAACGCGGCGATACTTCTTTAATTTTTGATTTAAGTTCATTTGAAAGACCTGAAATTGCCTGAATATCAAGAGAAGAAGGAATTTCTAAACGCTCATCTCTCTGAAGAGAAGCAATATCTTGTGCTTGTTTATCTAAATAAACCGCATATTGTGCTTCAATTTCTAAAGATTCTGCTGTTTTAGAATCAATTTTTTGTAATTGTGGCCAAAAATCTGAAAGACGCTCTAAGGTCATATGAGGATAAGCAAGAAAATCATAAGCCGAACGCCGAATTCCATCATGATTAACATGTAATCCATGAGCAGAAGCTTCATTAGGTGTTAAAAAAATATTTTGACATATTGATCGTGCTTGATCAAGCCGTTGTTGTTTTTTCTGATAACATTCCCAACGTATTTTACTCACAATACCCCATTTTTGTGCCAAAGGTGTTAAACGCGTATCAGCATTATCAGATCGTAAAGATAAACGAAATTCGGCACGTGATGTAAACATCCTATAAGGTTCACAAACACCACGTGAAACCAAATCATCAACCATAACACCAATATAAGCCGTAGATCGACTTATAAGTATTTCATCTAATTTACCTACTTTACGTGCAGCATTTAATCCAGCTAAAAGTCCTTGTGCTGCTGCTTCCTCATATCCTGTTGTACCATTAATTTGTCCTGCTAAAAATAAACCTGGTAAAGAGCGTAATTCTAAGCTTCTCGTTAATTGTTGTGGATTAACAAAATCATATTCAATAGCATAACCAGGTTGCAAAACTATAGCATTTTCCAATCCTTCAATGGTTTTCAATAGAGAAATTTGCACATCTTCAGGAAGAGAAGTAGAAAGACCATTTGGATAAACGGTATCATCATTTAATCCTTCTGGTTCTAGAAAAATCTGATGTCCATCACGTTCTCCAAATTTAACAATTTTATCTTCAACAGAAGGACAATAACGTGGTCCTAACCCTTCAATATTTCCAGAATATAAAGCAGAACGATAAATATTCTCGCGAATAATTTGATGTGTTTTCTCATTTGTACGTGTTATTGCACATTCAATTTGTGGTTGTTCAATTTTCTCTGTTAAAAGAGAAAAGGGAATGGGATTTTCATCTGCTTGTTGTTTTGGAAGATAATCCCAAGCAATTGTTTTTTTACTCAAACGAGCAGGGGTTCCTGTTTTTAATCGACCAAGTTTTATATGATAATTTTTTAAACGTTTAGCAAGTTTTACACTTGACTGATCCCCCATACGTCCAGCAGCCCATGTTTTATCACCAATATGAATAAAGCCATTTAAAAATGTCCCTGTTGTTAAAACAACAGCACCAGATAAAATTATTCCTTGTTTTTTTAAAATAACACCTGATACACAATTATCTTTAACAACCAGATCAATAACTTCATCCTCAATAAGAGTAAGATTTTCTTGTTCTTTTAATAATTTTTGAATTTCTTTTTTATAAAGTTGTCTATCTGCCTGTGTTCGTGGTCCTCTTACTGCCGGTCCTTTACGTCTATTAAGTAGTCTAAACTGAATTCCAGCAGCATCTGCTGCTCTTCCCATGAGACCATCTAATGCATCTATTTCCCGAACTAGATGCCCTTTTCCAAGTCCACCAATAGCAGGATTACACGACATTGTTCCCAATGCTGATATTTTATGTGTAACAAGCGCTGTTTTGGCTCCTACACGTGCTGAAGCTGAAGCTGCTTCACAGCCAGCATGACCACCACCAACAATAACAACATCATATGATTGCATTTAATTCATTCCGTAGAAAATATTCTAAGGTTTCACGTGAAACAATATATAAATTACATAATCTTTATAATCTGTCTATGAAATAATCAATGTTTCACGTGAATCATTATTTACCAACACAAAATTCTGAAAAAATAATATCAAGCAAATCTTCAACATCAATATCTCCTGTAATTTTACCAAGAAAATCACTTGCACAACGGAGATGTTCTGCACGTAAACTGAGATCAAGAGAATGATAATTAAGAGAAAATTCAATCTCTTTAACAGCCTCCTTTAACAATTGAAGTTGTCTTTTACGTGCTGGAACAATATTTCCAATTTCAGAAGCACGATGATGACAAAATGATTCAAGTTCTTTTATAAAATAATCAAAATTTAAACCAGTTAATGCGGAAAATTGTATAGACCAACGCTGATCATTTTTTTCATAAAGATCAAGCTTATTGCCAACACACCATATTTCAGCCGATGTTTCTGGTAAATCAACTTGCTTAGGATTTCCTATATCATAAACCAAAATAACCAAATCAGCTTCCATAACATGCTGTTTAGCAACTTCTATTCCCATCTGTTCTATTTTATTTTCTGTTTTTCTAAAACCAGCAGTATCCGTTAAAAAAATAGGTAAACCACCAAGAATAATTCTCATTTCTAAAGCATCACGGGTTGTTCCTGCTTCTTCCGTTACAATAGCAACAGATCTTCCTGAAAGACGATTCATAATGCTTGATTTTCCAGAATTAGGAGCACCGGCAATAACAATTTTTAATCCATCACGTAAAATACTCGCACGTTCTCCTTCAATAATATATTCTCGAAGAGAGGTACAAAGATCTTCAATATCTTTCCAAACTTTATCAGATATTGCGTTGGGAATATCTGCTTCATCAACAAAATCAAGTTCTGCCTCAATAAAAGCACGCGCCTTCATAAGCTTATGACGCCAATCACGATAAAGCGTCGTTAAATGTCCACTTGTACCCATAACAGCTAAACGCCGTTGGCTTTCCGTTTCTGCTTCTATTAAATCAGCAAGACCTTCTGCTTGAACAAGATCTAATTTTCCTTCCATAAAAGCGCGACGTGAAAATTCACCTGCCTCTGCAATACGGCATCCAGAAAATGTCGATAATTCATCGAGAAAACGATTAACGACGGCTTTTCCTCCATGTAAATGGAATTCTGCACAATCTTCCCCCGTAAAACTATGAGGAGCAGGAAAAAAAACAGTTAAACCAGAATCTAAAAAACTACCATCACGAGCAGTAAGATTTCCATAATGCATAAAACGTGCTTTAGGTAAACGACCACAAAGCGTTTTAACTATATCTACAACATGAGGACCAGAAAGCCGAATGACTGCAACCCCTGAAGGTAACAATCCACTCGAAACAGCAAAGATTGTATCCACAGGTTTTATCCTAATAAAAACTTTAATGACTCTACGTATTCATTGAATCAAAAAATTCACTATTGTTTTTTGTTTGCTTTAATTTATCAATCAAAAATTCAATTGCATCTGTTACATTCATAGATGCTAAAATACGACGAAGAACAAAAATTTTGTGTAAATCTTGTCGTTCTACCAGAAGTTCTTCCTTACGCGTTCCTGACTTTAAAATATCCATAGCAGGGAAAATACGCTTATCAGCAACTTTTCGATCAAGAACAATTTCCGAATTACCTGTTCCTTTAAATTCTTCAAAAATAACCTCATCCATACGACTTCCTGTATCAATCAAAGCCGTTGCAATAATGGTTAAAGATCCGCCTTCTTCAATATTACGCGCTGCACCAAAAAAACGTTTTGGACGCTGGAGAGCATTTGCATCCACACCACCTGTTAAAACTTTACCCGAAGAAGGAACAACTGTATTATATGCACGCCCAAGACGTGTAATAGAATCGAGAAGAATAACAACATCACGCCCATATTCAACGAGACGTTTGGCTTTTTCAATGACCATTTCTGCCACTTGTACGTGACGTATTGCTGGTTCATCAAAAGTAGAAGAAACCACTTCTCCTTTCACTGAACGCTGCATATCAGTAACTTCTTCTGGTCGTTCATCGATTAAAAGAACAATGAGATAACATTCAGGATGATTAGTGGTAATAGAATGAGCAATATTTTGAAGTAAAACTGTTTTTCCCGTCCGAGGAGGAGCTACAATTAACCCTCTTTGTCCTTTTCCCAATGGAGATATCAAATCAATCACGCGTGATGACATATCTTTCTCTGTAGGATCTTGTATTTCCATTTGGAAACGTTCATTTGAATAAAGAGGAGTGAGATTATCAAAGTGAATTTTATAACGAATCTTTTCAGGTTTTTCAAAATTAATTGTATTAATTTTAAGGAGAGCAAAATAACGTTCTCCCTCTTTTGGACTGCGTATAGGACCCTCAATTGTATCACCTGTCTTTAAAGAAAATGACTGTATTTGTGCAGGTGAAAGATAAATATCATCAGGACCAGGAAGATAATTAGCATCAGCAGATCTCAAGAATCCAAATCCGTCTTGTAAAACTTCAACAACACCCTCTCCTATAATTTCTACATCTTGTAGAGCAAGTTTTTTCAAGATAGCAAACATTAATTCTTGTTTGCGCATAAGGGAGGCATTTTCAACTTCTAATGTTTCAGCAAAAGAAACAAGCTCAACGGGATTTTTGCTTTTAAGTTCTTGTAGTTTCATTTTTTGCATGAAATATGCTCTTTGTAATGGAGAAGATTGTTCTAAATAATTTATGGAAATTTATGAGTGAAATATTATTAAGAAAAAAATATTCTACACTCAATTTTTTTAATCTGCAAGTACCATTTATATGAAATTTATTCCTGTAATATTAAGTAATTATATGAAAAACTTGAAAAAATATAAAATCCAAATAGTATTTAATTATTTTAATAACAAAAATGTAAGTTAAATTTATAGCATTAATGAAATGCTATTCAAAAGTATTTTTACAGAAATTTATATTAATAAATTTATATTAAAGAAAGGATTATTCTTATTTATAACTGTGTTTAGTGTGGATTATTATTTATCCTCAATTTTATCCACAAAAGGAAGTTAAAAAAGAATAAAAATAACACTATCTTAAAGATATTATCCCCTCTTTTTTTATAAGAGGGATTAAATTATCACAAGCATTTAATTTGTGCATAAAAAAGGAGAATTTTTTCTAAATTTTAGTTTTATAAAAAATGGTGAAGATATATACACATATCTTAACAAGGAGTTAAAATTTTTGTGACAAAAGAAAAAAAATTCTTTCATTTACACATGCTTTCTGATGCAACGGGAGAAACATTAATCTCTGTTGGAAGAGCTGTAGCATCGCAATATGCAATGAGTCAGGCAACAGAGCATATCTATCCTATGATTCGTAATAGAATACAGTTACAAAAAGCTCTTGATGAAATACAACAAGAACCAGGTATTGTTCTTTACACAATGATTGATGAAGAATTTAAACTTCTCCTTCAAAAAATGTGTAAAAAAATAAAAGTTCCCTGTATTGATATATTACATCCTGTTTTAAATGCTTTTCAGTCTTACCTTGGAATGCCAACACATTTACGTGCGAGCGCACAACATGATCTTAATGCGGATTATTTTCGCCGTATTGAGGCACTGGATTTTACAATAGAGCATGATGATGGACAGTCTTCCAGTAGCTTATCCGAAGCAGATGTGATTCTTGTGGGAATTTCAAGAACCTCTAAAACGCCAACAAGTATCTATTTAGCAAATCGCGGAATAAAAACGGCTAATATTCCTCTTATTCCTAATATTGATTTGCCAGAATCCCTTTTAGAGGCAAAAAATTCTTTAATTATTGGTTTAATTGCTTCAGCTGAAAGAATCTCACATATCCGCCAAAATCGAGATTTGGGAGAAAGTTTTGCTCTTGATAATTATACAAATCGTATCAACATAGCTGAAGAATTAATCTATGCAAAACGCATTTGCGAACGTTTTGGTTGGCCTATTATTGATGTCACAAGACGTTCTATTGAAGAAACTGCTGCTGCAATATTTGAACTGTTATCACGATTTCGTGAAGGAAATGAGAGAAAATTTTCATGAACGCAGATACTTTAATATTAGCATCTCTTAGTTTTTATCGTGCAAAATTATTAAAAAAAGCAGGTTTAAATTTTTCCATTGAAGAAGCTTCTTTTGATGAAAGAGAAGTAGAAAAAAAAGCAAAAGAAAAAACACCTAAAGAACTCAGCTGTTTTCTTGCGAGCGCAAAAGCAAAAAATGTTTCAGATCGTTTTCTTGATGCTTTCGTTATTGGTTGTGATCAAGTTCTTGATTTTGAAGGTCAAGTTTTTCACAAAGCAACAAATATTAAAGAAGCACATCAACGTTTATGTGAATTATCAGGAAAAACCCATTCTCTTCATAGTGCGGTAGCTTTATTTAAAAATGGTCAAAAAATTTGGGTTGAAGCTTTTAGTGCACATATGTCCGTCCGTTTACTCTCATCAGAATTTATTGAACGTTATTTAGCACGCGTAGGAAAAGATGTTTTAAACAGCGTGGGAGTATATCAAATTGAAGGAGAAGGAATTCATCTCTTTGAAAAAATTGAAGGAGATTTTTTTACCATTGTTGGTTTACCTTTACTGCCTCTACTCATAAAACTGCGCCACTTAGGAATTATTGATGGTTGACTTAACAATAAAAAAAACAAATTATCCGCGTGCTTTTGTTGTTGGTTCTCCAATTCATCATTCAAAATCGCCAAAAATTCACAATTTTTGGCTTAAACAATATGGTTTACAAGGAGAATATCTTGCACAAGAAGTAACATCTGAAGAATTCAGTCATTTTATTGCGTCTTTACAAAAAATAGGCTTTTGTGGAGGAAATGTTACTTTACCTTATAAACAGGAAGCTTTTCGTTTAGCAGATTATAAAGATGAGAGAGCAACAATGATTGGTGCTGTTAATACACTTTGGTATGAAGGAGATAAGCTTTGTGCCACGAATAGCGATGCCTATGGTTTTAGCGCTAATCTTGATGATTTTGCATCTGATTGGGGAGGGGAAACAGCTCTTGTTTTTGGAGCAGGTGGTGCCGCACGCGCTATCATATATGCCTTAAAAAAACGCGGATTTGAACAGATTTATCTGATTAACCGTACAAAACAACGTGCTGATAATTTAGCTCAGCATTTTGGAAAAATCATTAAAGTTTACGATTGGCATAAAATCTATGAAATACTTCATCAAGCTGATTTGATTGTTAATACAACCTCTATTGGTATAAAAAGTCCAGAAGAAAAAAGTGATTCTTTTTTTTGCGATTTTCATAAAGCAAAAAAAACGGCGTTAGTAACAGATATTATTTATACACCATTGATAACTCCTTTTTTACAACAGGCAAAGGCTTGTGATCTCAAGACGGTTGATGGACTTGGGATGCTTCTACATCAGGCTGTTATAGGGTTTGAACAGTGGTTTGGAATAAGACCACAGGTAACAAAAGCTTTACGGACAGCTATTTTAGAGGATATGAGTGAAAAAAGAGAATGAAGATCATAGGATTAACGGGATCAATTGCTATGGGAAAATCAACAGTTGCTGATTTTTTCAAGCAAGCGGGTATTTCTGTTTTTAGTGCTGATGAAGCAGTAAAACAGCTTTATAAAAGTGAGCCAGCTTTGTCATTCATAGAGCGTATTTTTCCTGGTGTTGTTGAAAACGGTGAAGTTAACCGTTTGAAACTTTCTGAAATTTTGATTGATGATAAAGAAAAATTACAAACATTAGAAAAAATAATTCATCCTTTGGTGCAAGAAAAAGAAAGGGAATTTATTGATATAGCGCGTGAACAAGGGAAAAAATTCGTTATTCTTGATATTCCACTTTTGTTTGAAAAAAATGGTGAAAGTCGTGTGGATAGCGTTATTGTTGTTTCTGCTCCACCAGAAATACAAAAAGAACGTGTCATGATTCGCCAAGGTATGAATGAGAAAAAATTTGCCTTTATCAATGCTCAACAAATGCCAGATGAAAAAAAACGAGAACGTGCTGATTTTATTATTGATACAGGGAAAGATTTAGAGAATACACGTCAACAGGTTTTTGATGTAATAAAAAAACTAAAGAATTGAAGTTATGCGGGAAATTATTTTTGATACAGAAACAACAGGTTTAGATAAAGAAAAAGATCGCATAATCGAAATTGGTTGTGTAGAAATGGTTGATCGTTATCTCACAGGACGCCAATTTCATGTTTATTTAAACCCTGAAGGCGTTATTATTCCTGATGAAGTTGTAGCAATTCACGGATTAACCAATGAACGCCTAAAAAACGAGAAAAGTTTTAGTGATATTGTTGATGAATTTTTGGAATTTATCAAAGACGCGACAATGATTGCGCATAATGCGAGTTTTGATATTGGTTTTATTAATGCAGAATTAAAACGTGTCAACAAACCGCTTATCAGTGTTGATAATATTCTTGATACACTGGCTATGGCGCGGCGTAAATTTCCTATGGGTCCTAATTCTCTTGATATTTTATGCAAACGTTTTGGAATTGATAACAGCCATCGTGTTCTTCATGGTGCTTTGCTTGATGCAGAGATTCTAGCCGATGTTTATATTGAGCTTATCGGTGGAAAACAAGGTGTATTGGGTTTTGATAACAGAAGGGGTGTTGATGAACATATCCAGAATGATAAAGATACATCTTATGCCGTTAAAATTCGCCCACAGGCTTTACCTTCAAGATTGAGTACGCAAGAAAAAAAGTTACACGCTGATTTTATCTACAAAATGGGTGAAAAAGCTCTGTGGAATAATTTCAAAATTCATGAATAACATCATCTTTTCTCTAAAAAAGTCACGATTGAAATTAAAGAATATCGATGTCAAAAAAAACGGTCGTTGTGGGGAGGGGAACACCACAACGACCCTGTCGCTACATCGTACCTCAGCTATCATAGGAGGAGCAAAATGAAAGCTATTAATCCTGTAACAGCAAAGAAAAGCTCTAGGTACTTAATATAAAGTGCAACGACTTCATGTCTTATGAAAAGAAAAAATGGCTTTTTAGAGGCAAAGTGAAAAAATATATAAGGACAAATTGTTTTTTTTAGCTGAAATGGAGAAAAAATTGTAATGAAAGCAACAGATCATCTTTTTTTGGTTGACGGATCAGGCTATGTTTTTCGTGCTTATTATGCTTTGCCGCCTTTAAAACGTAAAAAGGATGGACTTCCTGTAGGAGCAGTAGCTGGTTTTTGCAATATGTTATGGAAATTACTATGTGATGCTCGTAATACAGCTACGGGTGTTGTTCCAACACATTTTGCTGTTATTTTTGATTATTCATCTGATACTTTTCGGAAACAAATTTATCCTGAATATAAAGCGAATCGCGCTGAACCTCCTGAAGATCTAATTCCTCAATTCGCGCTAATACGCCAAGCAACGAAGGCTTTTAATTTGCCTTGTATTGAAAAGGAAGGCTTTGAAGCGGATGATTTAATTGCTACCTATGCAAAATTTGCAACAAAGGTTGGGGCAAAAACAACCATTATTTCTTCTGATAAGGATCTTATGCAACTCGTAAATACGCATGTATCTTTGTATGATGGAATGAAAGATAAGCATATAGGTATCTCAGAAGTTATAGAAAAATGGGGTGTTGCGCCTGAAAAAATGATTGATTTACAAGCATTAATTGGAGATTCAACAGATAATGTACCGGGTATTCCAGGCATTGGTCCAAAAACTGCAGCTCAGTTATTAAATGAATTTGGTTCTCTTGATCTTTTATTGCAACGCGTAACAGAAATTAAACAAACAAAACGGCGTGAAAACATTCAAGCTTATAGAGAACAAGTTAAAATGTCTCGTGAACTTGTCAGGCTTAAAACAGATGTTCCTATAGATAATGATTTAGATGATTTTGTTTTGGAGCCACAAGATGGTCCACGTTTAATTTCTTTTTTGAAAGCGATGGAGTTTTCAACATTAACGCGTCGCGTGGCAGAGGCAACGTCATGCGATGCAGCTGTTATTGACGCACTTGATATAGATGTTGAATGGGAAAAACTAAGCCCCAGGCATGATTCTGAGATCAAGAATACTGAGCACGCATCTCTTCATAGTTTTTCTGAAAATTCTCCACAAGTTTTTGCACAAAAACGTAAAGATCAAGCGCTGACTCAAAAAATTACAAGAGCTACTTATACAACAATTCTTGATGAGAAAATTTTAAAAGAGTGGTTATCACAAGCACAGGAGCAGGGTTTTTTCGCTTTTGATACTAAAACAACATCTCTTGATCCGATGCAAGCAAAGCTTGTTGGTTTTTCACTCGCATTACAGCCGGAAAAAGCAGCTTATATACCTCTTGAACATTTTGATGAAGGAGAAGAGGACCTTTTGAGGGGCGGGCGCATTGCCTCACAGATTGAGGCCCGAAAAGCTTTAGCACTTTTAAAACCGATATTAGAAGATTCAGCGGTGTTAAAAATTGGTCATAATATAAAATATGATTGGTTGGTGATGAAGCAATACGACATTATGATAAGCTCTTTTGACGACATCATGCTTTTATCATATGCTTTTGATGCTGGAACTTTAACCCATAATATGGATGATTTGTCTGAACGTTGGCTTGAGCATAAACCAATTGCCTATAAAGATTTAACGCATAACGGAAAAAAAATTACTTCTTTTGCACAAGTAGATTTAAAACAAGCAGCCCTTTATGCGGCGGAAGATGCTGATATAAAGCTGCGCCTTTGGCAAGTATTGAAACCGCAACTTGTTGCTCGTGGGATGACAAAAATTTATGAGCGTCTTGATCGACCCCTTGTAAAAGTTCTTGCAAGAATGGAAGAACGGGGGATTCTTATTGATAGGCAGATTTTATTGCGTCTTTCTGGAGAGTTGGCACAAGCTGCTTTGATTCTAGAAGAGGAAATTTATAAACAAGCTGATGAAAAGTTTAATATTGCTTCGCCAAAGCAATTAGGGGATATCCTTTTTGGCAAAATGGGATTGCCTGGAGGCGCCAAAACTAAGGGTGGACAATGGTCAACTTCTGCACAGACTTTAGAAGAGTTGGCTGCTGAAGGTCATATTTTACCGCGTAAAATTATTGAGTGGCGTCAACTTGCAAAGCTAAAATCTACCTATACAGATGCCTTGCCTTCTTATATTTTTTCAAAAACAGGGCGAGTTCACACGAATTATTCTTTGGCAATAACATCAACAGGTCGGTTATCATCATCAGAGCCAAATTTGCAAAATATTCCAGTGCGAACTGCTGAAGGGCGTAAAATCCGAACAGCTTTTATTGCTCCCAAAGGACGTGTGTTACTTTCTGCTGATTATAGTCAGATTGAGTTGCGCATTCTTGCACATATTGCGGATATAAAAGCATTAAAAGAAGCTTTTGCTAAAGGGCATGATATTCACGCTATAACGGCATCACAAATGTTTGGTGTTGCTATAGAAGGAATGCATTCAGATATACGACGGCGTGCAAAAGCGATTAATTTTGGTATTATTTATGGTATTTCAGCTTTTGGATTAGCTAATCAATTGGGAATTTCACGCCAAGAAGCGGGTCGTTATATTCAACTGTATTTTGAAAGATTTCCAGGAATTAAAGATTATATGGAGAAAACTAAAATCTTTGCACGTGAAAATGGTTATGTAGAAACAATTTTTGGACGTCGTATCCATTATCCAGAAATAAAAGCAAAGAATGTAAAAATTCGTTCTCTTAATGAGCGAGCAGCTATCAATGCTCCAATTCAAGGTTCTGCGGCCGATATTATTCGCCGCGCTATGATACATATGGAAGATGCTTTAAAAGAAGAAAAACTATCAGCAAAAATGTTGCTGCAAGTGCATGATGAACTGATTTTTGAAGTACCAGAAGAAGAAAGTAAAAAAACCATGACTGTTGTTAAAAATGTTATGGAAAATGCTACAATACCGGTTCTATCTTTATCTGTACCGCTTGAAGTAAAAGTCATGACGGCTCAAAATTGGGATGAGGCACATTAATTTTTTTATTTATTTTTAAGAATGTTGATTGCGTTAGAAAGATTAAGATAGGCTTTGATAGGCAAATGATCTGAAGCAATGCGTGCAAGCGGTGAAAGATGATTTTCAATACTTGTTACCAATTGGTGGGGAAAAGAAAAAACTCTATCAAGGGCTAAAAAAGGAAAGCGAGAGGGAAAGCTTGGTACAACTTCAAAAGTGCTATCAAAATAGGGAGAAAAATGATTTAAAGATGAGCCTTTTCCCATCCGCCATTCATTAAAATCTCCTATAAGGAGTGTAGGCATAAGGGGGCGTTTTTGGAAAATTTCAAGGAGCATTTTTGTTTGTTGTTTACGAGAGTAACGTAATAAGCCAAAATGAGCCGCAATAATACGAATAGGGCCTGCTTCCATTTCCAACTCTACAACTACAGCCCCACGTGGTTCAATACTAGGAAGAGTGACTTGTAAAGTATCACGTACATATCCCTTTCGCAAAAAAAGAGCATTCCCATGCCAACCATGGCCATGAGGTGACATAGTATTAAGAGGTACAGGAATCAAACCGGTTTCAGCTTTTAATAGCTGAAGATTAATTAAACCGATACGTTCTCCAAAACGTTTATCTGCTTCTTGAAGAGCAAGGATATCAACTTGTAATTCAGTAATAACACGGACAATTCTTGTAGGATTAAAAATTTTATCAACACCTACACATTTATGCACATTATAGGAAGCAACGGTCAGATCATAATTACTATTTTGATTGATGATGTTTGATTGATGATGAGAGCGGCTGTGAATTGCATTAAAAAGGGAGCTGTGGAGTTTTTGTTGGATAAAACCGGTAAACCAAGGGAATTTTTGCTTATAAGGTATTTTTGTCATTTTACGAAAAGAATAGTCCCTAAGAGGCCAAGGGTAAAGACTTACACTAAAAACAAAAGAACCTTGTCTCTTTTAGAAACAAGGTTCTTTAATTAAGTTATGATTTTTGCAATCAATCACGGTTTGAGCCAAGAAACTGTAGCAAGAAGACAAACATATTAATGAAATCAAGATAAAGATTCAACGCGCCCATAATAACTTTACGTCCTCTGGTATCGCTTTCATCTCCTTCATAATACATCAACTTAATGCTCTGGGTATCGTAGGCTGTTAAACCAGCAAAGATAAAAACACCAATCACAGAGATAGCAAACTGCAAAGCGCTTGATCCAAGAAAAATGTTCACAATCATGGAAAGAAACAAGCCGATCAATCCGATGAATAAGAAGGAACCGATTGCTGTGAGATCACGCTTTGTTGTGTATCCATAAAGTGAAAGAGCTCCAAAAGTTGCGGCGGAAATGACAAAGGTTTGCACAACACTTTCTGTCGTATAGCGCAAAACGATTGAAGACAGTGAAAGACCAACCAGAGCAGCATAACCAAAAAAGAGACTACGAGCAGCATTTGTGCTCAATGTATTAATTTTAAAACTGAGGAATAAGACTGCTATGAGTGGTGCAAACATAACAATATAAGAGAATGGCGATGTATAAAATGTTACTCCAAGTGGTGTTAGATAAACACTGCTATTGATTTGAGCTGCTGCTTGGCTCATATCTGTTGTCGTTGCTAATGATACAATTGCATAAGCGGCAGCAGCTGTAATAAGCAAACCAATGGCCATTGCATTGTAGACACCCAACATATAGTCGCGTAATCCCTGATCAATTGATGCATCGGCATGAGAAGCAGGTGCCGAACGTAAATCTTTAAAATTAGCCATAATATAAAATCCTTTAGCATATGTTCTGTCAGGTATAGGGCTTTAAAAGTGTCTCTGTCATTACACAGATAAGCTTGGTATAAGCCTTAATTGGGCAAATACAAAAACCCTTAAGAATCACTGACAGAATTCCAGCATATATGCTCTTATTATGGAGATTTATTTAAAAATTACAAGAGATTTATATGAAGAAGGAACCTTACAAATTGGTAAGGAAATAGTTCATTTTAATAAAAAATATTTCCATTTTTTGCCATATTTTTGCAAGATAAAAAGACTATACTTAAAAACTTTTCTATTTTCACAGAAACTATGTAATACAATCCCTTATAAAATATTCACTATTTTTGCGTTTATGAGAAGAGCGGCAAGTATCATCACACTATTTTCAACCTCCAATATTGCATCTGTTTTGCACGGTTATAAGAGCTATTGAATTGGATTTTTATATAATATATTGATGTATAATGATAAATTGTCTTTTTGAATGCTAAATGATACTCTGAATATCGCAAGCTTCTCTGGTTTCAAATCTGTTCATATTAAATCAATCAAGATTATTAACTTGCTTGTGTCTTGCAAGAGACAGGGTTTTTATGGATTCAACATGAACAGATTCCAAATAAAAGAGATTTAGGCTATTAAGGGCTTTTATTCAATATGAAAAAAGGTAATTTATATTTATAATCAATATGTTGCTTTAACAAGGTACCATTGAAAATAGTTGAAAAAATGTTTTTTATTAAACAATATATAAAATAAAAAAGGAGAGTTTTTAAACGAAGCACTTAAGAAAGGCTCTGTAAAAGCGATATCTGTAAAAACTAAAAAACATACGAAAAGCAATTGTTCTAATTAAATAAATGGAACTTTAAATGCTGTGAAATATCTCCTCAAAAATTATGATGTAGGACACATGGATAAAAAATATTGATTTCTATTTGAGTTCATTTCTTTTGCACTAACTAAGTGTAGAAATGTGAAGTTGAAAAGAAAGTAAGATCTTATCGTCCCATGAAGAGAAACACGTGAAATGACGAGCAACAAGAATTGATTAAGAGAAATCAATGCGTAATCAGACTTGTGATGATCAAAGCTCTCTGTTTTCTAAGGCAATGAACATATCAATGAGGAGATGTACTATTGGAATGACGCCTTCCTTTCATCCAAGTACGCAATTCTTCAATAAGGATGGCAATAACACCGAGAGTGATAAAACTATCTGCAAGGTTGAAAATAGCAAAATAAAAAATATCATCAATATGAAAAAGTATATAATCAGTGACATGATGAAAGCGAATACGATCAATGAGATTGCCGATGGCTCCTCCAATAATAAAAATAAGGCCAAAGCGCATTAAATACTTATTATATTCAGTATTTTTCCATAACCATAGAAGGAAGATAATCACAATGATCGTGATGGCGATGATTCCCCACTGAGAAAAGGAAGAAAAAAACGAAAATGCGATGCCAGAATTGCGCACATGATAAAGGGAAAGAAAAGGAATAAGCGAAATTTCTGTTCCTAAAGGCATATTGTGCATAACCCAGTATTTGACAGCTTGATCAAGTACTACTGTAAAAGCCAAGCCCAAGAGAAGAAAAGGGAGTGATTTACGAATCATGTTTTTCCTCACATGGTTCCAGTATTAAATAGGGGCGACGGATTTCATAAAGCATAACAGCTGTTGCTACAGCTAGATTAAGCGAGTCTGCTCGTCCGCTTTGTGGAATACGCGTAAGTTTATCACACCGATTCGTAAGAAGATCTGATAATCCCTGTTTTTCATTCCCCATTAAAAGGATAATAGGGCCATTTTTGAAGTCAAGTGTGCGATAATCCAGAGATCCTTTGAGGTGTGTTCCAACGATCATACCTTTAAAGTGAGAAGACCAGTTTAAAAAGGCGCTTTCATCAAAACGATAAAGTGGTACAGAGAAAATAGATCCCATGGTTGCACGGACCGTTTCAGGCGAGAAAGGGTCTGTTGTTTCACCAATTAAAATAACACCTTTAGCACCTACAGCATCAGCGGTTCGAATAATGGTACCAAGGTTTCCAGGATCACGCACACGATCAAGCGCGATGTAAACATCTTTAATCTGTCCTTTTATCATTTCAAAAGAGTGCCATTTTTGCTTGAAAATACCAATAACTGTTTGTGGGTTATCGCGTCGGGTAAGTGATTCCATAACCTTTTGTGAGGCTTTAATAACAAAACCACCGTTGGCTACAGCACGTGCGGCAGTATTTTCGATAGTAGCATTACCGATTTTACTTTTAGAAAAAATAAGCGTCTGTATTGTCCAGCCAAGATTGAGAGCATCAATGACCAATTTCAATCCTTCTGCCATGAAAAGACCTTCTCTATTACGGTTTTTCTTTTGGCTAAGTGCTTTAAGATCTTTTATGATGGGGTTGCTAAGAGAGGTAATTTCTTTCACTCTACCAGTTTTAGGTCTACACATATTCAAGCAATCCAACGGCTAAAAAGAGAAGTAGAAAGAGCACGTCCTGCAACTTCTTCACGCAAAATGAGTTCTCCTGATTCGACCGTACCACCAAGATTTACAAATGCATCACGCATTAAAGCATGAAGTGCAAAGAAGGAAGCACGAATAGAATAAGCTGTAAGGACAACAGAAAGCGGTTTATCAGAGAGAAGTTTACGACAATTTGTGATCATGGCGGGTAAATGATCAAACAGTTGCCAAATTTCACCATGGGGTCCACGCCCATAAGCAGGGGGATCAAGAAGAATCATATCATAGCTTTTTTTACGACGCAGTTCACGCTCGACAAATTTCATAGCATCATCGCAAATCCAGCGAATAGAATGATCTGGTAATCTTGCTCTTTCTTGATTAGCTTTTGCCCACGCAATGGCTTTTTTAGAAGCATCAACATGGGTAACATTCGCACCCGCTCGTGCTCCAATCAAAGAGGCAATACCTGTATAGCCAAAAAGATTCAACAATTTTATAGGGCGTTTGGCTTGAACAATTTGTTCTTCCATAGAGCGCCAATGGGCATCTTGTTCAGGAAAAACCCCCACATGACGAAAGGAAGTAAAACGGCCTAGAAAAGACAATCCATTCCAAGCAAGAGCCCATGTTTCATCAAGTGGCTTTTTAGGAAAATGCCAACGCCCAACCCCTTCTTCATCAAGGTTTCCTGTGAAAATAGCATCAACATCAGCCCATTGTTGTTGAGGTAAAGCAGGTTTCCATAGTGCTTGACCTTCTGGTCGAATAATGCGGTAAGCTCCATAACGTTCTAATTTTTGTCCATGACCAGAATCAATGAGAGCATAGTTTTCGCTTATACCCGTTTCTAAAATAAGGGGCAACTTTTCCTGCGGATATCTATTGTTATGGGAGGATTGAAAGTATTGTGCGGGCATGTTTTGTATCACGGTATATGAGGTATAAAAAGATATTATAAAGCTCTTAAATGTTTCGTAAAAGTGCAAAAAAGCTAAAGTCAATTAAAACATGTATAAAAAAAGAAAAAGAGCACTTTTAACTCTGTACTGAATATAAAATACTAAAGAGAAAAGATTTCATTTAAATACCATTACACCAGATTTGTGATAGATGTTTTCAATTTTTCAATCTCGGCTTTACTTTTTTTGAGAGCTTTTTTGTATTTGTGATAGGAAAACCAACTTATCAGATTTCCTAATAAAATACCAAAACCAAAGAAAATAAAGAGCCATATAAAGAGGGGAGCATGATAAGTAAAACTTTCAGGATTTGCTCGAAAAGGATCAAGGGTTAACGGAACCATTTGACGATTAGCCACGATAAAAACAATCAAAACCGCTGCGAGAATCACACCGATACTTGTTAGAAGAATACGTTTAATTATCATAAGTTTCTCACTGATTAAGACGGTCGCGTAAATCCTTGCCAGTTTTAAAAAAAGGAATCCACTTTTCTTCAACAGAAACAGCTTCACCTGTTCGTGGATTACGTCCATTACGGGCTGAACGGCTTTTTACAGAAAAAGCTCCAAATCCACGAAGTTCAACGCGATTGCCATTTGCAAGTGCTGTTGCAATTTCCTCAAAAATAGCGTTTACAATATTCTCCACATCCCGTTGAAAAAGATGCGGGTTATGACGAGCGATAATTTGCACAAGCTCTGATTTTACCACAATAGCCTCACTTTCACACAAAAAAATTTTGTAATTGTGCACTCCATGCATATTACAATATATAAACGGATAAAAGCAAAATAAAATCAAGAAAAAACAAATTGCAAGAAACAAAATTTGAAAATACCTTCTATAAAGGTTATACAGATTAAAAATGCGGAGTATTTAAGAGATCAGGAGAGTATGTCCGTACACAATCATTATGAAGCCTTTTCAACGCAATCATCTTGTGGAGATGTTTTAAAAAAAGCATCCCGTCATTCGCGTCGCATTAGCATATTAAAAATCTTTTTACCTCTCTTAGCGTTGATTTCAGCGCTGGTTTTTTGCTGGTTTACGTTTTTCTTGGTTCCCATTACTTCTGATTCTATGCCTTTGAACAATGGAGAAAGTGGCGTGATGAATTTGACGATGCTCAATCCAAAATTAGAAGGGTATACGCGTGCTCATGAACCTTATTGGCTTAAAGCAGAAAAGGCATTTCAAGACCATACACACGCTGGAATGATTGGGTTGCAAAACATTACAGCTAGAGCATTTATGGGCCAACAAAGACAGATTTTTCTCGCAGCACAAGGGGGGGTTTACGATAACATTAATGGTTTTTTACAGTTGGACAAGCCATTCACCATTACGACGAATGATGGGATGATGGTACAATTTATGTCAGCTAGTATTAACTTATCCGAGGGACAGTTAAAAACAGATCAACGTGTTAATATTCAGCAAGCCGGTTTTCATCTTGCCGCAAACGCCTTACAAATTCGAGAAAAAGGAAAAAACATGTATTTCCATGGTGGAGTGCATTTAGTGCTTCAAAAGCAATAACGCAATATCAATACAAATCTTTAAAGGATATTTATAAAGAGAAGTATGTGTATATACAAACAAAAGAATTGAAATAATGAAATCGTACAAAAGATGGATAGGTGTGATGTTGGCTTTTAGCATGGGAATGTTAGGAGGAGGAGCAGTTTTAGGATATGCTGAAGTGGCCCATTTTGGAATAAGTCTATCAAGCGATAAAGAACCAGTAGAACTTCATGCAGATTCTTTAGAAATACGTGATAAAGAAGGGATAGCGCTTTTTAAGGGTGATGTTTCAGTGGTGCAAGGTGAACGTCTTTTAAGAACGGCAGAATTAGTTGTTTACTACGATAAAGCATATAAAGAAATTGATAAAAATCAGGAAAATAAAAAGGCATCATCTGTTTCTTTATTTGGTTCGTCGAGTATACAAAAAATGGAAGCTTTAGGAAAAGTTTATATAAAAATTGCTACGCAAGTTGCTACGGGTGATAAAGGCGTTTTTGATGGAAAGTCAAAAATGATGAGTTTGACAGGGAATCATGTTGTGTTAACTGATGGTGACAATGTGGCAACGGGGTGCAAACTAACGGCAAATATGGAAAGCGGAAAGGCTTTTTTAGAAGGTTGTGAGACACCTAAGAAAAAAGGTCGTGTTTCTATTATTTTAAAACAAAATCAAAAGAATGGTCATTAAGATTTCATGTTTGGAATCAAAATAAAAAAACAGACCGATAGGTATAATCTTGAAAGTGAAGCTTCAAAAAACCCCTTAAAAGGGACCTTGATTGCCAGTAATTTGATTAAAGTTTATCGAGGAAGGCGAACTGTTAATGGTGTTTCTTTTGGCATTCGTACGGGAGAAGCCGTTGGCATTTTAGGGCCCAATGGGGCAGGTAAAACAACTTGTTTTTATATGGTTACGGGGCTTATAAAATCTGATGGAGGATCCATTAAAATTGATGGATTTGATATTACGCATCTTCCGATGTATCGACGTGCGCGTTTAGGTATTGGATATCTTCCACAGGAAGCGTCTATTTTTCGTGGTCTTTCAGTAGAAAATAACATTAAAGCTGTTTTAGAGGTCGTTGAAAAAGATCGCCTTAAACAGCGTGAAGAGTTAGATAGCCTTTTACATGAATTTAAAATTGATCATTTACGTAAAATGTCTGCACTTTCGTTATCTGGAGGTGAACGTCGGCGACTTGAAATTGCGCGCGCTTTAGCTTCTCGTCCCCATTTTATGTTACTTGATGAACCATTTGCAGGAATTGATCCTATCGCTATTTTCGATATTCAACAACTTATTCGTCATTTAACGAAGCGTGGCATTGGTGTTTTAATAACGGATCATAATGTGCGTGAGACATTAGGGCTTGTCGACCGCGCTTATATTATTCATACAGGGCGCGTGTTAGTTCACGGTTGTCCTAACGATATTATCAACAACGTTGATGTACGCAGAATTTATTTAGGAAATCAGTTTTCTCTTTGATTTTACAGCTTTCACGAGTTTCCATTTAAGTTTAACCAAACATTATTACTGAAAATCTCCTTATTTATGCCAAAACTTCTTTTATGACTATAACCTTAGAATGTTTTTATTGAGTGGTGAAAAAAGCTTCATCATTAAAGAGTTAGTTTTTTTTTATAAGTTTAGCTTACTCATGATTGTATCATAGAAAAGATATCACTAGATTAACGTGATAATGAGTGATAAATGAAACTCTCAATAAATGCGTGTGTTATTGAAAGGTAAGAGATGTTTATCATATTTTTCTCTGTAATATATCGATGATGCTGGTTTAGGTATTTTAATAGGAGCGCCGGTTATTCAATAGGAGTTGTCGTATTTTATTGGTTTATATGGCCCTATTAAAAAATAGGAGCTTGACTACAGATATCAGGCTAAATCTATAAATCTTTTAAAATAACCATTAAATCTCTAAAAACCTTTATATTCTTGTTATAAGGCGGTATTCAAGCTATACAGTAATTTTCAAAGTAAAGGTCCATTTTGCTCAGTATGCTTTTCATTTTAATTTAAGGGATCATTTTTAAGAAAAGAAAAACTCTGATAGCGAATTATACATCAATTCTTATGACAAGTTTAATAAATTTATGAATAATGACCTTTTCTAGAGTCGTAAGGAAATTAACTTTATGAACAACTTCATTTCTTTGTTTTCTCATGCCGTTAATGAGGAGCTAAATACTATTTATTGTTGTGTTAAAAGTGATATGACATGTATTGAGTTATCATCCGTTATAAATTGAAAAATAAAAACACATGCGATGTTGCGAAAAGTGAAAGAACATTAAGTATCTATACCGTTTATAGGTTTATTGATGAGCATTTGAGCGTGTAAGAGGAAAATTAAAGTATGAATTTGAGTGAGTTAATAGCACCGGAAGCGATCATTCCGGCTCTTAAGGCTAATTCGAAAAAACAAGTTCTACAAATTTTAGCCGAAAAGGCTTCTAAGCTGACAGGTCTTAGTGAGCATGTAATTTTTGATGTTGTTTTGCAACGCGAGAAGCTTGGTTCAACGGGTTTGGGTGGTGGTATTGCGATTCCTCATGGGAAATTACCTGATATTGATCGGATTGTTGGTATATTTGCACGTCTTGAAAGTCCTGTTGATTTTGAAGCTCTCGATGACGAACCTATAGATCTCGTTTTTCTCCTTTTGGCACCTGAAAATGCTGGTGCAGATCACTTAAAAGCTTTATCTCAGATTGCACGTGTTTTGCGCCATGCTGATGTTGTGCAAAAGTTGCGCAATACGCATAATGCCAATGCGCTTTATGCTTTATTGATTCAAACTTCAGAATCAAATGCAGCTTAAAAGGTATTATGAGCGTATAAATTGCGAGGTATGCACCACAGAGCGTAGGAAATAATATAATTTGCATCTTAAGACTAATAACAAAAGGTTATGTCATGAGATTTAAAAAAAATCATTTCTAAGTGAACCTTCTTTTTAAAGAGCAAGCAACAAAAACGAAGGAGTTGTCCTTTCTTGTTCTCGTATATTAAAGCACCTAATTATTATGTTCATGGATTCTTTTATCCTATTATACTATAAAAACACTATCATTTGAGGTGTGGTGAGATAAATTCTGGAAATCTTCTTGATATATTAAGTGCTTTTAGAGTGCGTGGTAAATATTTTTAAGCAGGATTTGTCTGTAGAGCCTTTAGTTAAGTGAATCACATGAGTGGAAAGGCAAGGGGAACTCGACTCAACAAGAATCCAAACTTCTTATACACCAAATTGGGTTAAAAATCTTCACCCTCTGAGGGTGGGGCAGTAATCAATAGAAAAGTTTATTCGTGCATTGAATTTTTTTGTAAATTAAATTTTGGTACTTAGGGATAATATTATTAAGATTCAAGTAGAAAATAGGGGATATTGTATCCCGTGTGTGTCAATGTATTGATTTATAAAGATAATTTACTGTTTTACATGTTGAATGAGAGATCCGAATATCATAAGATTCCCTCATGCCGAACCTATTTATGTTGAATCAATCAAAACCATTCACTTACACGATTACAATCAGGGAAAGCCGTGTGAATAAGATTGTATGAGACAAGGAGTAAAAATGCTTCTTATGAACCGTCTCAAGTGCCAAGGGCTGTAGCAATATTGGAAGCTGGCAAAGTGTGATTAAGTATGATTTAGATGTCAGCTGTTGTATAGAGCTCATACTAAAAAATAATTTTGTACGGTAAGAATGAAAACTATACCTTTAGGTTGGGTGAAAGAGTTTTTATGCATAAGAAGATTTATTCAAGTGTCTTTAATTGATTAAAATGTTGTTTAAAAACGGTAATGTTAGAACTTCTATAGAAAAAAGTTTTATATTTCTTGTTATAAATTACTTAGAAATAAGATAAGAGAACTTGTCAAAAAATTCTTAAAACGTTTTTGGTAACAGGAAGAAAGGAATTGTCTAATACATTTAAAATAATATGTTTAAGCTATTATAAGCTACTAGAATCACTTTAGAACTTAAAAATTGGAGATGAAATATATAGGAAGAGTTAATAGGAGCAAAAGAAACAAAGTTACATGTAGTTGTTGAGACAAAATCTAGTACTTTATGTTTCATGACCAATGTAGTGATAATAGTCTATTACTTTTTTAAGATATTTTGAAGATTATGAAAAGGCGATATGGGAACGATGTTGAATACGAAGTATGAATGCACTATAATGGATAAAAGGTGAGGTATTTACGAACATAAATGTATTGAATGTGTGAAGTCGAGAAGTGATATTCGCAAGGCTGTGAAATTTTTGGGGAGCTCAGGGTATGTTTGCAAAATTTTGCAGCAGATTTCTTGTGATATTAAAGAGTATAGTTTATTTCTTAACAGAGTGGTGGTGTATTTTCATTTCGTTTTGAAGTTCTATTGCTTAAAGAAAGCGTTTTTTATACAAAAACGAAATGAGTAGCATAAAATAAAAATGTTATTTTTTAATGTGGTTATTGAATAAGAAGTTTATATTTTGGTAACACCTAAAAGGTCACAATGAAATGTAGAGATCTATTTTGATTGGTGTGAAAATATTTTGCTTATTGGAAGAATTAGGACAGTGATACATGAGTATCGAGGTTTTTTTGAATTTTTCCAATGAAGAGAATTTTGTTAGAGACTAAAGAAGTGAGCTAAATAAAGATGTTTGAAAAGACTGTTATTGCTGCATCTGTAATGGTTCTGGTTACAGCTGGGGCAGCATGTGCACAAACGCCAAATCGTTTAAATCAATTTGAAGCATGGGGGGTCTATTCTTATAAATCGCCCCAAAATACGATTTGCTATGTGTTATCGGTACCTTTGAAGGCTCTTCCAACGACGGTTAATCATGGTGATAATTTTTTCTTAATTACCAAGCGTTCTCATTCACCTGTTTCGTTCGAACCGCAGTTTATGGCTGGTTATACGCTTCAAGAAGGATCGAGAGTGACAGTGACCATTGGAAATAAGGACTTTAATTTTTTCACGAAGGATTCCTCAGCTTGGTTGGCGTCATCAGAGCTAGAAAAGCAGCTTGTTTCTGCTATACGTGCTGGAAACAATATGACAGTGCAAGCGATATCAAAAAGAGGAACGCATACCACCTATACTTATTCCTTAAAAGGGGTCACTGCTGCATTAAACGCAGCTCAAAAGTGCCATTAAGGTTTCGATAACTTCTAAAATAGTGATGTGAATTGGAAAGCAATGGCCATTTCCTATGACCTTAGACCAGTTGGTTCATGTTTTGCACGAAAAACAGATAATGTGGTCGTGAAGGAGAGTTCTAAGCTCTCTTTAATTGGTTTGTCGCAAGATGAAATGATACAAGCTTTAAAGACAGTTGGTGTACCAGAGCATCAAACGCGTATGCGTATGCGTCAGCTTTGGCATTGGCTTTATGTGCGTGGTGTTTCAAATTTTGATGAGATGCTGAATATTTCTAAAGCAATGCAAGAAACACTTAAGTGTCATTTTTCCATTATGCGTCCAGAAATTGTTGGAGAACAAATATCAAAAGACGGTACACGTAAATGGCTTTTACGTTTTCCTGCACGTGGAGCTGGAAGACCTGTTGAAATTGAAACGGTTTATATCCCTGAAGAAGGACGCGGTACTTTATGTCTTTCATCGCAAGTAGGGTGTACGTTAACCTGCTCTTTTTGCCATACGGGAACGCAGATGCTTGTTCGTAATCTGACCGCAGAAGAGATTTTGGCACAACTATTGGTTGCACGTGATTGTTTGGGTGATTTTCCTGATAAGAATACCCCTGATGGAGCAATTGTTCCCATTGAAGGACGAAAAATTACCAATATTGTTATGATGGGAATGGGAGAACCTCTTTATAATTTTGAAGCTGTTAAAAAAGCTTTATTGATTGCCTCTGATGGCGATGGCCTTTCTTTATCAAAACGTCGAATTACGCTTTCAACTAGTGGGGTTGTTCCTAGAATTATCCGAACCGGAGAAGAAATTGGTGTTATGTTAGCAATTTCACTCCACGCAGTACACGATACACTAAGGGATATGCTTGTTCCCATTAATAAAAAATATCCGCTTGCTTTACTAATGGAGGCTTGCCGTAATTATCCTGGTCTTTCCAATGCAAAACGAATCACATTTGAATATGTTATGCTGAAAGATATCAATGATAGTTTAGATGATGCTAAGCGATTGATTCAGTTATTGAAAGGGATTCCTGCTAAGATTAATTTAATCCCTTTTAATCCGTGGCCAGGGAGTAATTATCAGTGTTCTGATTGGGAGCAAATCGAGCGTTTTGCTGATGTCGTTAATCAAGCGGGCTATGCTTCTCCTATTCGGATACCGCGTGGACGCGATATTTTAGCTGCATGTGGACAGCTTAAATCAGCTTCAGAGCGCTTACGTAAATCTGAACGGTTACGACTTGAAAATGCCATTGGTCATTAGTTAACGCAATTTTCAGCGATATCGAGGCCTATGCTTTTTTTCAGTAAATCATCATATAATAGCATGTGTGAGACAGAGATTAAGATAGATAAGTGCTAGACGAACAGTCTCAGCTTTTATATGCTAAAAGGGGTAAGATATTGTCTATAGTCTGTTTGCATAATCTCTGAAATAAGAAGGAAGCCTAATTTAGAGGGAATATGAGGTCTTAAGGATTGTAACTAATTTCTACCTTATTATCATACTCTTTAATTCGGTTTTATGTCTTTTAAAAGCATCTACGGTAATATCTTTTAAAAAGTGGAGATGGTGCACTGCCTCATGCTTTTGTTTATTACGTTCTTTAATAAGATCACGCTTCACAAGCACAACAGAGGATCTAAAATATAAATACCATTGTGTTGTCCATTGATATGTTTTTTAGGTATCTCTGAGTGCACTCTTCATATCACGACAATGCCTGTGAAGAGTATAACAAAAAGGCTCTGTGAAATGTACTATACTCCTACACCTTTATGTTTAATAAAGGTGTAAGTTGATACCACCATTCTATTTTTTAGCTCCCAATGTTGTAAACAGCTTTTGGCACTTAAGATGGTTCATAAGAGGTATTTTTATTCTTTTCTTAGACAGTTTTTATCCATACGAAAACTCCAGCTTCGCTTGTGATGTACAAAGGAAAGGTATTGTTTTATTCAACATAAACGGGTTTGAAATGAAAAAATCTTATAATATTTGTTTTTTTATTTAAATTAAAAGCGATACATTACACATATAAATCAATGTTTTGTAACGATAAGGAGATGGAGGGCAAAGCTGGTAAAAGTACCAGCAATAAGCCAGTCGAGAAAGCGAATATAAAGAGGGTTCTTTTTGAGAGTTTTGGTAAGTTTATGCGCTGTAAAAACGATTGCAATTGTAATGGGGAAAGAAATAGGAATATAAGAGAGTCCTAAAAAGAGCAATTTTTGTGTTGCCATAGGATCATTCGCATTGATAAATTGTGGTAAGAATGTCGCGTTAAAGAGTATAACTTTAGGATTGAGAAGATTAATTCCAATACCAGCAAGATAATTACGTTTAGCGCTTTGAGATTTAGAAGATGTCTGTTCAAAGGAAAAAGTGGGGTTTCTCCGTAACGCTTGAAAGGAAAACCATAAAAGATAAAAGGCGCCAACAATTTTCAGAAGAACAAAAGTATGTGGTGCAGCAAAAATAAGCGCTGATAAGCCAAGTGCTACAGCGGTAACCTGAATGGCAAACCCTGTTGCACTACCCAAGGCGCACATAATTCCAGCTTTTTTGCTTTGTGTAATGGTTCGTCCTACAGAAAGCATCATATCTGGTCCTGGAATAAGTGCTAAAATCAACGATGCTAAAGCAAATTGTACAACAATAGACCACTCCGGTAGAAATGACACGTAAATCTCCTTTTATTTTTAAGCAGTGTTCACTATTTATACTTTGAGGCACCTTTATTTACGCTTTTTACGTCTTTTTAATGTTGCTTAAAAAGAATTTATTTTTATATTTCTTGTATCGTTTTGATTTTTGGGTAGAAATAAAAAAAGTAGCTCATATAGAACGTTAAAATGAAAAAGTGGCAAAATATTAGAAAAGTTGTTTTGGCTTATTCAGGTGGATTGGATACGTCAATTATTCTTAAATGGTTGCAAAGTACGCTAGGCGTTGAAGTTGTAACTTTTACAGCAGATTTGGGGCAGGGGGAAGAGCTGGAACTTGCTCGTCGTAAAGCTGAAATGCTAGGTGTTAAAGAAATTTATATTGAAGATTTGCGTGAAGAATTTGTGCGTGATTTTGTTTTTCCGATGTTTCGAGCCAATACCATTTATGAGGGGACTTATCTTTTAGGAACATCAATTGCACGTCCACTTATTTCAAAACGCCTTATTGAAATTGCTAAGGAAACAGGGGCTGATGCGATTGCTCATGGAGCAACAGGAAAAGGCAATGATCAGGTACGCTTTGAGCTTTCCGCTTATGCGCTTAATCCTGATATAAAGATTATTGCTCCATGGCGTGATTGGGATTTTAAGAGTCGGACAGATCTCTTTGAATTTGCTCGTATTCATCAAATTCCTGTAGAAAAGGATAAGCAAGGTGAAGCGCCTTTTTCAGTGGATGCAAATTTATTGCATTCTTCATCAGAAGGAAAGATTTTAGAAGATCCAGCACTTCCTGCTCCTGAATATGTCCATATGCGTACTCTTTCGCCGGAAGATGCTCCAGATCAAGCAACCAGAATTACTCTTGGCTTTAAAAAAGGCGATGCTGTTTCAATCAATGGAAAAAATTTATCTCCTGCAACTTTACTTGCAGAATTAAATCATTATGGGCGCGATAATGGTATTGGTCGGTTAGATTTGGTAGAAAATCGCTTTGTGGGTATGAAATCGCGGGGTATTTATGAAACACCAGGGGGGACCATTCTTTTGACGGCTCACAGAGCGATAGAATCTTTAACACTAGATCGTGGTGCAGCTCATTTGAAAGATGAATTGATGCCACGTTATGCAGAACTCATTTATTATGGATTTTGGTTTTCGCCGGAACGTAAGATGTTGCAGGCAGCTATTGATTTATCTCAAGAACATGTTGAAGGTGAAGTCACGTTAAAGCTTTATAAGGGGAATGTAATTATTGAAGGGCGCCAAAGTAAAAAATCACTTTATTCTAGTGAGTTGGTAACTTTCGAGGATGATCAAGGTGTTTATGATCAAAGAGATGCAACTGGTTTTATTAAATTAAATGCTCTACGTTTGCGTACATTAGCAATGCGTCATCAAGGTGATAAAGAAAAGAAATAGAAAATTACGGTGACAAGTGTAATATGGATTAGTGCTTTTGTATGAAATGCCTAGTTTAAGCATTTTTCTGTTGGTTTTTACCGTTCTTTCGTTCAATACTAGAAGCTTATCTTCTGCGCTAATAAATATAATAAGCAAAACCCATGATAATAATAGCAATGAAGGCTTCGATAATCAAAACAAGTCAATTTTGCTTTATAATATTGAATGTTTTTGATTTTTATCAGAACAAAACATGTTTATAACGAGGGCGGTTTTTGTATTGTGACTTAAGAGTATAAAGAAATTTTCATCTTTTTGCTTGCTATTATTGACGAATAAATTCAAGAACCATACACCCTATTTTAAAAGAGTGTAATTTTTAGGATAAATAATGATGCGTGATCAGTGTGATACCCTCAACCTTACGCCTGAATTAAAAGATGCAGCTTCTCAATCGAGAACTTGGCCATTTGAAGAAGCACGTAAGATTATCAAACGGTATGAAAAAACGGGTTATCCAGACAATGTGATATTTGAAACAGGTTATGGCCCTTCTGGTTTACCGCATATTGGAACTTTTGGGGAAGTTGCACGTACAACCATGGTGCGTCATGCATTTCATATTCTCACGGAGAATAAAGTAAAAACAAAATTACTTTGTTTTTCTGATGATATGGATGGTTTGCGCAAGGTTCCTGAGAATGTGCCTGATCGCGAAAGGATGGAACATTATCTTGGTCAACCGTTGAGTCGTGTACCCGACCCTTTTGGAGATGATTATCCTTCTTTTGGGGCAGCGAATAATGCGCGGTTACGGGCTTTCCTTGATCGTTTTGGTTTTGATTATGAATTTGCAAGTGCTACGGATTATTACAATTCTGGTCGTTTTGATGAAACACTTTTGAAAATCCTTGCCTGTTATGACAAGGTTATGGCAATTATTTTACCAACATTAGGTGAAGAACGGCAAGCGACCTATTCACTCTTTCTACCGATTTCTCCCTTTTCTGGAAAAGTATTACAGGTACCGATGATTGCGCGTAATGTTGAAAAAGGTACAGTCACTTATATTGAGCCAGAAACAGGAGAAACTATAGAAACAGAGGTTACGGGGGGCAAAGTTAAGTGTCAGTGGAAGGTAGATTGGGCAATGCGTTGGACAGCACTTAGCATTGATTATGAAATGGCCGGAAAAGACCTTATCGATTCCACAAATCTTTCTTCTAAAATTTGTAAAGTATTAGGTGGAAAACCCCCAGAAGGATTCAACTATGAGCTCTTTTTAGATGAGAAAGGGCAGAAAATTTCCAAATCCAAGGGAAATGGCTTAACCATTGATGAATGGCTTACTTATGCTCCAACAGAGAGTTTAGGGCTTTATATGTTTTCAAAGCCTAAAACAGCAAAAAGGCTTTATTTTGATGTCATTCCTAAAGCGGTTGATGAATACTATGCGCATCTTTCAGCCTATGGTCGTCAAAAATGGCAAGAACGGCTTAGTAATCCTGTATGGCATATTCATAATGGTTGTCCACCGCAGGTTGATTTGCCTGTATCCTTTGCGATGCTCCTAAATTTGGTAAGTGCTTCAAATGCGGAGAATGCAGAAGTTCTTTGGGGTTTTATTTCTCGTTACGCTAAAGGAGCAAATGCACAAACTTATCCAGAACTTGATCAATTGGTGAAGTTTGCTATTAAATATTTTGATGTTTTTGTTAAACCAAACAAGAAATTTCGTATACCAGATGATAGCGAACGAGAAACATTAGCACAAATTGATGAAAAATTAGCTCATTTACCTGAAACTGTTGATGGCAACATATTACAAAATATGCTTCTTGATGTTGCACGATTAACGGAACGTTATCAAGATCATAGCAAAAAAAGCCCTGAAGGTGGGCCTGGTGTTTCTAATGTTTTTTTTCAAATGTTGTATGAAGTCCTTCTTGGACAAGAGCGAGGTCCACGATGGGGATCATTTATAGCGCTTTATGGGATTAATGAAATGCGTGCACTGATTGCTGAAACACTTGCACGGCCGACGGAGGAATAATGGAACGAAGAGTGCAGGAAGTAAAGCGACGCCGTACATTTGCAATTATTGCTCACCCAGATGCGGGGAAAACAACATTAACAGAAAAGCTTTTATTGTTTGGTGGTGCTATTCAACTTGCAGGAGAAGTAAAAGCCAAAAAAGATCGTATTCAAACCCGTTCTGATTGGATGAATATTGAGCGTGATCGTGGTATTTCCGTTGTGACTTCGGTGATGACGTTTGAATATGAAAATCATATTTTTAATCTCCTAGATACCCCAGGACATGAGGACTTTGCGGATGATACGTATCGCACTCTCACAGCTGTTGATAGTGCTATCATGGTATTGGATGGGGCCCGCGGGATTGAGCCTAGAACATTAAAATTGTTTGAAGTGTGTCGGATGCGGGATATTCCTATTGTTACGTTTATCAATAAAATGGATCGTGAGGCACGTGATCCTATAGAGCTTTTAGATGAAATTGAAGAAAAGCTTGCTCTTGATACCGCGCCTATAACATGGCCAATTGGGTCGGGTAAAGATTTTGTTGGTACCTATGACCTTCATCATAATCGTTTTCGTCAAAAAGATGATGAGATAATACAGCAGATAGTTTCAAATCCCAGAGAGGTTGTCCATTTACTCCCTGAATATCAACGTTCAACTTTTATTGAAGGGGTAGAACTTGCTCAAAGTGTTTGCAAGAATTTTGATCTGCAAGCTTTCCGTGAAGGTCATATGACACCGGTTTATTTTGGTTCAGCTTTGCGAAATTTTGGTGTTCGTGATTTGATCAATGCGCTTATAGATTTTGGTCAAAGTCCTCGTGATCAAAGTGCAGATCAGCGCAATGTCATAGCAACTGAACCTAAAATGACGGGATTTGTTTTTAAAATTCAAGCGAATATGGACCCTAATCATCGTGATCGTATTGCATTTTTTCGGGTATGTTCGGGAACGCTTGAACGTGGTATGAAAACAAAGTTGGTTCGAACAAGAAAACCGATGACACTTTCGGCTCCACAATTTTTCTTTGCGCGTTCGCGCCAAATTGCTGATCAAGCCTATGCTGGTGATATCGTAGGGATCCCTAATCATGGAACATTGCGTATCGGCGATACTTTGACTGAAGGAGAAGATATCCTCTTTAAGGGAGTACCAAATTTTGCACCAGAGATTTTGCGTCGTGTTTGTTTAGGCGATCCAATGAAAGCAAAAAAGCTCAAAGAAGCTTTGCAACAAATGGCTGAAGAAGGGGTTGTACAATTGTTTATTCCTGATGATGGGTCGCCTTCTCTCATTGGTGTTATTGGTGCTTTGCAAATTGATGTCTTAAAAGAACGATTAAAAATAGAATATTCTTTGCCAGTGAATTTTGAGTCTGCGCGCTTTAATTTATGCCGTTGGATTTCAGCGCAGAGCAAAGATGAGTTGCAAAAGTTTCTCAGCAATCACCGCTCTGCTATTGCGTATGATTTAGAAGGTGATCCAGTTTTTTTAGCGGAGAACCATTTTTCATTGAATTATGAGGCAGAAAGAGCTCCTAAAATAAAATTTTCTGCTTTTAAAGATTATCAAGTACGCTCTTAAAATAAAGAAAAATCTTTTCTACAATAATTTGATTTATAATGATAATTTATCGTTTTTTATATGGGAACAATCAAAATCATTTGTTTAAAAATCATAAGTATGATTGGTGTGTGCGTAAAACACTTGAAGCAAGAAATACAATACCTCTTATAGATCTTCTCTATAGCCAAGAGCTTTCAAAATATTGGGTGAGGGTAAAAATGATGATGGTGGTTATAGCGTTATGATGTAACGATGGTGGTGTGTGATGTATCTCATCCCATTCACGGAAGTTTACGTTATACTATTCATTTATATTATTTACGGGATGACATGACGAGGTAAGATCAAGTACAATGAAAAATGTCCCTTTAAAAACAAACATATAAAATTGCAACATAATGATATTTTTGGGCATTCTATTTTGCATAAGGGATGTAATTCTAGCAAGATAGAGGCTTGCACGATAAACTTTCGCAAAACTCTCTCCCTCAAAGTAATCTGTTTTCGCTGTGAAATATGGAAATATTATTATTTTTTTCCAAGCTTTTTATGGGATTCTAAAATATTATTTATGAAACTGATTTTTTTAAGTTTTGCAATATCATGATATCTATTTTTTTCTGAAAGTGATGGAGTATGTAAAGGATATTTTTAGATTGAACTGTATAAAAAATACGGTAAATTTATTTATTATTAAAAGAGTTACAGCGCACTGGTACCTCTAGAACCTTTTAAAACTTTAATATTTATTTTTATATTACCTATTTGAGTTAGAGAATAAACTGTAGCCAATTCTACGTTGAAAAATATAAGAAAAATTTTATATATTTTTTCGCGATGACTTAAGAAATATAATTTATTTCGATATTTTTTAAATCTAAACTAAAAAATCTGCTTTATAAACATAGCTTTTCAGTTTTTCCTTGTATAAATATTGTATACAGTCAAAATAATACAAATAATCAATAAGCTGAAATCTGTTATCCCAAATATGAGATCATATGACCTATAAACCGCATGTCTTTTCTATTTCTCTGGGAACTGCTTTTTTGCCTCACTTTGTTGATGCACTACTTTCTGGTAGCCTTATTGATAATTTCCCTTCAAGTGGAGACATTCAAACAGCCCTTGCCGATAGCCTTATTTATGTTCCGACACGTCGTGCTGCTCGCGCTTTGCGTTTAGCCTTTGTTGAAAGAAGTGATACACAATCAACATTTTTGCCAACCATTCGTGCTCTAGGAGATGTCGATGAAGACAGTTTTCTTTTTGTTGAAAATCATACCAGCGCTCTCGATCCACCTATTGGAGAAAGCGAACGTCTTTTACTTTTAGCGCGCCTTATCCGTCCATGGCGTGAAAATTTGCCTGCGCATCTGCGTGCCATGTTTGGTACAGAAGATGTACTTATTCCGGCTCATAGTGCTGATGCGATTTGGCTTGCGCAAGATTTAGCACATTTGATGGACGAAATTGAAGCAGAAGGAGCAGATTGGTCAGAACTTAAAAATATTGCACCTGATATGGTCGCTGAATGGTGGCAAATAACGCTCGATTTCTTGACTATTGTTACGCAAAATTGGCCAAAAATCTTGAAAGAAAAACAACGAAGTAATCCCGCTGAATGGCGTAATCAAGTACTCACAATGCATGCAGAGACTTTACGATGCATGCAGCCTGATAAACCGATCATTGCAGCTGGTGTGTCAGGTTCTATGCCCGCAGTTTCTCATCTTTTAAAGGTTATATCTTCTCTGCCCAAAGGGGCTGTTGTTCTTCCTGGTCTTGATCTTCATATGGATGAAGAACAATGGAATGCACTAAGCACAAGCAATAAAGAAAAAACAGCTTGTGATTTTTTTGATCCTGCAGAAAATGTTTTTAGCCATCCTCAATATCATTTAAAAAAACTTCTAACTCTCATGGAGTGTCAACGTCATCATGTTTGCGAAATTGGCCAACAGAGTAGCATAAAGAAAAAACGAATGGCTCTTTTATCAGAAGCACTCCGACCAGCTTCTACAACAGACAAATGGGTACAAATTGTCCGTGATGATTATGAGAATCTTTGTGCAGATTGGTCATTTATTGAAGCTATAAATGAACGTGAAGAAGCTCTTGCGATAGCTGTTACCTTACGCAAAGCTATTGAAGAACCCAAAAAAACTGCAGCCCTTATTACAAATGACCGTAATTTAGCACGCCGTGTTGCTGTGGAATTACAGCGATTTGGAATTGAAGCAAATGATTCAGGCGGAATACCACTTGCACAAACATTGCCTGTAACTCTCTTACGACTTATTTTAGAAAATGTGTTACAAGCTGATGATCCCATTGCTTTTCTTTCTCTTCTTAAACATCCCCTTACAACACTCCAACAAAACCGTCATCGTTTACGGGAAATGGCAGAAAATTTTGAACTTTTTGTTCTTCGAGGGAATACAGGGCGCATCAATCTTTGCGAGTGTGATCAATTTCTCGAAAAATGGATTGATACATCCTTTCATAATAGTTCTGAAGTCAACACCCTTGATCAGCAGAAATGTGAAGAAGCACGTCTCCTTTGTCATCTTTTGAAAAAAGCTGTTGAACCTTTAACATCTCTTATGAAACAAGAGAAAGAATGCACCATCAATGAGGCTGCAATAGCAACTGTTGAGGTTTTTGAAAATTTTGGTCGCAATGAGGATAATTCTCTTGCACATCTTTATCAACACGAAGCAGGACAAACCCTATCAAATTTTTTGCGTGAATTGGTCAGTGATCAATCGGGATTAACATTTCATCTTTGTGAATGGCCCGCTATGTTTTCTGCCATAATAGCAACCCGTTCCGTCGCACCTTCGCCTGGAGGACATCCACGTTTATTCATCTGGGGTACTTTGGAATCGCGTTTGCAAACGGTTGATACAGTGGTCATCGGCGGTCTTAATGAAGGGTCATGGCCGATATCAACCCGAAATGATGCTTTTTTATCGCGACCGATGAAAATGATGTTAACTCTGGAACCACCAGAGCAGCGTATTGGTATTTCTGCGCATGATTTTCAATGGGCGATGGGAATGGAAAAAGTGGTGATGAGTCGCGCATTGCGCGTTAATCATACGCCTTCCATTCCTTCACGCTGGCTACAACGCATGGAAACAGTTGTAGGAAAACAGGTTTGGGAACAAATCCGTGAACGAGGTGAAATACTACGCCATTGGGCAAAGATGCTTGATCATACAAGCATAACTTCTGAGGTGGAACGTCCTTGCCCTGCTCCGCCTCTTGATATACGCCCGCGTCATTTTTCAGTTACTGAAATAGAAACATTGCGATATGATCCCTATGCTATTTATGCTAAAAAAATCTTAAGGCTCAAACCACTTAAAGAACTTATTCATGATCCTAGCGCTTCAGAACGAGGAACACTTTATCACGCTATTCTTGCAGCTTTTTGCACACAAATGAAAAATCCAAATGCTGCAAATGCACTCAATGTACTGCTTGCTATTGGGCGTAAAGAGTTTGATAAATTCAATTTTCCACCCGATATTGAAGTAATTTGGTGGAATAGTTTTGAAAACCTTGCTCCACGCTTTATTCAATGGGAACAAAGTTTAGGATTGCGAGAGCGATATTCGGAAGTGGTATCACAAAAAATTCCTATAGGAACAACAGGAGTAACCCTTTCAGGACGTGCTGATCGTCTTGATGTTTTGCCAGATAAAACGGTTGAAATTCTAGATTTCAAAACCGGAACCCCTCCTTCATCAAAACAAGTTCGTGAATTATTATTTCCGCAATTGGCTTTAGAAACAGCTTTACTCATACAAGGGGGCTTCCCAGATTTTCAAGATTTTACCCCCTCAAATTTATTTTACATTCCTCTTAACAAAAAAGGTGAAATTAAATCCCAATCAATTCTTTTAAAGAAAAAAGACGGAAAAACTCATCTAAGTGCTGTTGATCTTGCTGACAATGCATGGGAAAATCTTATCGCACTCATAACTTATTATCAAAATCCACAACAAGGTTATCTCTCACATGCTGTCCCTATGTCAAAACGATATGAAGGTGACTACGACCATTTGGCTCGGTTGTGGGAATGGTCAAGTGGTTTTCATAAAGAAGAGTAATCATGACGTTTTTTTCTATTCCTGAAGCCGCTCTTGATGCACAAGCAACAGCAACACATCCCCAAAAAAACGTGTGGGTTTCTGCAAATGCTGGATCTGGAAAAACCCACGTTTTAAGTGAACGTGTTATCCGTTTGCTTTTAAACGGTACGTCTCCAGCACGTATTTTATGCCTTACTTATACAAGAGCTGCTGCTGCTGTTATGCAATCGCGAATTTTTCGCACGCTTTCCAGTTGGAATGAGCTCGATGATGCACAGCTGCAAGAAACCTTAACACGGTTTGAAAAAAAGCCTGTTAATGCGCAAAAACTAACTTATGCACGACAACTCTTCGCGCGTGCTCTCGAAACGCCTGGTGGCTTAAAAATTCAAACGATTCATGCTTTTTGTGAAGCTCTCTTACATCAATTTATGTTAGAAGCCAATATTGCAGGGCATTTTGAACTTCCCGATGATATCGGTCGAAAAAAATTACGACAAGAATCCCGTCGTCAACTTTTAGCCCGTCGTGATGTACAACCTGCTTTGCAACAGTTACTTCAAGTTATTAGCGAACATACTTTTAACCAATTGCTCTATGAAGCAGTTGAAAAGCAACATAAATTGTCTGATTTTTTATCTTCTCTTTTATCTGAAAATGGAGAAGAAAAATTGCGCGCGCTTTTTAACTTAGCGCCCAATGAAACAAATCAATATCTGCTGGAACAAATTAAACAAACAGCGCGCCTTCCTCTTTATGCTCTTAAGCATTGTGAAATCAATGGTAGTCAAAGCTTTAAGGATATGGTGGAAAAACTTTCCCAATTAGAAAAGGTGCATGATGAGAAAAATATTCTCAATATTATTTCTGATATTTATTTTACAATCAAAGGTGAGCCGCGTAATTTTTCAAATTTATCTCGTAAAAAATCAGACGAAATTTGGCCTTTTATTCAACAAATGCTTGAAGATAAACAAAACAAGCTTTCTGTTTTTTTAGAAAAATATCAATGCGCAAAGGTTGCCACTCTCAATATGGCTGCTTTTCAGCTCTGTGCTATTTATCTCAAAATTTATAAGAATCTAAAAAAGTCCAATGGCTTCTTAGACTTTGATGATCTTATTGAGCGTACACTTCATTTGTTACAGCGCAAAGGTGCAAGCCAATGGGTGCACTATAAACTTGATCAGGGACTTGATCATATTCTACTTGATGAAGCACAAGACACCAACCCTGAGCAATGGCAAATTATTCAACTGTTGGCACAGGAATTTTTTTCAGGGTATAGCCAACGAACAAACATACGCACTCTTTTTGCTGTTGGAGATGAAAAGCAATCTATTTATTCTTTTCAAGGCGCTGCTCCAGAAAATTTTGCTGCAAATGGACGAATTATTCAAAAAAAAGTGCAGCAAACAAATCAGCAATTTGAAAAAATACAACTGCATTATTCTTTTCGCTCTACAGCAGATGTTCTTAAAAGTGTTGATCTTGTTTTTGAAACACCAGAAAACTATAAAGGACTTTCGGCAGAAAATACAAAAACGGTGCATGAAGCTATTCGTGTTCACAGTCCCGGTGAAGTTGTTATATGGGATGCCATTTCCAAAGAAACGAGTGACTTTCCTCAAGATTGGCATGCAACTGTTAATCATTTAGATACACCTGAAGTGCGTTTAGCAGAAAAAATTGCTGAAACGATTGCCGACTGGTTACAAAAAGGCGAAATGCTTCCAGCAAAAGGACGCTTAATACGTGCAAGTGATATTATGATCTTGGTCCGTAAACGTGATCAATTTGTCTCAGCTCTTTCCCGTGCTCTTAAACACCGTAATATTCCCGTAGCAGGAGCTGATCGTTTACAGCTTACCAAACATATTAGTATCCGTGATTTAATGGCGCTTGCACGTTTTGTTTTACAGCCACAAGATGATCTTTCTCTTGCTTGTGTTTTAAAAAGCCCACTTTTTGCTCTTAGTGAAGAGGAACTCTATCAGCTTGCAGCACACCGCACCGGCTCTCTTTGGCAAAGCTTATTTACGCACGCATCATCGCAGGCATCTTTTAAAGATGCTTTTGAAAAGCTAAACCATTATCGCGCTTTAGTGGATAAAATACCGGTTTTCGAGTTTTATAGCCATATTTTGAATAATGATAAGGGAAGACAAAAAATTCTGTCTCGTTTAGGATCTGAAGCAAATGATGTGCTCGATGCTTTTATGGATTATACGCTCACTATTCAAAAAACAGGATTACCAGGATTACAAGCTTTTTTAGAAACATTAAGTGCAAGCGAACCAGAAATTAAACGTGAATTTGAACAAAGTAATGAAGAAATTCGTATTATGACTGTTCATGCTGCAAAAGGACTAGAGGCTGCTGTTGTGTTTTTAGTCGATCCAGGTAGTGCGATTTGGCATCCTCAGCATGCGCCTCACTTGCTTAAAGTTCCTTTAAACAATGCACAATGGAATGGAAAACAAGCCTTTATTTGGCATCCCAATGAAAAGTTTGATACAAAACTCTCTAAACAAGCAATTTCATATTTAAAAGAGCGTGCAGAAGAAGAATATAGGCGTCTTCTTTATGTAGGAATGACACGTGCTGAAGATCGCTTGTTTATTTGTGGATATAAAGGCCCGAAAACGCCATCTCATACATGGTTACAACTCGTAAAAAAAGCCCTCGAACCGCATGCCCTTGCTATAAAAGATTCTTCGGAAGATATTGCAGCTTGGCGTTATTGCATTACACCTGCTTCTTCTGCTTCTATAAACTCAAAAGTCCCTTGTGCTGAATGCCAAACCTTACCACCGTTACCTGCTTTTTTCTCCCATAAAATACCAGAAGAACCAGTGCTACCAAAACCGTTGAGACCCTCTGTTGCTAGTCTTTCCATTGAGGCTGATACCGAGATTTCTTCTAATTCAAAATATCATAGCGTCTCGCCTGTTTTGGGAGAAAAAAATACCAACAGGGCTTTTTCCATTGAATATGGTAATCTCGTTCACCGATTGTTACAATACTTACCCGATTGTCCCCCACAAAAACGTCGAGATTATGCTCGAAACTATCTCAATATCAAAGCCTCTCATTGGGATGAAAGCCAAAGAGAAGATGCTCTTCGCCATGTTTGGAAAATATTAGATCATGTTTACCTCAAGCCCCTTTTCTCTGAGCATTCACGTGCTGAGGTCTGCTTAATGGGTATTGTGAAAATTCGTGGAAAAGAACAAGCAATTTCTGGTCAAATTGACCGTCTTTACATCACGCAAAACAGTATTATCTTTGCCGATTTTAAAACAGGAACCCCACCAGAAAATGAAGCTGCTATTGCTTCCCATCACTGGTTGCAAATGGCTCTTTACCGAAAATTGTTGCAAGCTATTCATCCCGATAAAGATATCCAGGCTCTGCTTATCTACAGTAAAGAAGCCAAAATTTTTAAACTTCCTCCAGAAAAACTTGAGGCATTTCTTAGTGAAGTTGCTTTATAAGCTACTCTTTTCCTTGCAAATCATCTTTACACTTTATTTACTTTCATAAAATCGCCCAAACAAACACAATGCACAATCTCCAGTGTAAAAAAGTCCTTTAATAATTTATCTTTGCAATAACTTGATATGAATTGTTATTATACCAATCTATAAAAAGTGAATATAAAGGATAAATCAATGACGTGTATAAAAGTTGATAAGGACAATTTCGAAAGTGAAGTTCTAACCTCTTCCACCCCTGTTGTGGTTGATTTTTGGGCAGAATGGTGTGGCCCTTGCAAAGTGATTGCTCCAATGTTGGATGAGATTTCAATAGAAATGCAAAATCAAGTTAAAATTGCTAAGGTAAATATTGATGAAAATCCGGAACTGGCTACCCAATACGGAGTACGTTCTATCCCTACATTATTAATGTTTAAAAATGGAAATATTTCATCGAATATGGTTGGCGCTACCTCTAAAGGACGTCTTTCTGAATGGATAAAAGATGGGCTTAGTTAATTCCACATATAATCACTATAAAGGAGAGAAGTTTTGTCTCTCCTTTTGACTTTTTTAAAATATTCTTTTTTGCATTATATTATAATGAAAAGACAATAAAAATCAAAATTTTAAATGAATTTAAGAATTCGTGCTTTTATGCATGATTCAATTGACCATTTTTATAAAAAATTGCTTTGTATGAAGAATATAGGCAATTCTTTCCTTATATGCGTGTTAAAAATATTGGGTGAATGATAATTTCATAAAGGTATTTTTTCTTAGATAAGACTATTGAGATAGATAGTGCTTTCAACACATAAAAGGAGATTTTAAGCAAAAACTTTGCAAATTACTTTTCTGAAGCTCACAATTTTTAAGCAGAAAGAAACAAGCAATTCACTACAGGTTATAGAATGCTCTTCTAAAGGGTTACCACTTCAATTTAAAATTCTCTTATACTATTCTCTAGAATCAAAATTGTAGGTATCAGATTCTCTAAAATAAATTGATGAATTCCTATAAATTAACGGCTGTCCTTTGCAATTTATGTCATTGTTATATGAAAGAGTCAGCACTTCGTTTCATCTTCCATGGTCGGTGCCTCCATGAAGCCTTCTTTATGTTGTTCATCATCTCAAATTTCATAGGTATATCCTGAGATATTACCAACTAAAAAAATGATGATGCCCATGATTATATCTATGTTTTTTAAAATGTACGAATTGTAAAAGACTGTTGCAAACATTCAATGGAATGTTGCGCTGATTTAACTGTTACATGACGCCCATGTTCTTTATAGTGTAAGGTGAGTGCAAAAGTGGCAAGCTCTAAAAGAGCTGTATTTCTTTCTGGCCATTCAACAAGTAAAATATTTTTCTCACGAGCTTCATGAAGCCCTAATTCATCAATTTCTTCTGCCATAGAAAGGCGATAAAGATCAGCATGAATAATTTCAAACTTTGGAAGTTGATAGCTTTGCACAAGAGTAAAAGTAGGGCTTGGAACATCCATAGTGTTATCGTTTGCAAGTGTTTGGATGATTGTACGTGCAATGGTTGACTTTCCAGTTCCAAGATCCCCTTGCAGCGTTACAAGATCTCCTGGCTTTAAAGAAAGAGCTAAATTTTGTGCAAAAAGCTTTGTTGCCTCTTCATTTTCAAGAAAAAAACTAAAATTCATTAAAAGTTCCATGAAATGGATGAAAAATTTTTGTTATCATAAGAGTTAAAATTAAAAAATCTTATCTCCTTTGGAGAGTGGGAAAAAACATTTAACTGTTGTTCCTTTTCCAGAACCGGTAAGAATTTCAACATGTCCACCGTGTAGTTCAACGAAACTTTTCACAAGGGAAAGGCCAAGACCCGCTCCCGCACGCCCACCATGGTGTGAATGGGAAGAAAAACGTTTAAAAATACGATCAAGGACGTCTTTTGGGATGTCAGAGCCCTGATTGTGAACGCTAAAGACAATGTTATCATCTTGTTCATCGACGCAAAATTCAATAGTACTCGCCTCCGTTGCAAAATTAATAGCATTGCTCAGTACATTCACAAAAATTTGATGCAAGCGTTTTTCATCAGCAGAAATAGAATTTAAGGAAGGGGAAATTTGTTGTAAAAGCGTAATATGACGTCCATTAAGGCGATCTTCTACGCGTGCTACTGCTTGTATCATAGCATCGGCAATGTTAACCGATTTTATGTCCAACTCCATAATGCCTGCATCAAGGGTAGCAAGATCAAGAATATCGTTAACAATATTTAAAAGAGTTCCTGATTCTGAATGAATGTGTTCAAGATATTCTTGTTGACGTTCATTGATAGAGCCGAAAATTTGATCACGTAAAATATCGGAAAATCCAATAATATTTGTGAGAGGTGTGCGCAATTCATAAGAAACATGTTGGACAAATTCATTACGCAAACGATCAGCACTTTCTAATGCTTCATTTTTTTCTTGAAGAGCACGAGCAACATGGACAGTATCCGTAACATTCACAAAAGTAAGCATCGTTTGTCCATTAGGAAGAGGGACCAGAGTATAGTCAATAATCATATCATTTTTAAGATCTATACGACCTGAAAATGTTTCACGTTTTTCAGCAAAACCGGTAATGAACTTGGTAAACTGATCCCATTCTGTCCCCAAGGTTAAGGCTGAACAATGGCTTTGTAACTGTGTAATATGGGTTCCTTCTACCAGTAAATTATAAGGAAGAGACCACAATTTCGACAAGGCAGGATTCGATAAGCGAAGGCGTCCATCAGTACCAAAAACGACCACGCCTTCAGAAAGTTTATCAAGTGTTTCACCTTGTATTTTAATAAGTGTATTATAACGGCGCTCAAGATCAATTTTTTCTGTAAGGTTTTCGTACAGCCAAGTGACACCTCCTTGTGGATGAGGGTTCGAGACAACACGCACCGTACGCCCATCTGGAAGATTCCAAATTTGTTGGTTTGATTCTGTTTGCCAATAGGCTTTTAAAAGTTCTTCTTTCCATGCGCGCCAATCAGGGTGTTCAGCAATGAGCCCCTTTTCACGTAAACGTTCAAGAAACAATGTATGGCTTGGTTCACTTTCTAAAAAAGAACTCTCCAACGGCCATAAAATTTTGAAAGCATGATTACAGAATTTTAATTTTTGGTTTGTATCAAAAATGGCTACAGCTGTTGAAATTTGGTCAAGTGTTTCACAATGGCTTTGAAGAACATATCTTAATTCATGAGCAAGATTTTCATATGCGCTGTCATCACGTGCAAAAGCTGCCATTCCTTCAGCTGTTGTAATACGTGTGAGATGAAAACGGTGCCGTTCTCCACCAATAACCGTATGAACATGTTCTTGAAAAATTGTTTCTGTTTCATCTGTTTTGCGTTGTGTATTTTCATTGAAAAGATCCCCCACGTCATCACTGTCTTCAGGAAAGTCTGTCATTTCTCTAAAGGCGCGATTGATAAAACAAACTTTTCCTTCACAATCTTTTATCCATACGGGCTCTTGAATAAGATCAAGAAGATTACGCTGCATTCTCAGTTCAGTAAGAAGGCGGGCTATATCTTTCTGTAAACGAGCATTTTCACTCTGTTGTTTTGAGATATCTTGAAAACGAGCAATAGCGACTGTTCCTGCGACGACTCCTGTAACTTGTAGCAGTACATTGTTTGTGGTGGTGATAGAAAGATCAAAAGGGTGACATTTACAACGTAGTTGAGTCAATGCATAATCAAGTTCTCGCAGAGAATTTTCTTCAACCCAGAGCTCAAAACGCTGAAAATCTTTCTGATCGATTCCTATTTTTTGCAATGCAGAAAGAGCACCAACAACACGGGGTAAGGTTGTTGGATTTTCCCAAATAAGAAGGAATTGCTCGGTTTCTTTCAGAAACCATTCATAATATTTAAGTTTTTCAGAAAAATTTGCCTGAAGTATCTTCAAAGGCTTCTGTGCAGTTTTTTTTGCACGCACGGTAACAGCTATGCACGAGAGAAGTGAAGCACAAGAAATTCCTCCACACAGCGCTAAAAGCAGCCATGGACTATTTGGAAAAGTGAAGAAAAATGGTAAATAACCTTCCAATGACTGAGCAACAGCGCATGTTGGAGAAAAAAAGAAAAAAAGGCAAAATATATACGTATAGATTCGGATCACTTTTTGAGCTTTTTCTTTGGGGTTATAGTCACCAAAGCTAGGCACGGCATCTTTCCCTTTTTTAACCCAAGGAAACGTATTAGTAACGGTAATGGTTTGGTTTATAAGGTCCTTGTGGTGAGACTCCAATATAGGCGGCTTGTTCTTCTGATAAAACACTTAATTTTATTCCTAACCGATCAAGATGTAGACGTGCAACTTTTTCATCAAGATGTTTAGGCAAAACAGTGACTTCATTTGTATAGTGTTCTGCACGGGTAAAAAGTTCAATTTGCGCTAAAACTTGATTAGTAAACGAGGCTGACATGACAAAAGAAGGATGCCCAGTCGCATTCCCGAGGTTTAACAAACGCCCTTCAGAGAGCAAAATGATGCGTTTTCCATCGGGAAAGGTGATCATATCAACTTGTGGTTTTATATTTGTCCATGGCAAATTTCTAAGGGCAGCGACTTGGATTTCGTTATCAAAATGACCAATATTTCCAAGAATACACATATCCTTTACTTGTCGCATATGGTCTAAACGAACAACATCTTTATTGCCTGTTGTCGTGATGATAATATCAGCACTGGAAGCAGCATCATCCAAATTAACAACTTCATAGCCATCCATAGCGGCTTGAAGAGCGCAAATGGGATCAATTTCTGTTACTTTAACACGAGCCCCAGCACCAGAAAGAGATGCTGCTGAACCTTTACCTACATCACCATAACCACAGACAATGGCAATTTTACCGGCGATCATCACGTCTGTTCCACGTCGAATACCATCGACCAATGATTCTTTACATCCATATTTATTATCAAACTTTGATTTAGTGACGCTATCATTAACATTAATAGCAGGAAAAGGTAGAAGTCCTTCTTTTTGTAACTGATAAAGACGGTTTACACCTGTTGTGGTTTCTTCGCTTACACCTTTAATTGCTGCACGCTGTCGTGTAAAAAAACCTGGCGTTGCATCCATACGCTTTTGTATTTGTTTGAAAAAAATTTCTTCTTCTTCTGTTTTGGGATGCGATAAAATATCTTTATTTTGTTCTGCACGACTTCCCATTAAAATATAGTTTGTGGCGTCAGCTCCATCATCTAAAATAAGATTGGAAGGATTACCATCTGGCCATTGGAAGATTGCATCTATATAAGTCCAATATTCTTCCAATGTTTCACCCTTAACGGCAAATACAGGAATGCCAGTTGCGGCGATAGCTGCTGCTGCATGGTCTTGCGTAGAAAAAATATTGCTAGAGCTCCAACGTATATCGGCGCCAATGGCTTTTAATGTTTCAATTAAAACAGCTGTTTGAATTGTCATGTGCAATGAGCCAGAAATACGCGCTCCGCGCAAAGGTTGGCTGGAAGAAAACTCCTTACGACAAGCCATCAAACCAGGCATTTCAGTTTCAGCAATATTAAGTTCTTTACGACCATAAGCGGCAAGTGCAATATCTTTGACAACAAAATCTTGAGCTGCCATTCTTCATTCCTTTAAAATAAGTTTTTCCAAGACGGTAGGAGAAATTAAAAAAAAATGCAAGACAAGAAGAGGACTTCTCTATGTGAAAAAGCTCTTTTAAAATCTCCATAAATTTGTGCAACAAATATGCATTTACGGATCTGAGTAGTGATGTTACTAACAGAATAAGAGATCTTCATGATAAGTCTTATTATATAAACAAAACTCTATCCTTTTCACGTAACTTTAAAGCTTTTAAAAATCTCTAGAGGGAATACCTTTTAAATAATAAAAATGGTGCATTGCTTCACAGTTTTTATATCGATTTTTTATGGGATAATATCGAAAGTAGTATACCCATATTCTACTCACTTATGCGGTTGTTGAAAAAGGAAGTATTACTTTAATCTCATTATTAAGCTTTTTAGCAAAATAATATAATGCAAAGCCATAGGCTATCATGTTTATGAATAGGCAATTCAGAATCGGTTCTTTAGGATTCCAATATTGCATCTGCTCTTGGATAAAGACAGTTTATAAGAAGTGCTTTTCTTCTGTTTTCAAAGATTTTTATCAAAAGACTATAGATATACGATTAAACATTTTTTGTGATACTGAATAGAGTATTTAAAATGTAAAAACATCACTCTATTGAACACTCTGATTTTAAAACTGCTAACAACGAGCGATGAATTATAAATCAAATAATTAACTCAGTTTTAGAAGAATTTATTCTAAACGAATAGGTTTTGGGAAAATTGACCATGTGGACGAAATCGCCAAAGATAACTTGGCAAGAATGCTGCCATTGCTCTGGGGGTAATTCCCACACCTTCTAGAGTATATCCATTCTCTATAGCTTCTTTAGAAACAATGTTATCCATTTGCAAAAAACGTATCTGATTGGCTGTTACGAGTGTTGGTACAAAAGGCAATTTACCGACTGTTCCCAAAATTCCTCCAATCAATAGACCAGCAGAAAGGGGCATGGATAGGATTGTTTTTTTACGGTGAATAATTTTGAGTATATTTTCAAGAGTATTTTGGAAGGTGATAATCTGGGGACCACCAAGATCATAATTTTTTCCCCAAGCAACTTGTCCATCTAAAGCGCGCGCGATAAACTCAGCAACATCACCAACATACACGGGTTGCAATTTGCTTTGCCCACCTCCAAAAAGAGGCATAATTGGTAAAAAACGTGACAAATCTGCCAAGGTGTTAAAGAAACAGTCCTCTGGTCCAAAGATAACGGATGGACGGATAATAATTGCTTGAGGATGCTTGTTATGAATGATTTGTTCACCCATAAACTTAACACGTGCATAAAGACATGAAGCATTCTCGTTAGCCACAAGTGTTGACATATAGATTAGCGGAATACCAGTTTCTGCTGTTAATTCAGCAACATTGTAAACACCATCAATTTGTGTTTTTTTAAAATTCGATTGATTTGCTTGTTTTAAGCTACCAGGCAAAAACACTGCTGCATCAGCTCCAAGCAATGCGCGTGCAACAGAAGCACGATGCTTGATATCTGTTTTAAGCATTTGGGTTTGTCCTACTTCTCCTATTTGAAGCATGTAATAAGCTTTTTGTGGACAACGAACAGCGATACGAACGCGATACCCCCGCTTAGTCAAAGTTTCAACGACATGTCGTCCTACAAAACCAGATCCGCCAAAAACAGTAATAAGTTTAGGATGTTGATAAAGTGCACAATCAAGTTGCATGATGAAAAAGTCTATCTTTCAAAGTTTTAAAAATGGCTAATTTTTAGCACGGAGGTGTTTTATTGTCACGCAAAATATCGCCCGCAAGATAAAGGGAACCACCAATAAGGACAATTGCCTCTTTATATTCCACCTTAATCTTATGCAAAGCATCTTGTAGATGAGCTTGTGGAGTAGCAAGGATTCCTGCTTTTTGCGCTGATTCAGCTAAGTTTATTGGAGAGATACTTGCATTATTGTTAATCAGCGGTATCGTATATACTTTATCGACAAGGTTTGCTAAGGAACGAAAATAACCGACAGCATCTTTGGTATTGAGCATGCCAGCAATCATAATAATAGGACGATCTGTTTTTTTTCTCCATTGTGCAAGTTCTGCTCCAATAACTTTTCCAGCAGCAGGATTATGACCACCATCTAACCATAAATCGATATTAGGAGACAGTTGATCAACCAAATGTCCCTGGGTAAGATGTTGCATTCGTGCGGGCCAATAAATATTTTTCAAAGCATCATTTATGGCTTGTTCTGAAAGTTGAAAACCTGCTTGAAAGACTGCTTCAAGAGACGCGCCAGCATTAGCAACTTGGTGGTCTCCAATAAGGTTAGGAAGGGGAAGATCCATGAGACCTTGATTGTTTTGAAAAACCATACGTCCATGTTCTTTATAACTTTGATAATCTTGATCAAATAGAGAATAAGATGCTTTATTTTTATTAGCAAGGGGTATTAGAGTAGCAAGAGTTTCTTCATAATTTTGCTTTCCAATGACTACAGGAACGTTTGGTTTGATAATCCCTCCTTTTTGAAAAGCGATTTGAGCAATTGTCTTTCCAAGAAAGATCTCATGATCATAATCAATGGGCATAATAAGTGATACAGCTGGTTTGTTAACGACATTGGTAGCATCAAAATGTCCTCCCAATCCAACTTCTAAAATGACAACATCAGCCGGATGTATACTAAACAGCATAAAGGCAGCGGCTGTAAAAATTTCAAAAATAGTAATCGGCTCTTGACGATTTACTTTTATAATTTCATGGATTGTCTCAGCTAATTGGTTTTCTGTAACAAGTTGACCACCTCCTTTTTGACCTAACCGGCAGCGTTCATTCCAGTTGACGAGATGAGGTGAGCTATAGACATGAACGCGGTAGCCTGCACTTTCCAAAAGAGCACGGCAAATTGCTGAGGCAGATCCTTTGCCATTTGTTCCAGCGATGTGAATAACAGGTGCAAGTTTTAAATGTGGATTACCAAGACGCTCTAAAAGGTGAACAATACGCTCTAAAGAAAGATCAAATTTTTTCGGATAATTTTTTAGTAAATCATCCACCACCCTTTGTATTTGGCTTTGTTGCATAAATTTAAGCTGCTTTTGTTGTAGAAAGCGATGTTTGAGAGTCTGTTGGGGATGGATCAGAAGGGTTAAAAACAGCAGGGCGTTTCATCATCAAGCGTAAAAGACGTGCAATGGTTGTTTTCATGTCTAAACGCGATACAACCATATCAATCATACCATGTTCAAGCAGATACTCACTACTTTGAAAACCTTCTGGTAGGGTTTCGCGTATAGTTTGTTGAATTACACGTGGACCAGCAAAACCAATCATAGCGCCAGGTTCGGCAATGTGAATATCACCAAGCATGGCGTAAGAAGCAGTAACACCACCGGTGGTTGGATTGGTCAGCACAACAATATAGGGAAGTTTTTCTTCTTTCAACATTTCAATCGCTACTGTTGTACGAGGCATTTGCATCAACGAGAGTGTTCCTTCTTGCATGCGTGCACCACCAGAAGCAGCAAAAAGAACCAGCGGGCGCCTTTCAGCAATAGCAGTATCAAAAGCTTTGATAATAGCTTCTCCTGAAGCCATACCGAGTGATCCACCCATAAAGGCAAAATCTTGAACGATTGCAATAATTGGTAAGCCTTCAATCGTACCACGTGCACTTAAAATATTGTCATCAACACCAAGTTTAGAACGATAATCTTTTAACCGGTCAATATAGCGTTTTTCGTCACGAAATTTTAAAGGATCTGTTACAACTTTTGGATTTTCAAGAGTTGTATAAACACCATCATCAAAAAAATGCATGAGACGATTTTTAGCACTGATACGCATATGATGGCCAGAATTGGGAGCTACAAATTGATTAGCTTCCAGATCTTTATGGAAGATCATTTCACCACTGGTAGGATCTTTAATCCATAGATTTTCTGGAATTTCACGGCGCCCCAATATAGAGTTAATTTTAGGACGAACATAATTTGTAATCCAGTTCATCTTTATAACCTTCCTTTAAATATTGTGCATCTTTTGCATGATTTGAAAGAATATAGAACTTAAGCAGTCACATTTGCTTTACCGGTTGAACAAAGGAGTCTATTTAATACTTTTATCAGTGTACGTATAGCTTGTTTTTTAATTTTTAATTTTTCCCATATCATAACAATCATATGCATCATGAAGAGTATTTCCTATAATAAATTTCTCATAAGTTTTAAGAACTTACATTTTTTTATTTTTTACTTTGGTATTAAAATTCACTCCTTGTGTGGTTAACAAACGCCTTATTTTTTAATAAAAATGAATATCCAATTAATCATTCGTATCAACAGTTTTGAAGAAAAGAAACCTTATAGTATAAGGCGCTAACAAGGCTAAAATAATCCATTAAAGATAATGAATACGACAACGCTATATTAGCGAAACGCTAACATCAGAGCAAGGTTTTTTTCAAAAGGTTTCTTTAAAGCGTATGCTTTTTACAATTAAAATTGAATACGCTCAAAATACTCCTATTCCATTGAACTCAATATTGTTTTGAATAAAAACAAGAGGAAAAAGCATGCCGCCAAATAGTAGAAAAGTACAGAGTATTAGGAATTGTGCAAAACAATTAAGCACGTAGCTAAACGAAGTTAAACAACTCTACTGAATAAATAAAAGTAAACAACTTTCCTCCCAAATAGTTATTATTCCTTAATTTTTTACATATATCATACAAATGCAATAATCTACACTCTGTACAAAAATATTAAAAATTTCTTCTACAACAGCTGCTTTTTGAATTCTTCTTGGTTTTTAAAATTCAAAATTTCTATTCATTAAAACTTTATTTTAAACAAAGAAGCCCTAGCCGTTTTTTATAATGTTCTTGAAAAAAATCTTGTAGTTCAAAGAAAGAAAAAATTATACAGTACATTCTTTAAATATATTTCTTGTTTTTTTTGCGTCTTTCCTTAGTTTATTAATCTATGATTTTTACTGCTGCTTATCGTGCTTTACAACGTCTTTTGACCTCGCAATATCGTATTATGATACTGAAAGCATTGGGGGTTACTTTTTTCACTCTCACCATTTTATGGTTATGTGTGCACCAACTTTTTGTGTCTTACTTTTGGCCCTGGATTGCACAATTTCTTCCTGGACTCCCTAGTTGGGCAGGATGGATTGGTTTTAGCATGCTTATCATTTTTAATCTTGGTTTGGCTCTTTTGTTGGCTTTTTTGATTGCACCAATCGCAGCTATGATTGGTGGTTTTTTCATTGACTCTGCTGCTGAAATTATTGAAAAAGAGGATTACCCAAACGAGCCTATTGGACAAGCTTTGCCGTTTCGGCGTTCTCTTATCATTTCCTTTAAATTTGTTATTTTAAGCCTTCTTGGTAATGGAATTGCTTTTATTTTATTCTTCATACCAGGTATTAATTTAATTGCTTTTTATCTTATTAATGGTTATTTGCTCGGTCATGAATATTTCTTGTTTGCTGCTTATCGTTTTCGAACAGAGCAAGATGCACGTGCTTTTTTACATACTCATTACACAACGGTTTTTGGTGCAGGATTATTGATAGCGCTTTTTGTTTCAATTCCAATTCTTAATTTAGCAACACCGCTTTTTGCAGCCGCCTTTATGACATATTTACACAAAATGCTTTCCCAAAAGACCATGGCACGCATTACACAAAAATAGTGTTCCTTGACTTTAAGGTTAATAAAACTTGCTAGCCAAAGAAAGCATAATATAAAATTTTATGCTTTATCTTTTATTAAAGCAATATATTGATTTATAATGATAATTTATTGTTTCACAACATGAATGAAAAACCTAAATATCATGAGGATTTCTTATTTTAGTCCTATTCATATTAGATCAATTGAAATCGTTTGTTAATATGTCATAAACGGAGGTGGTGTGCAGATAAAAGTACTTTCAAAAAGGCGTGAAATATCTTTTATGAATCCTCTTAATGCAAACATTATCGTCGCATTGAAAACTGAAAAAGAGTATGATGGTGCCGCTTTGTACCTTATATTTCAGTAACAATGGATAGCATAAAGTATTTTATACCATTCATGGAGAGTGTATACTCTTCATAAGAGTGTTTTGGCAATTATTGAAAGATATCTGTGTAAAATAAGCACGTAGTTATATAGGAGTAACGTAGTAGCGCCGTAGATATTCTGATTTTGGGCAACAGATAGAAAATGATTAATATGATAAAAGTGGAAAAAATAAGCTTAGGCGATTGACCGTCCGATCCCATGGAAGAGCTCTTTCTTAAGAAGAAGCAAAGAATGAGAGACACCACTGATGATTAAAAATGATGAGATTTTAAAAGCTATAAGTGCAATGAAATAAGAATTCATTGAAGCACTTTTCGTACAAGTGGTGCACTGTATCAAATAATTTTTAGATAATAACACCATTAATTTACGAAGAGAATTGATCATTTTCAACTTGAATAAGAATCCAAAATATAGAAATATTCTTTAATTTCAAAGTCTCTATTCAACATCAAAAAATTATTTACTTGCACATTATAGACGAGACCAATGTATGGATACAAGGCTTTCGATAGAGGAATAAAAATGCTTTTCATGAATCATTACAATGTGAGGATATCATGGATAAAATTCTAATCTTTGTGGTCTTGGTATTCTGGAGAGAGGACACACACATTTAATCTTAAAGACCGATCACTGAGGAAAATAATAAAGGCGTCAGTTTAGACAGTGGTGCAATGAATTTTGTCTATACTCTTTATAAGCGTCAGTGTGAGATATGCTTTAAATTGCATTGAGATATTATAATATATTGATTTATATATTATTTTTCATAGTGAATAAGAGCTCCAAATAAAGTTGTCATATTTTCTCATTAGCTGCTCTCATCATGAAACAATCAAAATCATTTATTTGCATATCATAAATATGACCAATATGAGGATAAAAACATTGAAGAAAGAAAATGCTTTTTATAAATTTTATCCAGTGCAAGAGCTTTGTCAAAATTGATGGTAGCCAAAGTGAATGATAGCTTGTTTTTTTATAAGCTGGGGAGACAGTGGTGCAAGAGATCCTACTTTTATGAAGGCTAAGGTGATACGGGATTTTAAAAAAAATATTTCCCAATGCTCGTCACACCCATTTCGCAATCGCGCCCATGAATGGTATAAGGGCAAAGTTCTCGTGAATAATATAAAACTTATAGGGCATCACTATCTTTACGCTTAATAAAAAGAGCACGCTGGCGCCATCATCCTCAGTGTTGCCCGAGACGGCCCATTATAAGCGTTTTTAGTTCTTTCTTAAACGTTTTGTATTCATACAGCTATCCTTGTTTGCAATGTGCAAGAAAATGATTTTTATTGCCTTAACATGAGAGAGATTGGAAATGAGAGAATCTTACGATATTTGGGTTCTAATTTAATATGAACAATGCGAGATTATCATTATAAATCAAAAATATTGTATAACAATCGAGATGGATAGACACCTATTGTCAGTTCTATTTTATAGGTTTTTTTAATATCAACGCGTTTGAAGAGTTATTATTTGCAAAGGGGTATATTTTCCTCATGAGGAGTAGGTGTTTTGGGGGCAAAAAATGATACAATCACGTTTGCTAATTTTTGCGCTACGTGTTGTTTACTCATATGGGGCCATTGTTCAACTTTTTTTCTACTTACGAGATAAACTTGATTTGTATCAGCACCCATGACACCTGTACCATCTAGTTGAAGAGAAATATCATTAGCAAGAATGAAATCAGCTCCTTTTTCAACACATTTTTTTTGCGCATTGGCAATGATATCACATGTTTCTGCAGCAAAACCAATGACCAGTGAGGGGCGGTTTGGAGCGTGTCCAATCGTTGCTAAAATGTCAGGATTTTCGACCATATGAAGGGATGGTGGTATTTTATGAGCATTCTTTTTAATTTTGTGTAAAGACTGCGTTTGACTGCGCCAGTCACAAACAGCGGCAACAAAGATGGCGCCATCAGCAGGCAATGCGGTTTGAACGGCTTGTAACATCTGTTGTGCTGTTTCAACATGAATGGTTTTTACTTCTTGTGGGTCTGCAAGATTAACAGGTCCACAAATAAGTGTTACTTTTGCACCCAAATGCGCAAGAGCGGTTGCGATGGCATGACCTTGTTTACCTGAAGACCGATTAGCAAGATAACGTACTGGATCAATTGGTTCATGGGTAGGGCCAGAGGTAACGATGAAATGGCGGTCAGAGAGAGGTTTTTCATGCCCATTCAAAAGAGCCTCTATGGTAGCAACAATAGTTAAAGGTTCGCTCATACGCCCATATCCTATCTCGTCACGTTCAGCCATATTTCCGATTTCTGGTCCGATGATATGAACGCCATCTGCGCGCAGTTGTGCAACATTGCGAATAGTGGCAGGATGCGCCCACATGGACGGATTCATGGCGGGTGCAATTAAGAGTGGACAGCGTGCCGCTAAAAGAATGCAATCAGTCAGATCATCTCCTATGCCATTGGCTATTTTTGCAATGCGATTGGCTGTAGCAGGGGCTAAAATAATAAGGTCAGCGTTACGTGCTAATCGGATATGTCCAATATCATGTTCTTCTTCGCGTGAAAATAAATCAGTATATACAGTACCACCGCTTAAAGCTTCAGCGGCTAAAGGCGTAATAAATTTTTGCGCTGCTTTTGTCATTACAACTTTTAAGTGTGCTCCACGTTCTTGTAAACGGCGAATCAAATCAAGTGCTTTATAGGATGCAATACTTCCACCAATAATAAGAAGAAGAGATTTTGATTTCAATGATTTCACTTCAACAGCACTAGCATGAAGGGGTTGTGTGGTGAGAGGAGTGGGATTGCTTAAAAGGCGTCGGACTTCTTCTTCCATAGAAATACCATTTTGCGCGGCGCGTATGCGCAAAGCTTCTTTGGTTTCAGGAGACAGGTTACGAATGGTAATACTGGCCATAAAATACCTCCAAGAAATAAAATGATTGCAATGATTTCATTGTTGATATTTTTAGCATATTAAGGAGATTAGAAAAGATGAAAAAAGTAAAAAGTAAGAAAAGTGCAACAAAGTGCAATGATGAAAAGGCTATAACGACCATAACGGTTTCGATGACTTTGTTCCACAGCAAGTTGTTTGAGGGTAGTAGGAGAAAGATTAAAACCTGTTTTTCTCATTTGATTAAAATCTTCTTCTATCCGTTGGAAATTTTGAACCAATTGTGGTGTTTTGCGTGCCAGCGAAAGGAGAGCTTGTGCTCCTTCACTAAAGTCTTTTGCAACGCCTACGGGTCCTAAATTTTTACTAATCCATTCTTTGACAACGGGTTCAGAAGCTTTCCACATATTAAAAGTGGGGTCTAATGTGCGGGCAACGCCTTCCACAACAACCATCGTTTTTTGCAACAATAAAAGTTCAGGTCGCGTTTGCATGTCAAATAATTCAGTGACTTCAAACAATAAAGTGAGCAATTTAGCCATGGAAATGCTTTGTGCTGATTGTCCGTGAATTGGTTCGCCAATAGCGCGGTTGGCTTGCGCAAAGCTTTCAATATTATGGTGTGAAGGAACATAACCTGCCTCAAAATGGGCGCGTGCAACCCGATGGTAATCGCGGGTAATAAAGCCATAAAGGATTTCAGCAAGGAAATGCTTTTCTTTTTTACCAAGCCTTCCTGTAATGCCTAGGTCAACAGCAACAATACATCCTTTTTCATCTACAAATAAATTACCAGGATGCATATCGGCGTGAAAAAAACCATCACGCAATGTATGGCGAAGAAAAGATTGAATAAGCGTAATAGCGAGCGCCTTCAAATCAAAACCTGCTTCTTTAAGTTTGGAAGTTTCGGATATTCTTATACCATCAATCCATTCCATTGTAAGGACATTACGTCCTGTCCGTTCCCAGTCAATACGTGGAACCCGAAAGCCTGTATCATGTTGAATATTTTCAGCCATTTCAGATATAGCTGCTGCTTCTAGGCGTAAATCCATTTCAAGCCGTGTTGTTTGTGCTAAAGTATCCACTACACAAACAGGACGAAGCCTTCGAGAGGCAGGGATATAGCGCTCTTGTAAATGAGCAATGAGATAGAATCCTCTAAGATCTTTAGAAAAACGTGCTCTGATATTGGGACGAATAACTTTTACAGCACATTTTGTCGTATGGCCAGTTTCATCACTGTATTCAGCTGGATGAACTTGAGCAATAGAAGCGGCGGCAATGGGGGGATAAAAATTTACGAATAAATCATCAATAGAGCGACCAAGAGAACTTTCAATTTGAGCAATAGCGGCGGTACAAGAAAATGTTTGGACGCGATCTTGTAGTTGTGACAAATCTTTCGCAATATCATGGCCGACAATATCAGGCCTTGTTGCAAGAAATTGACCAAGTTTTATGTAAGAGGGTCCAAGCTTATTAATGGCATACGAAATATTTTCAGATCGCTGTTTCTTTTTTGTTTTGCGTCTTGCTAATGCGCCCGCTATACGATGACATAGCGCTGGAAATCCTTGAAGATCATCATGAGGAAGAGCACTTAAAACACCTTCACGTGTTAAAACCCATCCTGCACGCATCAATTGAAAGTAAGGGGAAATTTGCACCATTTTTAAATTTTCCAACCTGAATGCAGCGCTGCAATCGCACCGGTGAGATTGCGGTACGATACCCGCGAAAACCCCGCATGCTTGATCATATGGGCAAAATCATCTTGCTTAGGAAATTTGCGGATAGATTCAACCAAATAACGATAAGCATCGCCATCATTTGCGATAAATTGACCCAGCGTAGGGATAGCATGGAAAGACCAAAGATCATAAATTTTATCGAGCCAAGGCATCTCGACATTTGAAAATTCTAAACATAAGAAACGTCCACCGGGCTTTAAAACACGAAAAGCTTCTCTAAGAGCTTGATCAATATGAGGAACATTGCGAATTCCAAAAGCAATCGTGTAAGCGTCAAAGCTTTGATCTTCAAAAGGTAGATTTTCTGCATTGGCTTCAACAAAATCAATCAGAGGGGCAAGACCATTTTTTTGTGCGCGTTTTTTGCCAACGCTGAGCATTGAGCCATTAATATCAAGTACTGTAGCATGGGCTTTTTGGCGTGAAGCATTAAGAATACGAAAAGCAATATCACCTGTACCGCCAGCGACATCAAGAACTTTCCAATGAGAAAGTGCTGGTGGGGAAAGCCAAGCAACCATGGAATTTTTCCACACACGGTGTAGCCCTAAGGATAAGATATCATTCATCTTGTCATAATTTTCAGCGACAGAATGAAACACACCATCCACCATGGATTGTTTTTGCGTTTCATCTACTCTTGTAAAACCAAAAGAGTGCTCCATGCCACCCTTGGTTCCTACACGTTCTGTTTCAATTGCCATGTATATGATCTTCCTTATTTTTCTTTTATCGTAAATGAAATAGAGAGGGAATGTTCAACTACGAAAAAACAACGTATAAAACTACGACATTTACACAGCCAAAAACAGAAGAGTACCTTTAGATATCAAGATTGGCAACGTTTAAGGCATTGTCTTGAATAAAAATACGTCTAGGTTCAACTTCATCACCCATGAGACGAGAAAAAAGTGAATCTGCATCGGTTGCATCATTAATTTTTACTTGTAAAAGAGAACGTGCATTGGGATCAAGCGTTGTTTCCCAAAGTTGTTCAGCATTCATTTCCCCAAGACCTTTATAACGTTGAAGAGTAACACCTTTTTTACCGTTTGTAAAAATGCTTTCTAAGAGGCTCATAGGACCAAAAATACGCTCTGTTTTATCTTTGCGACGTAAAAGAACAGGAGGATGATATATGTCGATAAAATTTTGGGAAATGCGATCAATTTGACGTGCATCAGTTGAATTTATAAGTCCCACATCAAGCGTAACAACATCTTTAACACCACGCAAAATACGCTCAAAACATAAACTTCCATCTGCTGTATATTGTCCACTCCAACCTTGTTCCATATCATCAGCAATCAGATTAAGGCGGTGTGCTATAGTATCTGCTATTTTTTGCGCTTTTTCTTGTGATGCAAAGACTTCAAGATTAAAAGCGCCAACAATTGCTGCTTGTTCAACAATATTACGATCATAACGGGTATGAAGACCATTTAAAAGTTGACGTAATATACGAGCATCTTTAGCGAGTTGATACAAATCAGCCCCTGCACGAACTTCTCCCGTTGAAAGCTCAAGCGTTGTTTCTTCTAATCCAGTATCGATCAAGAATTCTTCAAACGCTGCTTCATTTTTAATATATTGGGAAGATTTTCCACGCGATACTTTATAAAGAGGAGGCTGAGCAATATAAAGATGACCACGTTCAATCAATTCAGGCATTTGTCTAAAAAAGAAAGTAAGCAGCAAAGTTCGAATATGGGCTCCATCAACGTCCGCATCCGTCATGATAATAATCTTATGATAACGTAATTTATCCGGTGAAAATTCATCTTTACCGATAGACGTTCCAAGAGCTGTAATAAGTGTTCCAATCATATCAGATGAGAGCATGCGGTCGAAACGTGCTCGTTCAACATTGAGGATTTTACCACGAAGGGGTAAAATTGCTTGATTTTGACGTGAGCGCCCACTTTTTGCTGAACCGCCAGCCGAATCCCCCTCGACAATAAAGATTTCTGATTTTGCAGGATCACGTTCTTGGCAATCGGCAAGCTTTCCTGGCAGAGAAGTGATATCAAGTGCCCCTTTTCGTCTTGTGAGTTCACGTGCTTTGCGCGCTGCTTCACGTGCTGTTGCAGCTTCTACCACTTTACTAATGAGAAGTTTTGCTTCATGAGGATGTTCTTCCAGCCATACTGAAAGACCTTCATTGACCAAATTTTCAACAATAGGGCGCACTTCAGAAGAGACTAACTTATCCTTTGTTTGTGAAGAAAACTTTGGATCAGGAACTTTGACAGAAAGAATAGCTGTTAATCCTTCACGGCAGTCATCACCGGTTAAGTTCACTTTTTCTTTTTTAGCAATACCTGAAGATTCAGCATAGCCATTAATTTGGCGCGTAAGGGCACTTCTAAAACCTATCAAATGAGTTCCACCGTCACGCTGAGGAATATTATTGGTAAAACACAAGACCTTCTCATGATAGGAATCATTCCACCATAGGGCAACATCAACGCTCATACCATCCTTTTCACTTGCAATATAAATAGGATTATCAAGCAGGGCTTTTTTTGATTGGTCAATATATTTGACAAACTCCGTTAATCCACCTTCATAATGCAATTCAACTGATTTAATATCAGCATGACGCTCGTCAACAAGAAGAATATAAACCCCAGAATTTAGAAAGGCTAATTCCCGTAAGCGGCGCTCCAAAGTTTCAAAATCAAACTCAACCATAGTAAAAGTTTCAGAACTTGGTAAAAATCTGATTTCTGTTCCACTTTCTCTATCGCAATCGCCAATAACTTTTAATGGAGCATCAGCTACCCCGTGGGTAAATGATATTTCATGAATTTTACCATTGCGTTTGATTTGCAATTTAAGCCAAACGGATAATGCATTCACAACAGAGACACCAACACCGTGTAATCCGCCTGAAACTTTATAAGAGTTTTGATCAAACTTTCCGCCGGCATGAAGCTGTGTCATAATAACTTCAGCTGCAGAAATACCTTCTGTTGGATGGATATCTGTCGGAATTCCACGTCCATTATCACGAACAGAACAAGAACCATCAGCATGGAGCGTGACGTTTACAAGAGTAGCATGACCGGCTAGAGTTTCATCAATAGCATTGTCTACAACTTCATAGACCATATGGTGTAAACCCGATCCATCATCAGTATCACCGATATACATACCAGGACGTTTGCGTACAGCATCAAGACCTTTGAGAACTTTGATAGAAGCGGCATCATAGTTATTGCTTTGTACTGGTGAGGTTATTTCATCACTCATAAGTTAGTCCATTCCTGTGTTCAATTTACAATATTTTATCCGCTTTTTTCAAAGCTCAATGTTCTGATCAGTTATTTATGGAATAACCACATTAAATATTTACCGTATATCAGATCTAGATTCAATATCTGTCGATATATAATGGAGAGAATGATGAAATGATAGTGTACTGTTATGCTGTAAAACACGAGGGCGGTGATATAAGGCGAATAAACACTTTTGACTTATACAAAAAGTTGTTTCATAAAACGATGCTATTTACTTTGTTTATTTTTGCATATGCGTAATGTTTTAAAATTAGTTATGCATTTTTGTGTTACTCTAACAGAGGTCTTACTTGTTTTATCCATAAATCAATTTTCAATCCTAATTCTACCATATATTTAAAACAAAGGTTACGAGCTCTCTAAGCAGTTCAAACTTTTGTATGTTAGATTGAGGCGAAAATATTGTGTATATTGGTTTGTGTCATCTTTAAAATGTGAAAAAAGCCTCATTTGAGGAAAATATAAACGCGTAAATATAAAAACACGTTTCCACGATCATCTTTTATATTCAACTTTACAATTTTAAAAAACGTCTACGGTGATGTTTTTGAATAATGAGGGTGATGACGCATTATCTTACGCTTTATGTTTTTCTCATTCCTGTAATGGAGGTTACGTCCCTCATTTAAAACAAAGCACCATTGCGCTGATATTCTCGCACTTTTTTAAGGAACATCTCTCAATGTTTCCAAACTCATTTTACAACGATGTTTGAATAATATAGCGCAAAATACCCTGTGAATACTACAAGATTCATGTCTCCCACCTTTCCCATCTTGACAATAAAGCACAAACCAGAATCATCATTTTATTTTTCAACTCTTAAATGTTGATGCAACCTTAATGTTGAGAAAAACCTCGGCATTTGAGGGGTATTTTTACTCTTTTCTTCAATAGTATCTATATACTTCCCTAGTTGTGATACGCAAGGAAATGGTCTTAATATTTTAAGATACGCGAGATATTTTGATAAAATAAAGTGTGCCACTAAAGTATATACAGCTTATTTCTTATATTTAAAAAATTAAATCACCTTTCTCTAAAATTACCTTTTATATATTTATTTTGGAAAATTAACATCAGAAATCTAAGCATTTTCAATGGTTTCAAAAAAAATATATGAAAACTGTTAAATTTTTTAACAGTTTTAAAAAATAGCAAGAATTTTATTTATTAAACGCCAGATATTTTGGTGAAGTGCGTTAGATAATAGTTAAGAAGAGTTGCATCTTAGTTTTGAAAAATGGGGGAGAGATTTTGAAAATAAAAAAATCTATATATGTAAAACATCTTCAATTGCGTTTACGGTATCTTTTATTCAATAATCCATACAATATTTTTATTCGTATTTTATTTGTAGCAGGGGGGGTTCTATTTTCCTCTTACGCAGAAGCTGAAAGGCTGCCTTCTTTTTTTGATTCGCATGAACACTTGGTACAACCTGATACAACGGATATCTTTCGTTTGCGTTTTGTAACAACTTTTGATTTTCCTCCTTTTAATTTTATTGATCAAACGGGGCATCTTGCAGGTTATAATATCGATTTATTGCGCGCTATTTGTTCAAAATTAAAATTAGAGAAGCTTTGTGAAGTAGAAGTGATTCCTTGGAAAGAGCTTGTAGAACATGTTGAAAATGGTGATGCGGAAGTCATTATTGCGGGTTTAAAAGAAACAAGTAAAACCCAGCAAGATCTTGTTTTTACAAAGTCATATTTACGTTTTCCAGCGCGATTTGTTGCTTCTCGACGTTTAAATCTCGATGCGCCAATAAGCGATCAATTGATACATTTAACCAGTGGTGTTTTGTCTAAAAGTGTTCACGAAAAACTCTTTCAACATTATTTTCCTAAAGCCAAATGGCAAGGATTTAAAAAGAGAGAAGAGCTCTATAAAGCGTTACAAGAGCGTAAAATTGACCTTATTTTTGATGATGGATTTGCTTTATCATTATGGTTCAAAAAACAAAAATCTGTTGATTGCTGCCATTTTGTTGGGGGGGCATATATGGCGCCACAGTTATTGGGGCAAGGAATGCAGCTTGCTGTTGCAAAAAAGAATGAAAAATTGGTTGATATACTCAATTATGCGCTGAAATCACTAGAAGAAGATGGTAAACTTACAGAACTTTATTTGCGTTATTTTCCAATAAGTTTTTATTGATGAATAGTTTTTTAATTAAGGGCTGTTAATCTTTCTGCGCCTAGTCGATAGGAAATAGCTTCTGCGAGATGATAGCGTGAAAGAGTATCTGATCCGTCAAGATCAGCAATTGTGCGTGCAACTTTGAGAATGCGATGATAAGCGCGTGCAGAGAGGTGCATTTTTTCACTCACATCTCGTAAGAGTATGGTCGCACTTTTATCAGGAATGGCAATCTGTTCTATAATTTTGGCAGGGCAATCGCCATTGGTACGAATATGATCAAACCCCATTGTTGAAAAACGTTTAGCTTGAATGGTACGGCATCGTGCGACGCGTTTGGCAACGTCGCAGCTTTTTTCTGATTGTTCTGGTTGCATAAGGTCCATAGCTGTCAAAGCAGGGACATCAATCCGTAAATCAATTCGGTCAAGCAGAGGACCAGAAATACGGGACTGATAATCGATTTGACAGCGTATTCCTTTAGGGCAAACATGGTCTTTTTCGCCTGCCATACCACATCGGCAAGGATTCATTGCGGCAATGAGTTGGAAGCGAGCAGGATAGCTAATATGGTGATTAGCGCGGGCGATAACTGACTCCCCACTTTCTAAAGGTTGACGAAGAGAATCAAGAACCTGCGGAGAAAATTCAGGCAATTCATCAAGGAATAACACACCATTATGGGCAAGGGAGACCTCTCCCGGTCGTCCTTTAAGCCCCCCACCAATCATTGCGGCCATGGAAGCAGAATGATGTGGGGAACGAAAGGGGCAATGAAGTGAAATGGTATTATGAACCGTTTCTCCTGTAATAGAAGCAATCAGAGAGACATCTAAAAGCTCACGGCTATCAAGAGGTGGCAAAATGGAAGGTAAGCGTTGCGCTAACATAGATTTCCCAGCACCAGGGGGGCCTACAAACAAAAGGTTATGGCGTCCAGCAGCACAAACTTCTAAGGCACGTTTGGCTGTTTTTTGTCCTTTGATTTCGCAAAGATCTGGAAGTTCAGTTTCGATAGTATATTGGCGCGGTTGTGGACGTTTTTGAATTTGGGTTCCTTTGAAATGGTTGACTATAGTGAGCAGAGTCTCTGGAGCAAGAATATTTATTTCTGCATTTGCCCATGCTGCTTCAGGTCCACATTGGAAGGGACAAATCAGCCCTTTATCGAGTGATAAAGCTGTCATGGCGGCTGGTAAAACACCATTAACAGCGGTAAGCGAACCATCCAGTGATAATTCTCCTAAAATGATATAGTCTTGTGCTACTTCAGGAGGGAGGATTCCCATAGCAAGCATTAAGCCTACGGCGATTGGCAAATCATAATGCGATCCCTCTTTAGGCAAATCAGCTGGTGCAAGATTAATCGTAATTCGTTTAGTAGGCATAGAAAGTCCACAAGCGTGGAGGGCTGCTTGTACACGTTCACGGCTTTCTGCAACTGCCTTATCAGCTAATCCAACAATAGCCATTCCTATTTTACCAGACGAAATCATAACCTGTACATCGACAGGGACTGCTTCTAGACCGCGAAAAGCAACAGTTGTAATACGTGCGATCATTTATTTATTTTCCCCCTTTAGACTTGGTAGAGACAATCATATCTATTTATAAAAATCAAGAAGCATCTCTATGGTTTTTTTTATAGAGAGATCTATATACATGGGCAGTTTTTAGCGTTCTCATGGAAAGTCATTTGTACAAATTTAACCATGATAATATGGGACGCAATAAAACATTTATAATAAGCTAAATAAATATGTTAAGAAAAAAAGAATGAGGCTGTTCGTGTTATACAACAGTGCAGAATTTTATGAAAATATAAGGGGAGGGTGACGTTATGTATCGCAGAGTGTTATTTGATGTGATAAAACGCGTAAAATGTGCAAAGTAATTATATTTACCTTTCTTATTTTTATATTATTTAAAGCGTAGTAGAGGCAAAGTGTATTATAAGGTATCTGATTTTATGGTATACCAGACAAGAGTTTTGTTAAAATCAGGGACTGTGCGCTGTGTCTTTATAGGCTTGTGTTTTTCTTTTTCTTTTCCACAGCCTCTTGCTGCATTTGATTTTTTCGGCATTCCTCTTTTTGGTAAAAAGAAAACAAATTCTCCTTCACATTATGCAAAAAGTACAGAGAGATTTTATAAAGTTGATGTTGTTGCACCGCCAGGTGCGCCATTAGAAGGTATAAAAATAGTTAAATCTGTTTCTTCTCTTGTTGCTGATAAAGAGAAAGCATCCGCCAGTTCTTCTGGTTTGCTAGCCAAGGCGCGTTCAGATTATCGAGCAATTCTTTCTGCTCTTTATGCTGATGGACGCTATGGTGGTGTTATTAGTATTAAAATTAATGGTTTAGAAGTCGCTGATTTAAGTCCGGTAACTCAACTTCCAGCACAATCGAATATCGTTATTACAATTAATGCTGGTCCACAATATGTTTTTAGTATTGCCAATATTGATAAAGTAGCTCCGTTTGAAAAACGTAAAGCGCATAAAATGCCCACAATTGAAGAATTGGGCTATAAAGTTGGGGCTATTGCTAAATCTGAAACCATTTTGAAAGCAGAAAAATGGGCGATAGAAGGATGGCGGCAACAAGGTTATGCTAAAGCTAAAATTATGAAGAGTGAAGTCGTGGCTGATCATGCTACATTGCGTGTTGAAGGACGGATTGTTGTTGGTCCTGGACAAAAGGCTCATTATGGTCCTTTAAGTGTGCGTAATATAAGTAAGAAACCACGTGTAGATTCAGCTTATATCGCGTGGATGACTGGATTGAAACCAGGGCAGATATACGATTCCGATGCGTTAGCTAAGGCAAATGAACGTCTTGCGCGCCTTGGTGTTTTTCGTGCTATCAATATACGTGAGGCTGATACTATTAATCTAGATGGTAGTTTACCGCTTATGCTTGTTGTACAAGAACGTAAACCGCGTCGTTTTGGTGTAGGCGGTAGCTATTCAACATTAGATGGTGCTGGTTTTGAGACTTATTGGATGCATAACAATCTTTTGGGTCATGCAGAGACTCTTAAAATTGAAACAAAAATAAGTGGTGTTGGTAGCAATAAAAAGCAATCATATAATTTTAAAAATTTTGATTATCTTTTCGGTGGCACGTTTATAAAGCCTGGGGTACTCACGCCAGATACAGATCTCAGGTCAGAATTAAAAATACAACAAGATGTTTTAGAAAATTATACGACAAAAGCCATCAAAGGAAAATTAGGTATTACGCATATTTTCAATGGTAATCTATCGGGACAGGCTGCTGTAGAAGTTTCAAATGGTTATTCACGTGATATCTATTTTGGGAGCCGTAATTTTACAACAATCGGTTTCCCTAGCGGCTTGATTTACGATAGTCGTAATAATAAGTTTAATGCAACAAAAGGTTTATATGGTGAAGTTTTCATTGAGCCTTTTTATGAGATGCGTTTTAGCAACTTTGTTGCAAAAGTAACAGCAGAAGGTCGTTCTTATTGGGCGTTGGATGAAGGGGATCGTTTTGTTGTTGCTGCGCGGGCAAAGCTTGGTACAATTCTTGGGAATGATACAGCACAAGTACCCGCAAATACGCTTTTTTTTGCTGGTGGTGGGGGCTCTGTTCGTGGTTATGCTTACCGTAATATTGGTATCAAAATAGAAAATGATGCGGTTGTTGGTGGACGGGCGCTTATTGAGGGATCGGCAGAATTGCGTGTTTCTTTAAATGATAAAATAGGGGTTGTCGGTTTTCTTGATGGAGGTTTAGTAGGGGAAAAGGCGAATTTTGATTTTTCTCAAAAAATTAAATGGGGAGCCGGTATAGGAGGACGTTATATGACGGGTCTTGGTCCTTTACGCGTTGATTTAGCCTTTCCTTTAAAGAGAGAGAAGGGTGACCCTCGCATTGGTTTTTATGTGGGTATAGGGCAAGCATTTTAATGAAAAAAGGTGTACGTTTATCAGCTTTCTTCTTTGTATTTTTGTTTTTTGGGGTGGGTGGTTTTGTTTTTGCGCAAAGAGGAGACATTCTTCCCTCTAGCGAAATGAAAACAGATGATCGCTCATGGTTTGTTTCTTTAATTGAACGAAAGCTTTCAGCGCCTAATCGTCAAGTTCGTTTACACAATATGCAAGGGACACTGTCTTCTCAAACATCAATTGATACTATTACTGTCAGTGATAAAAAAGGGGTTTGGCTTAAAATTACCAATGCTAAAATGGATTGGAATCGTCTAGCATTGCTGAGAGGGCGGATGGATATTAACCAGCTTTCGGCAGAACAGGTTACATTCTTACGCAAACCGCAAGGCAATTCTTCTTTTGTTTCTTCCCTTGAGACGGGTAAGTTTTCTTTACCAAAATTGCCGCTTGCTCTTTCTATCAATACGCTTACTGCTCAACATGTGACATTTGAACAGAATCTTTTTGGTTTTTCTGCTGATATGTCCTTAAAAGGCAATTTCACCTTGGCTAGTGGTAATTTTGATGTCGATATAGCGGCGCATCGTTTAGATGCACCGGGTTCTTTTTCTGTTCTCACCAAGATATCTGATAGTAATCGTACAGCTCAAATTGATATTTCTGCTAACGAACCACAAAATGGTATTTTGGCAAATATTTTTAACATTGAACAATGTCCAGCATTAAATCTCGTCCTGAAAGGTGATGGTACTTTTGATGATTTGGTTATCAAACTTTCTTTAGAGTCTGATCATCATTCTATTGTAGATGGTAATGTTATTCTTGCAAGTGTTCCAGAAGGACAGAGTTTTTCTACGAAACTAGAGGGAACACTGAGCCCTTTAATACCTTCTCAATATCGTAGTCTCTTCGAATCTAATATAACATTAAAAGCAAAGGCAAGAAGAACAAAAGAAGGTGTGACACACCTTGATCAGATGGTTATTCAGAACAAAGCAATGAACGTTATAGCCAATGCTGAAATAACCGCCGATGGATTTTTGCGACGGCTTTTTGTTGATGGAAAAATGGCTCTTGATAACGAAAAGGATTCTGTTCATTTACCTATATCAGACGTGCCAAAATCTGCGAATACTCTTGCTTTGAACATTGATTATGGTCGCGAAGGTCAACAATCTTGGAGTGGGCGGTTGGTTGTAAATCATTTAAGCAATAAAAATATTTATATTCGCGATGCAATTTTTGATATGGGAGGAGTAAGCGAAAATCTTGATAATGCAGCTTCTCGTCATGTTGGTGTTCAGGTTAAAGGGACGCTTCAAGGGGTTAAAAAGATTAAGGGAGCGTTAGTAGAAAATTTAAGCCAAGCGGTTCATGTGCATTTAGATACGGATATTGTTTCGAACAAACCAATTTTGATTCATGATCTGAGTGTTACGGCTCAGGGTTTTTCTTCTTGGTTAAAAGGGACAATGGAGAATTTTATTTTTAAAGGCGATCTCGGTTTAAAAGCTCAAACATTAACTCCTTTGGAAGTGTTCAGTAAACAATCACTTTCTGGTAGTGCAGATATTAAAGCCAAAGGAACGATCAGTTTATTGAGTGGTATTTTTGATCTCCAATTATCAGGAATGGCTGACGATATGAAAATAGGCATGCAGTCTTTTGATCGTTTATTCAAAGGAAACATCACTCTTTCAGGTGGTGTTACTCGAAATACGAGGGGTGTCATTTTTCGTCATTTTAATTTGAAAAATCAATATACAAACATAGAGGCTAATGGTTATTTTTCAGATGAAAGCGCTAAAATGGATCTATCTGCTCAAATATCTGATTTGTCCAAATTAGATCCAAAGATAAGCGGTGCGCTTACAATTCAAAGTACGGCGAGAGGGCGCAATAGCCATATAAAACTAAATACACGTGCCCATATTGCTGAAGCATTAATTGTAGGGAAGAAACTTCAAAACACAACACTTAACATAGATGCATTTGTAGATAATACAGCACAAATTACTTCTTTAACGGGGGTGGTAAAAGGTGAAGGGATTTTTGCTAAGAAACCTTTGCATGTATCGGCCTCTTTTGAAGATTCTCATAAAATTCGAAAACTTAAAAATATCAATATTAGAGGGGAAAGTGCAAAAATAACGGGTGATCTTTCTCAACAACTTGGCGGTTTTTTGAAAGGAGCGCTGCATATTGATGCCGATGATATTTCCGTACTTTCAGCGTTATTTTTGCAGGATGGTAGTGGAAAAGTAAAAGGAGATTTTATTTTTGATGAACAAAATGGCAGACAAAAAACCAATGTGAAGGCGCATGTTAACCATTTGAATTTTTCCAAGAATAAAATAAAAAAATTGGCAATAGATGCTGACATATTCGATCCTTTTGGCATGACTCAGTTTGAAGGAGTTATCAATGCAGAACATATTCAAACACCTTTGGTAATGGTCAATCGTTTAAATGCTCACGCTGATAGGAATAATGGACAAACGGTTTTTACTGTCCAAGCGATGTTGCATGATACTCTCAATGCACGGCTTTCTGGTCGTTTAATGGTTGAGGAACTTCCAGAAAGTATAAAACGAGAAGTGCAAATTGAAACTGTGGACTTAAAACAACATACGTTTCATGCAACATTGCCGAAGCCATCCATAATTGCTTTTGATAAAGATGGAATGACAATCAATGAATTAGGAATTGCAATAAATGGAGGCAACATCATCTTAGCAGGGAATATTCAAGATACCATGAATTTGCAACTTACAATGAATGCGCTTCCTGCTGCTTTAGTCAATCTGTGGAAATCTGATCTTGGAGCAGCAGGGAGTGTAACAGGGCAGGTTATGATTCGTGGTCATTTAAAAAAACCTAATATAACTTACGATATAAAAGGTGAGGGACTGACAACCGTTGCTTTTCGAGATAAAAAAATTATGCCTTTTTCTCTTTCTGCTACGGGGAACACTGTAGATCAAAATCTTACTTTGAATGCAAATTTAACAGGAGAAGGAGTACAAGCACAAGCTCAGGGGCATGTATCTCTAGAGAAAAATGCGCTTGATCTTCATATTAATTTGCAAAATTTATCTGCACGTTTGGCGAATGGTTTTATTGCAGGACAAGCGCTTGATGGGACAGTGATAGGTAAAGTTGATATTGGTGGAACAATGAAGGATCCATCTGCTCATTTTGAGCTTTCTAGTCAAAATTTAACCGCTATGACGCATAAAGGACCGATGTCAATCAATATAAATGCTCGTGGTTCTTATAAAAAATCGACATTTCATATTGAAAATATGATAGCTACTGGAGATAAAGGATTAGATCTTTCCATCCATGGGCCTGTGTCTCTTAATGGTTCAGAGGCAAAATTAAACGTTAAAGGGATAATGCCTCTTGATTTTGTTAATCTCTTATTAGCCAAGCGTGGTGCACATATAACGGGTACAGCAAGAATTGATACAGCTCTTAATGGGGCGTTATCAAAGCCACAATTGTTAGGAAATATTTCTATAGGCGACGGTAGCTTTTTTGATTCACAAACAAATGTAGGATTGAATAATATAAAGCTTGAAGGCAAATTGAAAGGTGATCATATCCTTATAGAGAAAGCTTCAGCTTCTTCGTTTGAGGGGGGGGGAATTTCTGCTTCAGGTCGTATCTCTAATAGTCTAGAGACAGATTTGATATTTCATCTTGATAATGCCAATTATAATGATGGTTCTATGATTCTGGCAACATTATCAGGTGAGATGACAATGACAGGTCATTTTTTAAATAATCTTGTTCTTGGTGGTGATATCATCGTTGAAAAAGCTGAAGTTTTTGTTCCTGATCATTTTAAAAGTGCCAAGTTTCTTGATGTTAGAAATAAGAATTTAACTAAATCGATTCAAACAACACTTGAACGTGCTGATGTTAAGAACACGAACAAAAGCAAAAGCCGTATAGTTACACAAGAATCGTCATCTGTCGTGCTATCAAATATGCGTATTACAGCACGCAATCAATTTTTTGTACGCGGAAAAGGCTTAGATGCTGAACTGGGAGGACGCATTAATCTAGCAGGTCCATTGAATGATGTGCATCCAGTTGGTGAATTTAGAATGATTCGTGGACGTTTTGATATCCTGTCGCAACGTCTTAATTTTGATCAAGGACAAGCGAGTTTTAGTGGTAATCTTAATCCTACGGTTTATTTTGTAACCAACAATAACAGTGGTGATATTCGCGTCACTGTAACTGTAAGTGGGACGGTTGATAATCTTGATATTAATTTTTCTTCACAACCAAATTTGCCTCAGGATGAGATTTTGGCTCGTTTGATTTTTAATCGCTCTCTTAATGAATTATCACCATTTCAGATTGCTCAACTTGCAGCAGCAGCGGCTGATCTTGCAGGTGCTTCTAATACATCTTTGTTGAATACTTTACGAACTAAAATTGGACTTGATGATCTTGATGTTATCGTTAATGAGAAGGGTAATACAGGCTTACGTATTGGACGCTACATACACAATAATATTTATTTGGGCTTTGAAGCAGGGTCTGATGGAACGACGAAAGGGACAATTAATTTAGATATTTCGCGTCATCTCAAAGCTAAAGGTGCTATAGGAAATGAACAAAATTCTAGTATAGGTCTCTTTTATGAAAGAGATTATTAAAGATTGAATTTTAAAAAAACAATTTCTTCGTTTTTTGTCTTTCATTTCTAAATCTGAGGAAGGAGGCATAGACTAGAAATCCTATAAAAGAAGAAGCTTTTTGTTGAGGCGTGAAGAGATATATCTGAAATATTCGATTTTTTGTTATGCTATTCTCTAAAGGGACAAAATCTTCACGAAAGATAGTATGTTATTTTGCTGCTATATATTTATTTTAGAGAAATACCTTACCTTGTTTTCAAGCCCATATCGTGCTGTTGCCTAAAGAATGTAGTGTGTGCAATATATTGATTTATAAAGATAATTTATTGTTATTCAACTTGAATTAGAACTTTGAATATCGTACGAATCTCTTTCGTATTGAATCAATCAAAACCATTCGGCTTGTATGCTACAAGCGGGGAATCCTGTGTGGATAAAACTATTAAGAAATGACTAAAAATGCCTCTTATGAATCATCTCGAGAGCTAAGAGCTGTCGCAACATTAGGGACTGGCAGAATAGTGTGAATGGTGCCGGTTTATTACTCCATAAGCGTAAAGATAGAGGGGTTAATGGATTTATCGTTATACAGTTCACGAATGTTATCGCGAAATGGGCTTAGGGAAGACTTTGAGAGAGGTCTCTTTAAAACAAGTACGTGAATTTGCAACACAATGGCATTCTGTTTTTACGTGAAGGACATGATTCCATTAAAGACCGTCAAAAGCATGAGGCAAGCAGAGAATTCATAAGATATCGATTTTATTGTCAAACGCATTTAAAGCAATATTTTTTAATAATAAAAATTACCTATTATTTTAGATTTTTGTTTATTGTGTCTTGAATGAGATCACTTTTCTTATAACGAATAGCTCCCCAAACAGAATACTCCAAAATATAACATTATTGTGTTGCAAGTTTATGTACTTGTTTTAAAGGAACATTTCTCAGTGTGCGCTTGAGTCTATTTCATAAGATTGCTTGTGAAATGGTATAAAGTACCTCTTATGAATGGTATAAAATCTACACTACCGTTATTAATAAAGGTATAAGTATTTGCTAAAGCTATAAGCCGGCATTATCATTCTATTTTCCAGCTTTTCATGTTGCTGACAATCTTTTCACTTGAAAGTGTAGAGGTATTTTTATTGCTTATCTTAAGAGTTTTTATGCATATACCAATATCTCTTATGACGTACAACAAGCGCTTTTGATTGATTCATCATAAATATAAAGAAAATTTGCAATAAGCAAATTACATCTTATCTTTTGCATTCAACAAAACAACGAGTAAAGTTTTCATCTAAATCCAAGAATTTTATTTTCAATAAACCATAAATTCTTTACCAATTCTTGATTGAAGTAATGCTTTTTCTTGATAACAAGTCTTTTTTTATAAATGGAGCATTACCTTCTATCCATTTTTTATTTCAAATCTTATTTAAGGATCTAGAAATTAGGAGGTATGTTTTTTGAACTGGATATTATGAAGTTTTTTATAAAACCCATTTTCTTTTGCTAGCAATTCTTTTTGAGTACCTTGTTCAATTAGTTGTCCATTTTGTATGACCACAATTTTATGAGCACGAGCAATCGTTGAAAGGCGATGAGCAATAATGATCGTTGTGCGTCCTTTAGTAAGATGGTGAATGGCTTCATTAATTTGTGCTTCGGTGTGTGAATCGAGCGCACTTGTTGCTTCATCAAGAATCAGAATTTCACTATCGTGAATCATTGCTCTAGCGATAGCGAGTCGTTGTTTTTGCCCCCCTGAAAGATTACAGCCATTATCACCTATCTGTGTATCATAACCATTTGGCAAACTCATAATAAAGTCATGAGCATTTGCTGCTTTTGCTGCTTCGATAATTTCGTCATCACTAGCCCCTTCTTTTCCAAGCCCGATATTATATTTAACAGTTCCTTGAAAGAGAAAAGTATCCTGTCCTACATAGGCCATCAGGTTTCTCAGAGAGCGAAATGTTGTGTAGCGAATGTCTTGATCATTAATCAATATGCGTCCTTTTGTGGGGTCATAGAGGCGCATAATAAGGTTGATAAGGGTTGATTTTCCCGAACCGGATGGTCCCACCAATGCTGTCATTTTTCCGGCTTCTATTTCTAGATTGATGTCTTTCAATATCATTTTGTTATTAGTGTATGCAAAAGAAACATGTTCGAAACGAATAGTTCCTTGCGTTTTATTCAGATCTTTAGCTTCTTTATGTTCTACAACTGTAAGGGGACAATCGAGTATTTCAAACATCGTACGGATATTGACCAAGCCAGATTCAATTTTAACACGTACATTTGCTAGTCTTTTTGCGGGTTCATAAGCTAAAAGTAAAGCAACAATAAAGGACATAAATTCACCTTGAACACCTGCGCGTTGGGTTGCAAGATAACCGGAAAAACAAATAATACCTGCAATGGCAACACCCGTGAGTGTTTCCATAATTGGATTGGTAATAGCTTCGAGTGTTGCAATACTGTTTGTTTGTTTTTCAACATCACAAATGGCTTTGTCCATCCGTTTTTTCATGACTTCTTCTAGTGAAAAGGCCTTGATGATTCGAATACCAACAGCCGTTTCCTGTACGATTTTGATAATTTCACCAAGTGAAAGGAGCTCTTTTTCCATCAAGCTGCGAACGCGTTTTAAAGCCATTCGAACGCCTAAAAAAGCTAGTGGTCCTACGATTAAAGTAATGGAGATTAACACAAAGTTTTGAATGAACATGACAAGCAACAGACCACTAACGGAAAGCAAATCACGTACAAAAGTTGTGATAATAGTATCAATTATATTACGTACGGCTGTTGCATTATGAGTTACACGAACAAGAAGATCAGATGAAGTATTATTATGATAAAAAGAGACTCCTTGTTCCATAAGTCGTGCAAAAATTTTACGCTGTTGTTCAGCAATGATACTGTTGCCTGCTTTGTTTAGAAAGTAAGTTTGGAAAAAAGTTGCAACTCCTTTGAGAATAAAGATAAAAGCAATGAAGCTAGAAATCAAAACAATCATAGGAAAATTTTGTGCATCAATAATCTGATTAACAACATCCCGCATAATCCATGCACTGGTTGCTGTGGTACAAGAAATGATGATCATTGAGAAGATAGCCGCACTGTACCAACGCATATGTTTACGAAAATTTTCTCGTAAAAGGCGGATAATAAGATGTTTGTCGAAAGAGGAAATTTGTTTTTTAGCCATGAAGTGCTTCTATATTCTCTCATTATTTTATGCAAGATTGAAACACTCTTAATTAAAAAGCCCCTTAATCTTTTTTACAAAAATAGTCTTTTCTTTCAAGGCTCATCATATCAATTTCACGACGGCGAGAGTGAAGAATGTAGTGCAAAGTTTCTGTAAAAGGTATAACGAAAATTCGTTGTTCATCATTATTTTTAGTTTTCAATAAAAGATACCGGCGAGTTTCACTATTGTATTTACCAATTTCCGTATTGTGATAGCCTTTGGCACTTGAAATGGCTCACAAAAAACATTTCTGCTTTTTTAATAATTTTTTATGTATCATCTCCATTTGTGATGTGTAAGCAAACAATTTCGCCGCATTGCATAATAAGAGTGCTTGAAATAAGAAGGCCTTACGATGTTTGAGCTTTCTCATTTAATATGCAAAATAACGAATTCTTCTTATAAATCGATCAAGCATTATTAAACTCTTAAAAGGCTTTATACACATTTATAAAACCTTAAAAGCACCACAAAAACTCTATGTGGTGCTTCTAAAAATACCATACGCTCATGCTGATGAGTTGCATGCGAATATTATTCCAATGCAAAACTATTTAGGTGCTATCACCATCATCATTTGCCGGCCTTCAAGCTTTGGCTCCAATTCGATTTTGGCAATTTCACTTGTATCTTCTTTCACACGCTGAAGAAGCTTTAATCCAAGATCTTGGTGAGCCATCTCACGACCACGAAAACGCAAAGTAATCTTTACTTTATCACCATGATCAATAAAGCGATGAACAGCCTTGAGCTTGACTCCATAATCATGGACATCAACATTTGGGCGCATCTTAATCTCTTTGATTTCGATGACTTTTTGCTTCTTACGTGTTTCAGCAGCTTTTTTTTGGGTTTGATATTTTAATTTTCCCAAATCGATGATTTTACATACGGGTGGCTCTGCATTTGGTACAATCTCAACCAAATCAAGTCCCGCATCTGCAGCCATAGCAAGAGCTTCTTGTATCGCAACAACTCCCTGATGTTGTCCCTCATCATTGATAAGCTGAACATGAGGTACCCGAATATCCTTATTTGAACGTGGTCCGTCTTTTTGGGTAGGTGTCATTTTAAACGGTTTACGAATGGTTTATGCTCCTTAAATTTTGATTCAACTACAGTTAATTTAATATACAATTATGCACCTAAAAACAACTATAATTCGTGTTATTTTCATTATTTGATTTATTACTTTTTGGAATGATTTAGATTATAAAAGTTTTCTCTTAATTTAAAGAAATTGTTTTATGGAGGATAAAGAATCATGGATCAACATATTCCTTGTCAGTTTTTTTCGTTTGAGAACACCACACTTGCAGTACGCTATCGCAAGGGGCGCCAATCTCCAGGTTTGGTTTGGCTTCCTGGCTATCAATCCGATATGTTGGGAAGTAAGGCAACGTTAGTTGATCAGTTTGCTCAGAAGAATGATTTGTCTTGTTTACGTTTTGATTATTCTGGACATGGAGAATCTGAAGGTGATTTTTTTCAAGGAACAATTTCGCGTTGGGTTAAGGAAAGTTTAGCGACTTTTGAAACCTATTGTGAGGGTCCACAAATTTTGATTGGTTCCTCTATGGGTGGGTGGATTGCACTAAGGCTTGCTATGATGCTAGCACAGAAAAATAAGAAGCTTGCTGGCATGATATTGATTGCTCCAGCGCCTGATTTTACACAAACATTGGTGGAACCCAAATTAGGCCCAGAAGAATGGAAGATTTTGGAAGAAAAAGGCTATATTGAACGACCTGCTGTTGATGATACAGAGCCAATGCCCTTTACAAAAAAATTAATTGAAGATGGGCGCAAAAATTGTGTTATGAAAGGATGCATTGATGTTGGGTGTCCAGTCCATATTCTACAAGGGATGGAAGATGAAGATATTCCCTATCAGCATACATTGACTTTACTTGATCATTTACCTCTCCATGATGTAACGTTGACACTTGTTCGTGATGCAGATCATCGCTTTTCTCGTCCACAAGATTTAGATTGCCTTGAAACAGTATTGAGATCTTTTATTAATCAGATTAATGCAAAATAAGGGGTACATTTATTGATGAAGATAAAAATATATGAGCATTTCTAAGCAGCATTTTATTTTTTCTGATCGCTCTGTACCTGTACGGGTGCGGGAAAATAAGTATGCACGCCGTCTTACCTTACGTATTGATGCCAGCAGTCAAGAGATTTGTGTAACAACACCACCAGCGATAAGTCTCTGTACGATTCAAAGTTTTATTGAAAAGCATCGATCTTGGATTGAGGCACGTCTTGCTCGTTTACAAATCTCTCATGAAAATGCTTATCTCAAAGAGGGGGCAATGATTCCTTTATTAGGTGTTTCCCATACCATAAAGCATAGAGAAGGGCGTGGGGTAACAGAAATCCTTACAGCAGATGCGGAGCAAGGACCTAAAATTATTGTTTATGGTCAATTAGAATACCTCCCAAGACGCATTGCTGACGTTTTGAAAAAACAAGCAGCACTTATTATAACACCTTTGGTGGCACATTATGCCCATAAAGTAGAGCGTAAAGTCAAATCAATTTGTTATAAAGATACGAGAAGTCGTTGGGGATCTTGTTCAATAGATAAGCGTCTTTCTTTTTCTTGGCGCCTTGTTATGGCACCAAAAGAAGTTGTGGAATATGTTGTTGCTCATGAGGTTGCTCATCTTGTTGAAATGAATCACGGACCAAGATTTTGGGCTCTTTGTGAAGAGCTATGTCCTGATAGTAAAACGTACCGTGCTTGGTTGAAGGAAAATGCCCATAGATTGCAAGCAATTAATTTTGATTCATATAATTTAGAGGCGTAAAAAACTTTCAAATGAAGGCAACATTTAACGGAACTTTTTGTTGAGTGTTTTGTTGTGTGTGTGCTTGCTCATTTATAATGAGGAAGCCATTGAAGCTCTCAGCACGATTGTTCTCCCCTGCTTGGTTTGCTGAGTGTCTTCAATGTTTTTTCTTTATCTTTTTTGTAATTCAGCGTAATAACCTTAAGTTCCGATGACTTATAAAAAATGGGAAGGGACCTTATGCCTGTTCTTACAGATCCACTTCAGCTACTAAAGAGACTTATCCGTTGTCCTTCTGTTACACCTCATGAAGCGGGGGCTTTATCAACTTTGGAACAATTTTTGAAAAAAATGGGATTTCACGTCGAGCGCCCTATTTTTACGGATAAAAATACAGATAATGTTGAAAATCTTTATGCAAAAATGGGAAATGAAGGACCCCATCTTATGTTTGCGGGTCATACAGATGTCGTACCACCAGGTGCATTGGAAGATTGGACTTATTCACCTTTTGAAGCTGTCATAGATCAGGGGAAATTATATGGGCGGGGTGCTGTTGATATGAAGGGCGGAATCGCTTGTTTTATTGCGGCGCTAGCGCGAGTTCTTGAGAAACGATCCATTAAAGGAATGGTAAGTTTTTTGATTACCGGTGATGAAGAGGGACCTGCTGTTAATGGTACCGTCAAACTTCTCAAATGGGCAGAAAAAAAAGGCGAAAAATGGACTGCGGCTCTTGTGGGGGAACCAACAAGTGTAAAGACTGTTGGGGATGTCATCAAAATCGGTCGCCGCGGATCGATTTCTGGTATCATTACCGTGAAAGGTCGCCAAGGTCATGTTGCTTTTCCAGAGCGGGCTGCTAATCCCTTGCCTTTGGCAAGTAAGCTTATTCAAGCATTGACACAAACTGCTTTAGATAAAGGGACAGAGAATTTTCAACCCAGTAATCTAGAGCTAACAAGCATCGATACCGGTAATTTAGCGGTCAATGTTATCCCAGCGCAGACAACAGTTCATTTTAATATACGCTACAATGATCTTTGGACAAAAGAAACACTGATGAAGGAAATTGAAAAGCGTCTTGCTTTGGTGCAATCAAAAAACAATGGTGACCAATATCCCTCTTATCAGCTTGAATGGATTCCAAGTTTAGGAGATGTTTTTTTGACCAAAAATGATAAACTCATTCAAACTTTATCCAATGCTATTAAAAGTGTAACAGGGAATATACCAGAATGTTCCACTTCTGGTGGTACTTCAGATGCGCGATTTATTAAGGATTATTGCCCAGTGGTTGAATTTGGCTTACCAGGGCAAACGATGCATATGGTAGATGAGTGTGTGGCCCTTGATGCAGTGGAAACTCTTACTACTATTTATGAGCGTTTTATTATTGAATTTTTTGCATAAAGAAAAGATTTTTGGTTCAAAAATACCTTTATCTTGTTGAGCTATAAGATATTGACATTTAAGGTGTGGTGATATGAGTCTCGTAAGACTTAATATATTAAGTGGTTTTAGAGTAAGTGATGAATATTCTTAAGTTGGGATTCTTGCCTGTAGAGTTTTTAGTTAAGTGAATTACATAATTGGAAAGCCAAGAGAGACCTGCTTGAAGAAGTAGAACTGTTTAGACCATATTGGATTGAAAATATTCGTTCTTTAAAGTGTAGAAAGGAAGTCACACGCAATCATATATGGAAAACAATGAATATTATATCATCATTGTGTGATGACAGGTTGAAGCCATAAAGACACACAAAAACATGCTGCTATTGTCAAAAGTTCGTACAACATAAATGCGCTCATTCACAGCTCATGTTTTGATATGTTTTCTGCACTCTCATAAAAGGTACTTCTTGTTCCAATTAGACTCTCTTAGAATAAAGCCTATAGGAAAAGCGCTTTAAGTTTGTTTTATTTCATATATTTTGCCATGCTTTTTTTGTCCCCAAGAACTTCCGTTGCAAAATCATTACGAGATAGAAGGTGAGCTTATTTAATCAGCTTGAATCTTGGTTATGATAAAGATACACAGAATTTTTTGTAGCAGCACGTTGACTTCTTGAGCCAAGGATTGTCCTAGTATTATTCTCAATTTTTTAATAAAATAACCTTAAAGGACGCGTACAGATACTCATAAGCATTATGCATACAAGTAAGATCATATGGAATTAACATCGTTTCGCTCGCTAACAAAGCAATCTCGATTCATATCGGGTATATTTGCCATTTGAGTGCATTATTTGTTTAATAAAGCTCGTGATTTTGCTGTGACCTATAAATCAATACCAATCATACAGCCGCGTATCTCAAATAAATATTGGTTCAGTACTTTTTGCGATAACCGCTTTTACATGCCAGAATAGGATAAAAGTATTGCGTATATCTATTTTTTATAATCTCTGAAACAGACATACAATTTCATTGAGGAAAAATATAAAGGTATAAAGGTGAAAATCAGCGTGCTTTTTTACTTTCTTTTTTATTCGGCTTTACGGTTTTCAAAAGTAAATAGAGTAAGATCTTTTTAAATAATCAGAAATTGATGCATGGTTTCATGCTTATTTCTATGGTTCTTTTAATGGTGCCACGATTTCATAAAGAAAAAATACATTATCGTGTTATGCATTCACGTATTTGTTTTAGAGGAATTTTCTCAATGTTTGTCACATTTGTGCTACTACGGTGCTTATGAATGTTGTAATATAAAATCTATAATGCCTCCCCATCTTTATGTTTATGAAAAATAAAGTTAGAGCACCATACACTTTCTAGCTCAAAATATTGCAATAGCTTTTAGCACTTAAGAGTGTTCATAAGAGGCCTTTTTACTCCTTTTTTATAGTTTTTATCCACATGCTTCTCTATTTTTAAGGTGTAAGCAAATGGCGATAACTCACTTGCTATAAATAGTTTTGAAATGAGAGAAGCTCACAATATTCTAATCTCACCTTGCTATGAAAAATGATAATTATGATTAAAATAAGTATGTTGTTATAAAAACTTTAATTTGCAAGTTGGCTGATGATGTGATCAAGAACAATACGTCCTTTGGTTGTTGCTTTTAAGCGTTGGTTATCCACCATTTCTATCAATTCTTGGTGTTGTAAATCGATCAGTTTTTCCATTGGGATACGTTTAGGGCTTAAGGTTTCATAGCGTATAAGTTCTAAGCCTTCGCAAAGGCGTAATCCCATAAGGAGCATTTCATTTGCCTGTTGTTCAGTGGTTAAATGTTCCGTTTCAATACAGCCATGTCCTGTTGTTTCTACCAAATTAAGCCACTGCTCGGGATGCTTTTCATTTATTGTGACATAACGTTCGCGGTTTTCAAGGTGTGATGACAATGTTTTTGAACAGAAAGAGGAATGATTCGATGCGTGCTCAATGAAACGTCCATGTGCTCCTGGACCAAAGCCTGCATATTGGTGATAACGCCAATAAAGAAGATTGTGTGCTGATTCGGCACCGGGCATTGCATGGTTTGAGATTTCATAGGCAGGAAGTCCATGTAGTGCCGTTATTTCTTGAGTAAGATGATACAGATCTGCTGCTAGCTCTGATGGGGGAAGGATAAGTCTTCCTGCATCATGAAGCCGTTTAAAGGCGGTTCCTTCTTCGATCGTCAATTGATAAAGAGAAAGATGGTCCGCTGCTAAATCAATTGCTTGCACAAGTTCAGATTTCCATTGTTCAAGGGTTTGTTCGGGGCGGGCATAAATGAGATCAAAGGATAAACGTGGAAAAATTTGTCGTGCTAAAGCAATGGCACAAAGAGCTTGTTCCACATTATGGAGTCGGCCAAGTTTGCGCAATGCTTTATCATTGAGCGCTTGTATCCCTAGAGATAAGCGATTAACACCTGCCGCACGGTATCCACGAAAGCGCTCTGCTTCCACACTGGATGGATTAGCTTCTAATGTAATTTCAACTTTATCATCGACTACCCATTTTTTTGCAAGTGCTTGCAATAGGGCATCGACAGTTTGCGGCTCCATAAGGGAAGGGGTTCCTCCACCAATAAAAATACTTGTAATATGGCGTGGGCCTATTTTGTGGTATTGCGTTTCTATTTCGCGCTTAAAGGCGGTGACAAAACGTGGTTGATCAACACCATGGATGCGAACATGCGAATTAAAGTCACAATAAGGACATTTAGCTGCACAAAAGGGCCAATGAATGTAAATGCCAAAAGGTTCTTTCATGAGAATGCTAAAAGGTTTTCTGCCAAAAGTTTGAAAGCACGTGCGCGATGTGAAAGAGGGGGAATATCATTACGTTTCCAGTTGTGTTTTTGCTCTGTTGACATTTCTCCAAAGGTATTTTCACATCCATCGGGTAAAAAAATAGGATCAAAACCAAAGCCTTTATCTCCCCGTGGAGGCCAAATGAACGTTCCTTCAACGCATCCACGGAAGTAATCTGCATGAGCATCAGGCCATGCAATGCAAATGACGGATATAAAACGGCATTTCCGTTGACTTTTTTCTCGTGCTCCGACTTTTTGGAGTTCATTTTCTATTTTTTTCATAGCTTTTGGAAAATTACGTGTACCATCGGCTTGAATTGCCCAATCAGCGGTATAAACGCCTGGCGCACCCTCCAATGCATCTACCTCTAAGCCTGAATCATCAGATAGGGCAGGAAGTCCTGTTTTTTTTGCTGCTGAAAAAGCTTTAATATAAGCATTTTCTTCAAATGTTTTTCCCGTTTCTTTTGGTTCTGGCAAGCCCAGTTCTTTTGCCGATTGTATTATTAAACCGAAAGGCGTAATTAAAGTAGTGATTTCATGCAATTTTCCGGTGTTATGTGTAGCAATGACAAGTTTTTTATCTGCTATGCTTCTCATATAGATTTCTCCAAAAATGAAAGGGGAATTATTTTTGTGCTAAAAACCGACTTTAATGCTCATACACACACATTTTACATGATATGATTATTTTACACGTTTAATGATATTTTATTCCAATAAAATTTTTTATCTTGTATGAAGATAACCTTGCAAAGATATGAAAGACATGTCTTTATTTATGATAGCATTTTTATGGTAAATTTCCAATTTCCTGCTTGCTCTAAAGGGTGAAATTTTCTATCTACAGCGGTTTTTAATCAATCTAGATTCTCTTGATAAGTCCCTACAGCAGACCACTTTACAGATCAACTCTTATCTTAAATATTTCTCACACACTCTAACAAAAAATATTTCCTGCGTAATTTATCAAGCATCACTCTGAAAGGTAGCATTTTACAGCTCAATAGGATAATATATTTTTATACTACTTTAGACTATTTGACCAAACCTTGGCAAAACTTATATAAGAGATGAGGATTTTAAAAGTAGTGAAACAATTGTGATGAAGCACAAAACTATTGATAATGAACTAAAATATCTTGATGAACGTTCGCGTGATATTTTTCGCCATATTGTTGAAGCTTATCTTAATGATGGTGAACCTGTAGGGTCACGTAATCTTTCGCGGCTTTTACAACAGACATTATCGCCTGCGACGATTCGCAACGTGATGAGTGATCTTGAACATCTCGGTTTGATTTATGCACCACATGTTTCTGCGGGTCGAATGCCGACACAATCAGGTTTACGCTTTTTTGTTGATGCATTTATGGAAGCGGGTGATTTGCCAAACGAAGAGCGAGAAAATATTGAAATGCAAGTCAAAGAGGCTGGTCATGCACAATCGGTTGAACATTTTCTTGTTCAAGCAAGCCGAGTTCTTTCAGATCTTTCACGTGGGGCAGGGCTTGTTTTAGCAACAAAACAAGAAGGAACATTGAAACATATTGAATTTGTGCGCCTTGATAGGGAGCACGCTCTTGCCGTTTTGGTGACTCAACAAGGTGAAGTTGAAAATCGTATTGTTCATTTACCAGAAGGGGTTACCCATGCACAATTGACGGAAGCAACGAATTTTCTCAATGCCCATATTCAAGGGCGTACATTGAGTGAAGCTAAAGGGGAAATTGCCCGCTTATGCGCAGAAACAAGGGCCGCACTTGATGATTTATCACATCATCTTGTTGAAACGGGATTAGCTCTTTGGGGAGGAGAAGATGCTGATCATAAAATACACCTCATTGTTCGCGGGCGTAGCAATTTACTTGAAGATGTAAAAGCAGAAGAAGATTTAGAACGGTTACGCCATTTGTTTGATGATCTTGAAACGCGCGAGAGTATGGCACAGCTTCTCGATTTAACGGATGAAGGTTCTGGGGTTAGAATTTTTATTGGTTCAGAAAATAAATTATTTTCTCTTTCTGGTTCTTCTTTAGTTGTAGCACCTTATCGAGATTCACAACAAAGAGTCATTGGTGCTTTAGGTGTTATTGGTCCTACACGGCTTAATTATGCAAGGATTGTGCCCATGGTTGATTATACAGCTCAACTTGTGTCACAGTTATTGCGTTAAAACGATGCAAGTAAGTATTTGTACTATAAAAGCTCATTGTATTATATACATCGCTACCCCTTGATTTTTGTCTGTAGAATTTCGATATCGAGAATAACGAATCTTATGAAGGAATAAAATTTTTATGTCTGATGAAAAAAACAAATTTACTGACGCTTCATTTGAAAATTGTGATTTAAAAAATCCAGCTGATCGTAATACACTTAAACAGGCAGCCGATGAATTTTTAAAAACACATAAAACAGAGGAACACGAAGTCATTGAAACAGAAAGCAATGAGGTTAGTGATCTTTTAGCGTCTTTGCAGGATGAAAATAAAGAACTGAAAGATCAGCTTTTACGTCTTGTTGCAGATATGGAAAATCTTCGACGCCGTACTATGCGAGATGTGGCGGATGCAAAGGCTTATTCCATTGCTAATTTTGCACGGGATATGTTATCGGTTTCTGACAATCTCAATCGTGCTTTGGAAGCTATTCCAGAAGGTGCACGGGAGAGTGATGCTGGTTTGAAATCATTGGCAGAAGGCGTTGAAATGACTGAACGTGCCATGATGGCAGCATTAGAACGTCATGGGGTGCAAAAAATTCATCCAGAGGGGCAAAAATTTGATCCTCACTTTCATCAAGCGATGTTTGAAATTCCCAATGCTGATGTTCCAGATAATACTGTTCAACAAGTGGTTCAGGCAGGTTATATTATCGGGGAAAGGGTGTTACGTCCAGCTATAGTGGGTGTAGCTAAAGGAGGAGCAAAAGAAGCTTCTGTTGAAGCTGATTCGACTTAAAATACATCAATAACAAACCTCTATCGTAAAATGCAGTATTCCCTGCAGTTTCATATATATAGGGTCTTTTCTCAAAGAGTTTTTAAAGGGTGTGACAAACACCCTTTTATTTTTGAAGTGGCCAATTTCCTTTTACAATATAGGGAGCCTTATTTAAGGGAGAGGCCGATAACAATAAAACAAAATGATCAACTTCAAAAGGAGGGACAAAAAAATCATTTTGAAAAGATAGATAAGAAGAAAGATCTTTAAGATTAATATCAAATATTCGTGCAAGAGTGATATGCGGAATAAACAGTCTTTCATCAGGCTTTAACTCTAATTTATTCCGAATATATTGCATCTTTTCATGTAAAAGAGTAAGTTTTTCACAAGGTTCAATGCGAACCACAAGAGAATGGGGAGCATTTTCTGAACCAAAAACTTCAAAACCCTTTATCTGTAGCGTAAAAGAAGGAAGTTCTATAGTGTTAAAGGTATGCATAATTTCATCTGCTGTAGAACTTTCAACTTCGCCAAAAAAAGATAAGGTGACATGAAAATTTTGCGGGTTGATCCATTGCGCTTTTGGTAAGCCATTTTGCAATGATACGAGGGCTTTTGTTGTTTGTTGAGGAATCTGGAGAGCACTAAATAGACGACCCATGATATTATCTCCTTATAATGAAAGATGCTATCCCAAGCGCAATATAGATAATAAGGGCGGGGCACGTACCACATAAAACAAGGCAATAGTATAGAAAAAGAATGTCTAAAAAATGCTTACTATAATTATGAGCGTACAAAGCTTATTCGTTTTAAGAAAATGGTTATGACATTGATAAGAATTGCGTTTTCATGATCTGTATCACAATGATGTACAATGGAAGATTACTTGTGTATTATAAAGGCTACAAAGTTAGCAGAAAATAAGAAAAGTTGATAGATTGTTGATGTGCGAAATTATTTTGACATTTATCTTTAGCCTAAAATAAAGCATATTATAATACAAGGTGAAGAGTTCTCTTTTCTGTAAAGATTTAATTATATGATTAAGTCGGGGAATAGCCATAATACGCAAAACTATTCAAATTGGTCAAATAATGTTAGGAAAGGAAGAAAAAACCAGCATAACAAAATTACTATAAGCTTTTACATTTATGATAATTATACCAATCCATAATGGATATGAATATTGGTATAAAAGCAGGAAGAGAAATTAAAACTCAAAATAATGATGGAAAGTTCCTATTTTCTAAGAATTATCATCCTTGTTTATGATGAAAAAGCACTAGTTTTCCTCTCCAAAGTTGTTATTGATGAGCTTTTCAAGAGCATTAAGAGCATCTGTTGCTTCTGGTCCTGAAACACGAATGGTGAGGTTGCAACCGGATGAAGCCGCTAGCATCATAAGTCCCATAATTGATGATCCGCCAACAATTTTTCCATCTTTTTCAACTTCAACAGTAACATTAAAATTGTCAACAGTTTGTACAAATTTTGCAGAAGCACGTGCATGTAACCCACGTTTATTACAGATATTGAAATGACGACTTATACACGGGAGGGTATCTTTGGAAAACATTGGTATTTTATTATCCGCTAATCATACTTGGTACATTAATATATTTACGCCCTGCTTCTTGTGCTATTCTTAACGCGTCTGATAATGAAATATCCGGACATTTGCGAATAGAAATCAGTTTAATAAGCATGGGCAAATTAACACCCGCAATCATTTCAACGCGTCCTTTTTCAATAGCAGGAATAGCTATATTTGATGGTGTTCCACCGAACACATCTGTTAATATGATGACGCCATGATCCGTATCTGTATCGGTTACTGCGGCTATAATATCACCTCGGCGCTGATCTATATCGTCATCGGGATAAACGCATATTGTTGCGAACTTTTCTTGTACTCCAACAACATGTTCCACGGCATGTAAAAATTCGACAGCCAGCTCACCGTGCGTTACAAGCACGAGTCCAATCATTTACGCAAACTCCTGTTAACTAATAAGACCCAACCATATTGGTGGGAAAGACATTGTACAAGGCTTTATCTTGCTGCCAAGAAAAATTTGCAAAAAAAAGGCAAAAATTGTGATTTTTTTATCTTTAGAAAAAAATTAGACAGATTTTTGCCATATTTTTTTAAACAAAAATGCTTCAATAGCTTGACAAATGGCTGTACAATCGGCTTCACGAAGAGAGGGAAGTTTTAAAAGAGGAATGTGCAAATTTTCAAATTGAAAAGTTTTATTTGTGGAAAAACGTTCATATTCCGGACCGAGAAAAATAACACAATCGATAGTTGTGTGCTTTTCAAATTCTATCATATAAAGACCAACGCCACGAATCTCGATGCCGCCCTCTAAATTATCGGGAGTGTATCCGTGAAGCTTTCCATTTTCCGCACGCAACATTGTATAATCATCACTGATAAGCTTCGCTTCACGTTTTGACCACTCAGCGCGGTCAAGCAAAGAAAGGGTGAGGGTTGATTTTCCTGATCCCGATGGACCTATAATTAACAGCCCCTTGCCGCCTAGTTGAAGGCAATTTGCGTGGAGTATTTCACATTTTGTTTTCATGTCTTTTACTTTGGATAAAAGATTTATTTAGCAAGCGGAAGCATAATAGTAAAACGTGCACCAGTTTTACACTTCCCAAGTGTAGGATCAATAATATTTTCGGCTGTAATTGTCCCATTATGAGCTTCGATGATTTGGCGACTAATAGAAAGGCCAAGTCCAGAGTTTTGCCCAAAAGCATCTTCATTTGGTCGATCTGTATAAAAACGTTCAAAAATGCGTTCAATATTTTCTGAACGAATACCTGGGCCATTATCTTCAATGGTTAAAATAAGGGTTGAAGCATGACTTTTCATAGTAATGCAAATTTTGCCACGATTCCGAGGAATAAAAGAACGCGCATTTTCAAGAAGATTTGAAATCACTTGTCCTAAACGGAGTTCGTGTCCCAATACAAGATAGGCTTTTCCATGAGGACGTGGGACAATATTAAGGCTTATATCAATGGTTTGCGTATTACGATACACTTCCTGAACAGCATGAACAAGACTTTCCAAAAGCGGTGTCATATCAACAATCTCTGCGGTTTCTCGTGCAAGCTCTGCATCGAGCCGTGATGCATCAGAAATATCTGTAATCAACCGATCAAGGCGGCGCACATCATGTTGAATAATTTCAAGCAATTTCTCTTGTGCTTCTTCATTTTTAGCCAGAGGGAGCGTTTCAACAGCACTGCGTAGAGAGGTGAGAGGATTTTTTAATTCGTGGCTTACATCAGCAGCAAAGCGTTCAATGGCTTCAATACGCATATAAAGGGCATTGGTCATATCACGAATAGAAGTTGAAAGGTGACCAATTTCATCTTCACGCATTGAAAAATCAGGAATTTCTACACGCTGATTATTGCCATTACGCACTCGATTAGCCGAGGCAGATAATTTACTTAATGGATGGGCAATCGTATGGGCCAAAAAGAGAGAAAGAACCAAAAGTACGCTACCTACAACGGCAAAAACTTTAAAGATAACCAGTCTTTCGCCTTTTACAATGTTATCAATATCGGAACCAGTGGTTGAAAGAAGAAGAGCTCCAACCACTGCGCGATAGCGTTGAACAGGAACGGCAACAGAAACAATTAATTGCCCTTGTCTGTTGCGTCTTTTAGCCGTAGCAAGAGATCCGTTTAATGCGCGGTACACTTCTGGATAAGCAATACCACTGGTTTTTATTTGTTCTCTGTCAAGAGCAATACCTTTACCATAAAATGCGCTTGAATACCATGAAGTAAGGCGATCCCACATGTTTTGTTCTGTTTTAAGTGGGGGTAAATCATAACTAAAAACTTCTCCACTAGAATAAAGAACGCGCGAATCAAGAAGGAGAGTAGCATCACGATCATAGATACGTGCTCTTGTCGTTTTAGGTGTGATGAGACGCCGTAAAAGAGGGGCAACTTGCTCAGGGTTAATAGGAAAATCCCAAGAATCGGTTGATTGAGGGGCTGGTGTAACGCTTTCACCAGTCTGTAACTCTAAGAGTTTTTGGGGATCAATGAGGATAGAATTTGTATCTACTGTTGCAGAAGCAGCAATAGCCCCAGCAATAATTTTTCCTTGGGTACATAAACTTTTAATTTTTGCTTCAATTAAACCATCGCGAAATTGGTTAAGGTATAAAATGCCTGTAACTAAAACGGCAAGGGCAGCAATGTTTAATATAACAATGCGACGTGTAAGGCTGGAAAAAAGCAATTGTCTAAAGAGACGTTGTATTCGAAGATGCAAACGAGAAAACATAAGAAATGGCGTTGAGGATGTACCATTAACGGTTGTTTTTTGTAAAGTTTCCAGTTGAGAATTGTCTGTCATCGATTTGATTGCCGTTCAAATTTTTGCGACAAAGTAGTTTTATACCTCGTGGAAACGATAACCTACACCATAAAGTGTTTCAATCATTGCAAAATCATCATCCACTTGTTTAAACTTTTTACGCAGACGTTTAATGTGACTATCAATGGTGCGATCATCTACGTAGACTTGATCACTATAGGCAGCATCCATTAAAGCATCACGACTTTTTACAACTCCTGGTCTTTGTGCTAAGGTTTGCAGAATCAAAAATTCCGTAACGGTTAAAATAACAGGTTTATCTTTCCATGTACAGGTATGGCGTTCTTGATCCATCACAAGATCTCCACGTTTGAGAGAAGAGGTGGAAGAAGTTCCTGTAGAAAGCGGTTGGTTACGTGCATTAGAACGGCGCAAAATAGCTTTCACGCGTTCAATAAGAAGACGTTGGGAGAAAGGTTTAGTAATAAAATCATCAGCTCCCATTTTGAGACCAAATAATTCATCAATTTCATCATCTTTAGAGGTGAGAAAAATAACTGGAAGATCAGATTTTTGACGCAAACGACGCAAAAGTTCCATCCCATCCATTCGGGGCATTTTAATATCAAAAATAGCTAAGTGTGGAGGGTGAAGTGTGAGACCCTTGAGTGCAGATGCTCCATCTGTATAGCTTTCAACCCGATATCCTTCTGTCTCAAGCGCAAAAGATAAAGATGTCAAAATATTGCGATCATCATCAACAAGTACAATCGTTTGTGTGATTGTTGGTGTATCTTTCATGGTTTCTTAGACCTTTCTATTGCTGTGGTAGCAAATTACCCACACTTATTTATATGGGAGTTCATATTTTTTTTGCAAAACAAATATGATACAAATTGTAGCAAAGTAAAAAACCTTTTGTCATTACTGTAAAATCTTGTTTTGCTTTCATAATTTATAATGTTTCTATGTCTATTAAGATCCCTTCATTTGAGAGAAAATTTTCATAAAGGCTTTTTTTATCAAGGTTTATTACAAAGTTTATTATTGTATTTGTCTCATAATTGAACAGATGTAGTTTTGATTGTTGAAGTTTAGAAAATCTGCCTATGTGTTTTAAGAGCAAAGAAAAGAATGTGGCAATATATGCACAAAAATTTGTTTCTGCTACACGAAAGGAGGTCGTAATGGGATTTTTTAATTTTATTAAAACTGTAGGGGAAAAGTTAGGTATTGGGGACCATGAACCAAAAGAAAAGGATTTTAAAAGAGCATTTGATGATTTTCAACTCGGTACAGAAAAAGTCAATATTCAAGTTGAAGACGGTAAAGCTATTTTAAGCGGTGAAGTTCCAGACAGGGAAACACTTGAAAAAGCACTGCTGGTTGTTGGCAATTCACAAGGTATCTCTTCTGTAGATGTTGATCAATTAAAGGTTATAGATACAACGCCTAGAAAAACTTCTCGCTTTTATGAGGTTAAATCTGATGATAATCTTTGGAAAATTGCTGAAGAGGTTTATGGAAAAGGGCAAGGTAATAAAAACACATTTATTTTTGAAGCCAATAAGCCAATGCTAAAATCTCCCGATAAAATTTATCCTGGACAAGTTTTACGTATTCCTGAAATTGACCATAGTTAATTCATCAAAGAGGATAATTTTTTACTGATGGCATTAAACAAAAAATAAAGGAGCGTAAAAAAATTCACGCTCCTTCATTTTATAAAGTGTGTATTTATATAAAAGGAGCTTAGTGAACAAGAGAGGATTTAGAAGGTGATGGTACTTTCATAGCGTTTACAGAGAAATCAACATCAATGGTTCCTGCTTTCTCAAATGTCAATTTTGCGCTAATTTTATCACCTAACTTGAATGGTTTTGAAAGCCCCATAAACATAATATGATCACCGCCAGGCTTAAGCGTGATTTCTCCATTTCCCGGAATTTCAATGCCATTGTGCATTTTTTCCATTTTCATAATATCATTAACGACAGCCATAGAGTGTATCTCTGTTGTTTTTACTCCGTTTGTGGAAATAGAAACCAAACGGTCTGGAGTATTACTGTGATTAATAATGTAGAGATAACCGCTACCAACTCTTATACCTTTAGGTGTTTCTCGTGTCCAAGGATTGAGAATTTCTATGTCGCCAAGTTTATATTGCTGAGCACCTGCTGGCAGGGTTATACCAGCAAAGAGAAGAGCACACACGATATTTATGATAACCTTTTTGTATGGATATTGTGTATGGATTATATTCTTAAAGATGAGATTTGTTATTTTCTTAATAATAGATGTCATCATTGATTTACCCTCCTTCATAAGATTCACACTTTGAATATTTTTTTATTTTAGCAGAGCTTTTATTTAAAATAAAAGAAAGAAATACTAAAATGAAATTGATTTGAGTATGAGAATAAAAATCATAGAATTATTTGATTCTAAAGGAAGGCAGTAAGGTTTACAACGACAACACACCTCTCAACACTTCCGTATTCATCTCATAAATAATATTTGTAAATGGTATAAAATCTATGATGCACTACTATTTTGCTTAATAAAATATAATATAGAACAATCATCAACCACTTTACCAATTTTAATATTATAACAGCTCTTGGCATTTTAAAGCGTTTATACAGACGCATTTTTATATATTTTCAAAGTTCAAAATTATACAGTTAGGAAAAAACGCTTTAGGTGAGTTTAAAGCATAGATTTCAAATAACCGCAAACAATGAGATCGTTAGAAGGAGAATTTTTGAAAGGAGATCGATGGATAATACCTTTACAGATGTGAGCATTAGATATGATGATTATTTTAGTCCAAGAAAAATTTATAATATTCGTGATATAAATTATTCGCCTTTTAAAAAGCTTTTACGTGGGTATTTTTTATCAATGATGAGAAGATCAAGAGCGAGAGTGCAATCACTCTTTTATTTTTTTAATTTTTATAGAAAGATATATTTGTTGAGAATTGCAAGAAAAATATATTATAATCTCAAGTCTCTCATAAATATGGTATTTATGGGTCATTAGAGCGCCTATTTTAAAATAAATTTTTTATTTTGGAGATGTTTCTCTCATTATTCTCTTGTAGCAATAAAAGCCTGTTCTTATATACGAGGCAGCAAGGCTTGTTGCGACTTGCAGTTTATTATTATTTTATGTTGCTTGAAGCAATATACGGGCTTTAGGTGTTATGAGGAGCTATCTTAAAAAGATGCTTTATGAAGGTTGAGGTAGCTTGCTGAATGGAGATTATAATATGGCAAAAGTAATTGGTATTGATTTGGGGACAACGAACTCTTGTGTGGCTGTTATGGATGGCAAAAACGCAAAAGTTATTGAAAACTCAGAAGGAGCGCGAACAACACCTTCCGTTGTTGCCTTTACTGATGGGGGGGAGCGGCTTGTTGGGCAGCCTGCTAAACGGCAGGCGGTGACAAATCCTGAAGGGACAGTTTTTGCAGTTAAACGTTTGATAGGGCGCCGTTTTGATGACCCTATGGTTGAAAAAGATAAAGCACTTGTGCCTTATAAAATTGTTAAAGGTGACAATGGTGATGCATGGGTTGAAGAAGCGGGAAAGAAATATTCTCCGTCGCAAATTTCAGCTATGATTTTGCAAAAGATGAAGGAAACAGCAGAATCTTATCTTGGTGAAAAAGTTGAACAAGCCGTTATTACGGTTCCTGCTTATTTTAATGATGCGCAACGTCAAGCTACGAAAGACGCGGGTAAAATTGCTGGACTTGAAGTTTTACGGATTATTAATGAGCCAACAGCTGCTGCTTTAGCTTATGGTTTGGACAAAAAAGACGGAAAAACAATAGCAGTTTACGATCTTGGTGGTGGTACATTTGATATTTCAGTTCTTGAAATTGGAGATGGCGTTTTTGAAGTTAAATCAACCAATGGAGATACGTTTTTAGGTGGTGAAGACTTTGATATGCGCCTAGTTGGTTATTTTGCAGATGAATTCAAAAAAGAGCAAGGAATTGATCTGAAAAATGATAAATTAGCTTTACAGCGCTTAAAAGAAGCGGCAGAAAAAGCAAAAATTGAGCTTTCTTCGTCACAGCAAACAGAAATCAATTTACCATTTATCACGGCAGATCAATCAGGTCCCAAGCACTTAACAATGAAATTGACTCGGGCAAAATTTGAATCTCTCGTTGACGATTTAGTGCAGCGTACCATCGAGCCTTGTAAAGCTGCGTTGAAAGATGCTGGATTAAAGGCTGGTGAAATTGACGAAGTTGTTTTAGTAGGTGGTATGACACGTATGCCCAAGATTCAGCAAGTCGTGCAGAGCTTCTTTGGTAAGGATCCACACAAAGGTGTTAATCCTGATGAAGTGGTCGCAATGGGTGCTGCCATCCAAGGAGGTGTATTGCAAGGCGATGTCAAAGACGTGTTGTTGCTAGATGTAACGCCTTTATCTTTGGGTATTGAAACCTTGGGTGGGGTTTTCACACGCCTTATTGAGCGCAATACCACTATCCCAACAAAAAAATCGCAAGTTTTTTCGACAGCTGATGATAACCAGAGTGCTGTGACGATTCGTGTTTTCCAAGGTGAACGGGAAATGGCAAGTGATAATAAGTTATTGGCTCAATTTGATCTTGTTGGTATTCCTCCAGCACCACGTGGTATACCTCAAATTGAAGTTACTTTTGATATCGATGCGAATGGTATTGTTAATGTTTCGGCCAAAGATAAGGGAACAGGTAAAGAGCATCAAATTCGTATTCAGGCATCAGGTGGTTTAAGTGATGCTGATATTGAAAAAATGGTAAAGGATGCAGAAGAGCACGCGGCTGAGGATAAAAAACGCCGTGAAGGTGTTGAAGCTAGAAATCAAGCGGAGGCTCTTATTCATTCAACTGAAAAGTCGCTCAATGAATATGGCGATAAAGTATCAGCTGAAGAAAAGGGACAGATTGAAACAGCAATATCTGATTTGAAATCTGCGCTTGAAGGCAGTGATACGGAAGAAGTAACAACAAAGATGCAAAAATTAGCAGAAGTCAGTATGAAGCTTGGACAGGCTATGTACGAAGCCTCACAAGCAGCGAGCGCTGACACTGAAACAGAGGCAAAGAATGATGATGTTGTTGATGCTGATTTTGAAGAAGTTAATGATAAGAAGAAATAGTGTCAGCATATGTGTTGATTAATTTATAAACCCGGCCTTTGAAATATAAGGCTGGGCTTTATTATTTGAGATAAGTTGCAACTTTGTTGCTAAAAATATAAATTAAAAGCAATATTATCCATAAAGATGGATGACAGAAAAATTATCAGGAATACATGATGAAGGTTGACTATTATGAAATTCTTGGCGTGACTCGCGAATGTGATGATAAAAAGTTGAAATCTGCTTTTCGTAAGTTGGCAATGCAATATCATCCTGATCGCAACGCGGGGGATAAAGAGGCAGAGCGAAAATTCAAAGAAATTGGCGAAGCCTATGAAGTTCTTAAAGATCCTCAGAAGCGTGCTGCTTATGATCGATTTGGCCATGCGGCCTTTGAAAATAGCGGTGGTCAAGGGGGAGCAAATCCCTTTGGCGGTTTTGCTGCTGGTGGTGGATTTGCGGATATTTTCGAAGACTTTTTTGGTGAGATTATGGGAGGGACACACCGTAAGCGTGGTGATAGTCGCGAACGTGGTGCAGATTTGAGTTATAATATGGAAGTGACTTTAGAAGAGGCATTTTCAGGAAAAACTGCAGAAATTAATATTCCCAGTTCCGTCACGTGTGATGTTTGTGAGGGATCAGGAGCGAGAAAGGGCTCTAAGCCGCAAGTTTGTGGAATATGTCATGGATCTGGTCGTGTGCGTGCAGCACAAGGTTTCTTTTCTATTGAGCGAACATGTCCTTCATGTCATGGACGTGGTGAAACTATTACGGATCCATGCCCCAAATGTCAGGGGACACGACGCATAGAGAAAAAACGTTCATTGAGCGTAAATGTTCCAGCTGGTATTGAAGATGGAACGCGTATTCGCCTTTCTGGTGAGGGTGATGCTGGTATTCGTGGTGGCCCCAATGGTGATCTTTATATTTTCCTTTCCATTAAACCGCATGAGTTTTTTCAGCGAGAAGGAGCAGATCTTCACTGTCGCGTTCCTATTTCAATGGTAACAGCTGCTTTAGGAGGAGAGTTTGAAGTTTCCGACCTTGATGGTGTTAAAGCACGCGTTAAGATTCCAGAAGGGACACAAAATGGACGTCAATTCCGCCTTAGAGGCAAAGGTATGCCCATGTTGCGCCGTCAGCAAGCAAGGGGTGATCTTTACATCCATATCACGATTGAGACACCGCAGAAATTAACGCAAGAACAACGTGAATTGTTGCAAAAATTTGAAAAGCTCTCAAATCATGAAAATTCACCGCAATCACATGGTTTTTTTTCACGTATGAAAGAATTTTTTGAAAATATTTCTGGTTAAAATTATGTGAATGTTCTCAGAATAATTAGAGAGAGCTGTAGGAAAGTTATTTTCATTAAGTTTTCTATTATCTCATTGTCTTTGAAAAGCATTTTTTCTTGAAAAGAAAAGAGAGAGACAGCTAATTTAGGATAAACTCCTGCTGCTGATAGTTTTTATATTTCATGAGTTTTATGGATAAGTCTTATTTTTGAGTGTCTATGACATTTTAAAAAGGGCTTATCCATATAAGAACGCAATTGAGTGATTGATAATAAATATTGCCAGTGTCATGATAACTGCCTTTATGCATTCAGTATTTTTTGTATTTCTTTTTAAAGGCTCTATAATAAAACTGTAAAATAGGTAGCAGCTTGCCAAGAAACGCTAAATAAGCTGTTAGGCAATCCATCTTATTTCAAATAAAGTATCAACTTCTTATAACCGATTTTATTTTTGGCATTTTTCATAGTTTTAATCACTGCTTCCTTTAAAATAAGGGTTATTTTATTTGGAATAGCTTTTACATGCCTCATCTTAGCTTTTAGCCGTAATCATGTCTTTTTAGATGCGGATTTAGTTTTGTATTTCTGATGTCATAAATACTTCTTCCAGATAATAAAAAACGCTATAATCAAGTTTATTTTGTTCCAAAGAAATTGTGGAATGAGATAATGTGTGTTTAATGCTAAAGAAGACATAACAAAACACGTTTTGAGGTATTCGATGTATCTCTCTTGTAGGGAAACAGATTCGATGGAATTCACTTAATTGAATTTATTGGCATAATAAAAAGTTGGTGGGAAGATAGAGGAAGTTACCTTTAAAAAGAAAAAATAAATACCATAAAAAATAGCACAATATGCTTAGAAAACAGCACGATATATTATTGAAATTGTTAGTGATATGGAAAGAGAAGTATACGAAATGAATCTTTTTTCATAAAATAACATAATTAAAATAATACATTAAAAGAATTAACAATTCTAAAAAACATTGAATAATTCAAGCATGTATTGCTATGCAAAAAGAAAAACTTAATGACAGATCATGAAAATGAGAAATTTTATCAAATCTTACGAAGAGAGTAATCTAAACAATTAAATGCTTTTACGAAGATGCTTTTGAAGAGCTATCACAATATATGGATAATGTTGCAAAGCCTTTTTTCGATTTTACGATATAAAAAGATAAATTATTATTATAAATTAACTTATTATGATTCTCCATAAGGAGCGTTCAGTTGACATTTCCTCATGTTTTATGATTGAGAAAAAGTCAAATTTTTAAAACCAAAGTTATAGTTTATTGGGATAAGCTATAAAGCAGTTGAGTGATTTCTTAATCTTGGGAATATGTTAATTTTATTATTATAAGAAACTTTATTTTTATCTTATAAAATCAATGGTTGTATATATTCCTATTCATTGTTAAGTATCCGTAGGGATAAACTAATGAGTTGAATGTGCAGCGTAGCTTCAAAATTTTGCTTTTCAATTTTATATATAAGATCATAAAATAATGACGTTTTTTACGCCTATTTTGTTTAATTTTTCGCTGTCAATTTTTAAAGGAAGTTTTTGTATTTCATTTCGCTATTCCTTTTTCGTAATTTAGAGGAAAATTGACGATTTTCAGGGGGGTGGATAGAGTAAAGTTTGGTTTTATTGTTTTCACTTTTCCTAAATTTCATTAAGAGATGGTAAAAAGTGATGAGGAGGCTCTATTGATGGATGATGCTAAAAACGGTGATGTAGATGTTTTGGAAAAACAAGCAGCATTTTTATCGTCTGCTTTACCCTATATGCAAAAATATGAAAATGAAACGGTCGTGGTAAAATATGGCGGCCATGCTATGGGTGATCCTGCTTTGGGGCGAGCATTTGCGCGTGATATTGCTCTATTAAAGCAATCGGGGATTAATCCTGTTGTTGTTCATGGTGGTGGGCCTCAAATTGCTGAAATTTTAATGAAAATGGGGATTGAATCGCGATTTGAAAACGGATTACGGGTAACCGATGAGCGGATCGTTGAAGTGGTTGAAATGGTTTTAGCGGGTTCCATAAATAAAGAAATTGTTGCTCTCATCAATGCTGAGGGAGAATGGGCAATAGGATTATGCGGCAAGGATGGCAATATGGTTTTTGCCGAAAAGGCTTATAAAACTGTCATTGATCCTGATTCGCATATTGAGCGTGTTTTAGATTTGGGGTTTGTTGGTGAGCCTGTTGAAGTTGACCGCACATTGCTAGATCTTTTAGCATGTTCTGAAATGATACCGGTTCTTGCTCCTGTGGCTCCAGGACGCGATGGTAAAACTTATAATATTAATGCTGATATTTTTGCTGGAGCTATTGCTGGTGCATTAGAGGCTAAACGCCTTTTATTTCTCACTGATGTTCCTGGTGTTTTGGATAGCCAGGGTAAACTTTTAAAAGAATTGACAGTTTCTGAAGCTGAGAAATTTATTAAAAATGGGACAATTTCAGGAGGCATGATTCCAAAAGTAGAGACTTGTATAAAAGCCCTTCAAAATGGCGTGGAAGGTGTTGTCATTTTAAATGGTAAAACTCCTCATTCTGTTTTACTAGAGCTGTTTACCGAACAGGGAGTTGGAACGCTTATTGTTTCATAAATTGTGGGGAAAATTGGAAGAGAAAGTTTTTCATGGTGAATCTAAAACAGTTTAAATATCCTTTATTAAGTAAGCCAGAATTGGCAATATTTACTGCGACAATATTGTGGGGCGTTACATTTTTAGTCATTCACATTGCGGTACGCTATAGTGGTCCTCTGTTTTTTGTTGGATTTCGTTTTATTGTTGCATCTCTTATATGTGGGGTAATTTTTTGGCGCTCTATAAAAGGTATAACTGTTTATGAAGTTTTCGCTGGGATGGCGATAGGTTTAGCCATGTTTTTTGGTTATGCTTTTCAAGCAGCTGGACTTCAAACAATTATTAGTAGTCAGTCAGCTTTTATCACAGCGCTTTATGTACCGATGGTTCCAATCTTGCAATGGATTGTTTTTAAAAAACCTCCCCGTTTAGCTTGTTGGATTGGTATTATTTTCGCTTTTATTGGGCTTGTATTTATTTCAGGACAAAAGCTGGGAAATTTTGATTTTTCAAAAGGCGAAATTTTAACTTTGTTAGGCGCTTTAGCGATTGCTGGAGAAGTCATACTCATCGGAATTTTTGCGAACAAGGTTGATAGTCGGCGTGTAACCATTATTCAGTTATTTTTTAGTGGTTTTTTTTCATTTGCTTGTATGCCTTTGATGGGTGAAAGCATCCCTGAATTTTCGTGGGTGTGGTTTAATATTGGTATAGGATTGGCATTAATGAGTGCCATCATTCAATTAGCTATGAATTGGGCACAAAAGTCTATTTCCCCTACGCGTGCGACACTCATTTACGCAGGTGAACCGGTATGGGCTGGTATTGTTGGGCGTTTGGCTGGCGAACATTTATCTCCCTTAGCTTTATTGGGCGGTTTGCTTATTCTGATTGGGATAATTGTGGCTGAATTACAACCTTCACAATGGCGTAAAAAAAATAAAGCAATTAAAAAAATTGATTAGCTATACATTTTTTTATTATGATTTTATTGCATGAGATTTTTGCTTGTAGAGTTTTCATTTTTGAAGCTTTTTTAATATTAAGATGATTAAGAAGTTCTATAAGTTATTCCAGCTTTTGCATGTATCTGTTTGCCTAACTTCTGAAACGGGAAGACAACCTTTATTGAGCCAAAGCATGAGGTGATATAAAGGTAAAAATTAACGCTCATCTTTACGATCATGTTTAAATTTGGCTTTAACAACTTTCAAAAACATCTACGGTAATGTTTTTGAATAATGAGAATTACGCACTGTCGCACGTTATTTCTTTTGTCCTTTAATAGAGTTACGCTTCTCATGCAAAATAGAACGCCCAAAGTATCCCCATAACGTTGTACATTAAATCGTTTTTTAAAAGATAATTTTCTCAATATACATCATATTCATTGACAGTCCGCATGAAGTATAGAAAAACCACAGAGCATCATCATTTTACTTAAAATAAAGGGCACTAGCATTTTCTTTATCAGTTCTCAATATTATGATAGCCTTTGGCATTTGAAAGAGAGAGGCATTTTTACTCATTTCTTAAACGTTTTTATCCATACACTAGCTCTGTTTTATAATGGGGAAGCAAAAAATTTATTGATTCATTATGAGAAGATTTAAAATGAGAGAGGCTCGCGATATTCAGAGTTTTAATTTAAATCGCAAAACAATAAACGATCATTATAAATCAATGTGTTATCCAATGAATCGAAGAGGATTGGTGTGCTTTATGCTTAATGGAGGAAGGAAGGAGTTATATAAAAAGTATATAAAAACATCACTCAATAGAGCATATTTCTAAAGTTTTAAAAATTGAGAAGAAACTCCCGCGATATTCATATTATTTTATATAAGATTACTAAAAAAGAAGATTATTGCGTACAAATAAAAAAGCATTTCTTGCGAATTTATTGCAAGCCTAAGTGATATACACGCCCATCATATAAATATGATAATACATTGATTTATAATTATAATATAGCACTATTCACATTGAATTAGAACCCTGAATACCGTAAAATTTTCTCACGTCAAATCATTTTCATGTTAAATCAATCCAAATCACTTGCTTACACATCACAAGTGGGTGGGGGCATGTGGGTAAAGACTGTACAAGAAAAGCATATCTCTTATAAACTTTTTCAAGTGTAAAGGATCGTCGTAATATTGGAGGCTGGCAAAGTGTGTGATGGTGCCGGCTTACTACAGATATGAGTTATCAAATAAGATGTGAAAGAATCATTTTAGCACCCTTGGATTTAATTTAGCAAACAAAAGCCTCATTTTTTAGGCTATAAAAAGTTGTGTTTTGAGAAGCTTTTTAGGTTTATATTATTTTGATAGAAGCCGGAACATAATTGGTCTTTGCGTTTTGTATTATTCTTTGCTAAATCGCCTTATATGACAATAGATCGTAATTATATTCGTAATTTTTCCATCGTGGCGCATATTGATCACGGCAAATCAACTTTAGCTGATCGTTTGATTCAAATAACAGGTGGGCTTGATACACGTGAGATGAAAGAACAAGTACTCGATTCCATGGATATTGAGCGTGAACGTGGAATTACTATTAAAGCACAAACGGTACGTTTACACTATAAGGCAAAGAATGGTGAAACCTATATTTTAAATCTTATGGATACACCTGGTCATGTGGATTTTGCTTATGAGGTTTCGCGTTCATTGGCAGCTTGTGAAGGTTCTCTGTTGGTGGTGGATGCGAGCCAAGGCGTAGAGGCGCAGACGTTAGCAAATGTTTATCAAGCCATTGATAATTCCCATGAGTTGGTTGTTGTTCTCAATAAAGTTGATCTTCCAGCAGCAGAACCTGAGCGTGTTAAAGAACAAATTGAAGATGTAATAGGCATTGATACATCTCAAGCAGTAGAAATATCAGCAAAAACAGGTTTGGGTGTTCCTGATGTTTTGGAGGCAATTGTTGCACAATTACCACCTCCACATATAGGCGATGTTGCAAATCCCTTGAAAGCAATGTTGGTTGATAGCTGGTATGATGCATATCTTGGTGTTATTGTTTTGGTACGGGTGATAGATGGTATTTTAAAAAAAGGCCAAACCATTCGTATGATGGGTACAGGAGCAAAATATCCAGTTGAGCGCGTTGGGGTTTTTACACCTAAAATGGTACAGGTTGATGAATTAGGACCGGGCGAGATTGGTTTTATCACTGCTTCTATCAAAGAGGTAGCAGATACACGGGTTGGGGATACGATTACTGAAGAGCGCCGTCCTTGTGAAAATGCTTTACCTGGTTTTAAGCCTGCGCAACCGGTTGTCTTTTGTGGACTTTTTCCAATTGATGCTGCCGATTTTGATGATTTGCGTGCAGCCATGGGCAAATTACGCTTAAATGATGCGAGTTTTTCTTTTGAAATGGAAACATCTGCGGCTTTGGGGTTTGGTTTTCGCTGTGGATTTTTGGGACTTCTGCATCTTGAAATTATTCAAGAGCGATTAGAGCGTGAGTTTAATTTGGATTTAATCGCGACAGCACCTTCGGTTGTTTATCGCATGAATATGAATGATGGTTCTGTTAAAGAGTTGCACAATCCAGCGGATATGCCTGATGTGGTTAAAATTTCTTCCATAGAAGAACCGTGGATTCGGGCGACAATCATGACTCCTGATAATTATCTTGGGTCAATTTTAGAACTATGCCAAGAGCGGCGCGGGGTACAGGTTGGTTTGTCCTATGTTGGAATCCGTGCTATGGTAACGTATGATTTACCACTGAATGAAGTTGTTTTTGATTTTTATGACCGGCTAAAATCAATCTCAAAGGGTTATGCTTCTTTTGATTATCAAATGACAGATTATGCAGAAGGTGATTTAGTTAAAATGTCTATTTTGGTGAATGGAGAGCCTATTGATGCATTATCGATGCTTGTTCACCGCACGATTGCAGAAAAGCGCGGGCGTTCCATGTGTGAAAAACTGAAAGATCTTATTCCCCAGCATATGTTTCAGATTCCAGTTCAAGCGGCTATTGGTGGTAAAGTTATAGCGCGCGAAACGATTCGTGCTTTGCGTAAAGATGTAACAGCGAAATGTTACGGGGGTGATGTTACGCGTAAGCGCAAACTTTTGGAAAAGCAAAAAGAAGGCAAAAAGCGGATGCGCCAATTTGGAAAAGTAGAAATTCCACAATCAGCATTTATTCAAGCGCTCAAAATGAACAAATAATGAAAAAAGGAGTATTTTCTCTCATTGATTGCGCTTTTGCTTTTGTCGATTGGTTCAGGTGTTTAAAGGACACTTTAAATAGAATTGCGCCGTGCTTTATGTTTTTGTGTATTGCGTAATGGTGTCACTTTCTCATGTAAAACAGAATGCTTTAAACAAAATGCGTTTGTGTTGCATATTTGTGCACGTATTTTAATAAATATCTCTCAATACACTCGACCTCATTTCACGATAGCGTGCGTAGAAAGTATAACGGTAAAGCTTCCGTGAATGACATAAAACTCATAACCATATTTATTGTCATAAAGACACATAGTGCTTGAGAAAACTCATTAAAGACATTTTTATTCTTTTCTTAAAGTGCTTCTTACCCATACACCAACAGTGTTTATGAGACGAGCAGGAAATGATAGTGATTGATTCACTATGAAAGGATTTGAAATGAGAGAATCCTTGTATTCGAGGTTATTATTCAAGTTAAAAAACGATGAAATATTATTATGCATTAATCTTGTGTCTAAGAACGTAAAAGATCATTAATGGATGTTTTTTCTCGTGTTTTTTGATCAACACGTTTTACAATAACAGCACAATAAAGGCTAGGTCCTGCTTCACCATTTGGTAAAGGTTTTCCAGGGAGAGAACCTGGTACAACCACTGAATAGGCTGGTACTTCACCAATAAAAATTTCACCTGTTGTACGATCAATAATCTTTGTTGATTTTCCAATAAAGACTCCCATTCCCAAAACAGCACCTTCACGGATAATACAGCCTTCAACAATTTCAGAGCGAGCACCGATAAAGCAATGATCTTCAATGATTGTTGGATTTGCTTGCAGTGGTTCCAAAACACCTCCAATACCAACACCGCCAGAAAGATGGACATGTTTACCAATTTGTGCACAAGAACCAACGGTGGTCCATGTATCAACCATTGTGCCCTCATCGATAAAAGCACCAAGATTGACAAAGGAAGGCATCAATATAACGTTGGGTGCAATGTAAGCAGAATGACGTACAATGGCTCCAGGAACGGAACGGAAATCAGCACTTTTAAAATCTGCCTCTTGCCAACCAGAGAATTTTGAAGGAACTTTATCCCACCAATGTGTCCCATTGATTCCACCAGTAATAATTTGCATAGGATTAAGCCGAAAAGAGAGTAAAACCGCTTTTTTCAACCATTGATGAACATGCCATTGTCCATTTTTGTGTCGTTCTGCAACACGGATTTCACCTTTATCAAGAAGGTTCAATGCATGTTCAACACTCTCACGTATTTCGCCTTTTGTGGTAGTATCGATAGAATCGCGATCATCAAAAGCTTGTTCGATAATAATTTCAAGTTGTGTGATATGGGTCATGACGAGAGTTCCGTTAAACAAGTTGAAAGCTTCAAGATTTATTCTCTATGAACTACGCGAAGAAATGTGTTCAGTCAATAAAACGATGAGGAAGTAGGACAGGTGTATGAAAAAAAGCTGTAAAGAAAAAAGAAAAGCAGAGCAAGAAAACTGGGCACCACTTCTCCATGCGAAGGATGCTCTACAACAAATACATAAAGTTTCTAATTCAGCACAAATGCGTTCGTCTACTTATCGTTTAGCCTATACCGATCAAGATTTTATGATGCGTCCAGAGCTGCGCTCACAACGTATTAGTCTTGAATTTTTAAAGCCGGAAATAACCCTTAAAGAATATGATATTCAATCAACAGTTGTTTTGTTTGGTGGTGCGCGTATTCCTGAACCTGGGCAAGCAGCGTGGGCTGCAAAAAATGAAATACAAAAGAAAAATTTGCATGCTATGTCACATTATTACGATGAAGCAAGAGAGTTTGCGCGTTTGTGCTCACTTTATTCTGCTACGACAGAATATCGTGAATTTGTGGTTGTTACGGGAGGCGGACCAGGAATCATGGAGGCGGGAAATCGTGGTGCTTGTGATGTTGGTGCCCCAACGATTGGCTTGAATATTATTTTACCACATGAGCAAGAGCCTAATTCGTATGTGTCACCGCATTTGTGTTTTAATTTCCACTATTTGGGGATGCGCAAAATGCATTTTTTAGTACGAGCGAAAGCCCTAGCCATTTTCCCTGGAGGATTTGGGACTCTGGATGAACTGTTTGAGACGTTAACTTTAGTACAGACAGGGCGTATGAAACAGGTACCAATTTTATTGTTTGGCAAAGAATTTTGGAGCAATACTATCAATTTTGAGTATCTGTCTGCACAAGGTACAATCTCTCCTACTGATGTTAATTTTGTGAAATTTGTTAATACAGCAGCAGAAGCTTTTGAAGAAATTCGTTCTTTTTATAAACTGCCTTAACGACTTTTGAGACGCTCACTCTTGAAGGATCATTAATACTCTACTTTGGTTAAATAAAGTCCTGAGGGGGGGGCAACAACACCACAACGTTTACGATCTTTAGCATGAAGAGCTGCTTCGAGATCTTGAGCTGTCCAACGTCCAATACCCACTTCCATGAGGCTTCCTGCGAATGAACGGATTTGATGATGAAGAAAAGAACGAGCTTGTGCATAAAGAAAAATTTCTTCACCTTCTCTTTGAATATCGAGGCGTTCAAGGGTGCGAATAGGGCTTTTGGCTTGGCAATGTGCTGAACGGAAAGTTGTAAAATCATGTTGTCCTACAAGTTTTTGCGCAGCTTCATGCATGGCGTCAGCATTAAGAGGCTTTGGCAACCACCACACGCGTTTGGCATTTAAAGCTGGTGGAGAGCGACGATTGAGGATTTTGAAAAGATAATGGCGTTTGGTTGCGGAAAATCGTGCATCAAAGTCATCAGGGACATTTTCTACATTTAAGATTGAAATCGCCTCTCCCTGTTTACGTAAAAGAGCATTGAGCGCATCTCGCACAGTATGGGAGAGCCAGTTTTTTTCAAAATCAACATGCGCAACTTGTCCGGTAGCGTGTACGCCCGCATCCGTTCGTCCTGCTGTTGTTATGGTCAATTGTTGTCCACTAAAGCAAAAAATCGCTTGTTCAAGAGCTCCTTGTATCGTGTGAAGTTTTGCTTGACGCTGCCAACCAGCATAATTTGAACCATCATATTCAAGAGTGAGTTTAAAACGTGGCATCTTAAAAAACAGCAGAAATATGAGCACCTCGCAAAAAGGTTGCGCTATCAAGAATTTTACCGCCAGATCTTTGGAGAGAGGTTATTTCTATCCGTCCTTGCCCACAATGGATAATCAAAGAATCTGGTTCTATCCGTCCAATTTCAAGAGAAGGACCTGTTGTTAAACGACTATCAAGAATTTTTACACGTTCTTCTCGTCCACCGATATTCATATTGCACCAGCAACTAGGAGAGGGAGAGAGCGCGCGAATATGCCTATGAATAAACTCTGCTGGTTTTGTCCAATCAATGCGGGTTTCTTCTTTTCTAATTTTGGCGGCATAGGTGATGCCTTCTTCTGATTGTGGGGTCAGTTTAAGTCGTCCTTTTTCAAGAGTGGATAAAGTCTCTACCATAAGTTCTGCGCCAATATGTGAAAGTCTGTTTGAAAGCTCAGCAGTGGTGGTGTTATCCGTAATGGGGATGGAGCGAGAAAGAGCGATAGGCCCCGTATCAAGTCCTTCATCCATTTTCATGATCATGATACCTGTTTCTTTATCACCAGCCATAATTGCTCGTTGAATAGGCGCAGCACCACGCCAACGTGGTAAGAGTGAAGCGTGGGCATTAAAACAACCAAAACGCGGCGTTTCGAGAATAGCTTTGGGTAAAAGGAGTCCATAAGCCACCACAATAGCAGCATCAACAGAAAGTGCTGCAAATTGCTCCTGTTGTTCGATTGTTTTAAGTGTTTGAGGTGTAAAGATGGGTATAGATTTCTCTTTTGCTACGGTGTGAACAGCGGAGGGGATTAATTTAAGCCCTCGACGTCCTGCTGGGCGAGGGGGTTGACTATAAACAGCAACAACATCATGACCTGCATCCAGTAAAGCATGTAAAATAGGAACAGAAAAATCTGGTGTTCCCATAAAACTTAATCGTAAAGCCATTACAAAACTGCTTCCTGCATGTTTTTTTCTTTTGCGCGTTTTTTAAATTTTCGTATCACCATATCGCGTTTGATCTTTGAAATGTAATCAATAAAAAGGCGCCCATCTAAATGATCAATTTCATGCTGCAAGCAAGTTGCTAAGAGATCGTCTGCTTCAATTTCTGTTTGTTTTCCTTTACGGTTCTGATAGCGAACACGAAGGCGTTTAGGACGTTCAACCTCTGCAAAATAATCAGGAATAGAAAGACAACCTTCTTTGTAAATATTACGCTCATCTGAAAGCCATAAAATTTCAGGGTTGATAATAACAAGTGGTTTTTTCTGCTCATCTTCAGAATTTCCAGAGACATCTATAACCAACATACGTAGCGGTATACCAATTTGAATAGCAGCAAGACCAACGCCCTTAGCATTATACATGGTTTCCAACATGTCATCTGCAAGTTTTTGGAGAGATGAATCGACCTGCTCAACAGGTTTGGACACTTCCCGTAAAATCGGATCAGGTAAAGTAATTAAAGATCTCATTGGCATAGGCATAAGTAGAGATTAATCAATGGTTTGTTATTGGTCAATATTGAATAACGGATTCTTGCGTTTTTTTACAATAAGAGCGTTATATTACAATTTATGTTTGATTCGTTTTTTTCCATACTCGCTGGTGATTTTTTTTCTAAACTAGTGCTTTTGCTTTTATTTATACTTGTCTGTTTGGCATTTTTTATGTTGATACATTCTCATCGAAAAAAAGCATTTTTGGAAAATGAAATTGCTGAACGCGCACGTGAGGCACAAATGCAGATGGCTACCTTGCTGAAAACACAAGCTGAAATGCAAGGGCGAATGCAAACGATGGCGGAAATTTTTGGTCAACGGCAGGCTGAATTGAATAAATCACTCAGTGAGCAACTCAATGGGATGACAACAAGCTTAGGCCAAACACTTCAGGTACAGACTAAATCCACTTATGAAAATTTGAATCGTTTGCAAGAGCGTTTAGCAGTGATTGATGCGGCACAAAATAATATTCAATCGCTTACGGGACAAGTTGTTCAGTTACAGTCTATTTTAAGCAATAAGCAGACACGTGGTACTTTCGGTCAGGGGCGGATGGAAGCTATTATTGCCGATGCCTTACCAACAAACGCTTATGCTTTTCAGGCCGTTCTTTCTAATGGAAAGCGCCCAGATTGTCTCATTCATATGCCCAATAAAGCCCCTTCTCTTGTTGTTGATGCTAAATTCCCTCTGGAGGCTTGGAATGCTATGCGTAAGGCAGAATCAGCGCAAGAGCGTCAAGAGGCAGAACGCCAATTTCGTACCAATATGGAAGTCCATATTCGTGATATTGCACAAAAATATTTGATTCCTGGAGAAACTCATGACACTGCTTTCCTTTTCGTGCCATCTGAATCGATTTTTGCAACAATTTATGAGGACTTTGAGGCATTGGTACAAAAATCCAATAGAGCTCATGTGATTATTGTTTCACCATCTTTGTTGATGCTCTCTGTCCAAGTGGTACAAACCATTATGAAAGATGCGCGGATGCGTGAACAAGCGCATTTAATTCAATCAGAAGTAGCAAAATTGATGGAAGATTTTGGACGAATGGATATGCGTGTTCGCGCATTACAGAAGCACTTTCACAAAGCAGGTGAAGATATAGAGGGAATTTTGATATCGTCCTCCAAAATTATGAAACGGGCAAATCGCATTGAAACTGTTGAATTAAAAGAAAATTACTCTGAACCAACAAAAATGACAACATTAGCTCAGTCGCAAACATTGCGTTTTGCTGATGAGGAATAAAGCAAAGCAAGCTTCTTAAATATCACAAGTTAGATCATGTTCTTTATTGATTGGTAATCATTTTTTAGTATCTCTATCTTGTTTTATTTCTTAAACGAGAGGAATAGGAATATGCGACACCTTTTGTTTTTAGGGGCACTGGTGTTTTTGCTAGAGGGATGTGCAACAACCACTCCCATCCACACAAATAATGCTTGTGCTATTTTGGCACAAAAAAATGGTTTTTTTGACAATTGGGGTAAAGTGTCTCAAAGAGCGGAAATGCGCTATGGAATTCCTATGCCTATCATTCTTGCAACCATTAAGATGGAATCGAGCTTTCGTCACAATGCACGTCCTCCACGCAAAAAACTACTTGGTTTTATCCCATGGAAGCGTCGGTCGACAGCTTATGGTTATGCTCAAGCGCTTGACAGTACATGGGCAATGTATCTTCGCTCGACAGGAAAGTCTTTTGCATGGCGTACGAATTTCGCAGATGCTGCTGATTTTGTTGCTTGGTATCATCGCCAAAGTGTTCAACGCAATGGGGTGAGATTTGATGATGCATATAGCCTTTACTTAAATTATCATATGGGACATGGTGCTTATGCGCGTAGTGGCGGGCATGCCACTACGGCACTCTCACAGGCAGCACAGCGCATGGCAAGGATATCGAGGCTCTATGAACAGCAATTAAAAAGATGTGGATGGCATTAGGGAAGATTTTTGAAAATCTCAATCAGGGAATTGATGTGGTAAAATCATTTGAGGGAAAAATTTTTTATGATACGACAAGGCTGTCTCGTTTTTCTGATCATTCAATGAAATAAATTGTTATTTTTTAGAATAAACTCAAGCAACAGAAAGCTTTTGCAATACACAATATATTTGAAGATACTCTCGACATTTTTACCTCCTTTGTTTAAAAAATTTACAATGGAAACTATCTTCTATTTAGCGCTGGCATTTCGCATTGGGCTAAGTACTAGAGGTTATTGAAGAAAAATTTTAAAATATAATATCATTTTTTATTTTCATTATGCGTATTACTGGCTGATTATTATATGAATATTTTCTTTGTTAAGCGTATAAAATAGCAATTAAAACAAATGCAATTCGGGCATCATAAAAAGGGTGAAATATTCAATATAAAAAAACGAGAAATGCATTAAACGAAAAAACGTTGTTTTGTATAAAGAGGGCGCTACAGTCCTCAAAAGAACTAAGTATATTTAGTATTGTATGAAATAAAACATACTCGTCCATCCAGTCCATTTTAATTGAAAGACGTTATCTTATTGTATTGTAAAAACACTATCGTTTATAGGATGATAAGGTATATGCAACTTTACACACAATGAATATTCAGGGTAGGGAGTATTCAGAGAAAGATTTGTAGCGCCTATGAAGTAACAAGTCAGTCTCCAATGTTGTGATAGCTTTTGCATTTGAGAATATTTATGAGAAGCATTTTTATTCTTTTTCTTAATTGTTTAAGCATATTGATTTATAAAGATAATATATCGTTATTCATATTAAAGTAAGAATTTCGAATGACGTAGGGTTTTATCGTTTCAGATCTCTTGAGGTTGAATCAATAAATCCATTGGCTTGCACATAACAAGCGCAATTGGCATGTGGATAAAAACTGTGAAAGAAAAGACTAAAAATGTTTTTTATGAACATTCTAAAATGTAAGAATTATCGCCAACATTGGGAATTAGCACAATAATGATGGCGCTACTTTGCTCTCACACCTCAACCTTTTTTGTGATGCGCAAGGAAAAAAATAATTGATTCAATATATTATTTAAGCGTTAATATACCTTAGTATTGAGCAGGTAGATGCTAATCAAAGTGAGTAATTTTTTTGGCAGGACATCTGATCAGGCTAAAAATACTCGAAAAAAGCTCTAATTTTCAATAATTGAGAAGTATATTTTAATATTTTATTCTCTACTCTTTGTTTAAGTACTTCATACCTTTTAAAAAGATATCGGTAGCCAACATATTATGATTTTGTGGAAATATTGTGGTAAAGGAAATTCAAATTTTGTCCTTGAAGACAAGGCGTAGGTTAAACAGCACATTTTCTATTTCTGTGCAAAACATAAAAGAATTATCTACTTTCACGGTTGCAACAGTAAAATTTTATAATCCAACAAATGATTAAAAACGTATTATAATATCATTAAAATGCAAGGAACAAGCGCTATTGGAATTATGATTAAATAGCAAATAAACCTTTTAAATTGATGTACACATCCTTTATTATAATTGATTCCCTTGATAGAACAGTTTGTCCTTTTGGTGGAGCTAAGCGGGATCGAACCGCTGACCTCTTGCATGCCATGCAAGCGCTCTCCCAGCTGAGCTATAGCCCCTATAAAAACAAATTTTTCCAAAAGGACAGTATACAATTCCAACTTTTCTAGAACGATCAAAGTTGAAGATCAAGAAGAATTTACATTCAATGGAAAAGATGTCCTTTTTTATTTCTCTTAAGCATCGTCATCATTAGAAACACCGCCTCCGAGAATATTAGTAACGTCATCATCTTCATCGTCACCATCATGAGATAAAAATGTATCATCATCATCACCAAGATCTACATCACTATCTTCTAAATCAGGAAGATCGTCATCTTTAGAATCCTCATCATCCTCTTCAAGAAGCATAAAAGCAGATTTTTCAAGTGCTGTATCAAGCTCTTCAGTATCAACTTCTTCCTCATTGTTTGCTTCAGCTGCTGCAACTTCAAAGTAAGAACGCGGATAAGAAATTCCTGTATAGGGCGACACAATAGGATCGCGATTTAGATCGTAAAATTTTTTTCCTGTTTCTGGATCAACACGTTTAGTTCCAAGTTCTTGTTTTGCCATAAACCGTGCCTCTTTGATTAACTATTATTCCATTAAAAGATAAATTTTATGGTGCTTAATCGAAAAATAATACCTTTGTCAAAGATAAATACACTGTTCCACAGTGATTTTTTCATGACGTCTTTTAAAGCATGTGCTAAAGGATGCACAATTTCATAAAAGTTAGATAGAATTAAATAGAATTTCCATGCAAAAAGCAATCCCTATAACCACCTATAAATCGAGTAGTCTCTCTGGAAAAATTCAAATACCAGGAGATAAATCAATCTCTCACCGCTCTCTTATATTGGGAGGATTAGCAAGTGGTGAGACATATATTCATGGATTACTTGAAAGCGCTGATGTACTCAATACAGCTGCTGCTATGCAAGCTATGGGTGCCTGTATTATTAAAAAAGATGACTTCTGGATCATACGAGGAACAGGGAATGGTTGCCTTTTAGCTGCACAAAAACCTTTAGACTTTGGAAACGCTGGAACAGGTGCTCGTTTGGTTATGGGAATGGTTGGTCCGTATCATATGAAAACAACCTTTATTGGTGATGCTTCTCTCTCTAAACGTCCAATGGGACGTATCCTTGATCCACTGCGTCTCATGGGGGTTGAAATTGAGGCAACGCGCGACGATCATCTTCCTTTAACGCTTTATGGTCCGAAAATGGCTAATCCGATTCGTTACCGTGTTCCAATAGCTTCCTCCCAAATTAAATCAGCAATCCTGCTTGCTGGACTCAATACCGCCGGCATTACAACTGTTATTGAACCAGTTCTGACACGAGATCATACGGAAAAAATGTTAAAAGCATTCGGTGCGCAACTTGAAATAGAAAAAGATAACGAAGGTGCGCGTTTGATTCACCTTAATGGTCAACCCCATCTTACTGGGCAAACGATTCATATTCCGGGGGATCCTTCTTCTGCTGCTTTTCCAATTATCGCAGCCCTTCTTGTAGAAGACTCTGATATCACCATTGAAAATGTTTTGATAAATAACTCTCGAATAGGACTTATCGAAACATTGTGGGAAATGGGTGCTCAAATTGAATTTTTGAACCGACGTCAAACAGGTGGAGAGGATGTTGCTGATCTACGGATAAAATCATCGGTCCTTAGAGGCGTTACGGTGCCCAAAGAACGTGCTCCATCGATGATAGATGAATATCCTGCTTTGGCAGTAGCAGCAGCCTTTGCAGAAGGCAAAACAGTAATGCTAGGAATTGAAGAGTTGCGTGTAAAAGAATCAGATCGACTGTCTGCTGTTGCTCAAGGACTCGAAATTAATTGCGTAGACTGTGAAGAAGGTCAAGATTTTCTTATTGTTTATGGAAAAGGTTCTGCCAAAGGTTTGGGTGGTGGACATGTCTCCACACATCTTGATCATCGAATTGCTATGTGTTTTCTCATTTTTGGGCTTGTATCAGAAAAACCTGTTACTATTGATGATAAACGAATGATCGCTACGAGCTTTCCAGAATTTATTCCTTTTATAAAACAACTTGGGGGAAAAATCGCTTGAAGCCTTTTGTTATCGCCATTGATGGACCTGCAGCCTCAGGCAAAGGAACCTTAGCACGCAAAATTGCTGCACATTATCGCCTTCGCCATCTCGATACTGGTCTTACTTATCGTAGTGTTGCTCATACGCTTTTACAACAAAATTTAGCTCTTAATGATGAAAAAAATGCTATTATTTATGCTAAAGAACTTGATTTTAATACCTTAAATCCTTCTCTTCTTTCTTCTCATGAACTTGGTGAAGCGGCTTCAAAAATAGCAATTAATCCTGCTGTACGCAAAATTCTTGTCGAAAAACAACGCAACTTTGCTAAAGTTTTGCCCGGCTGTGTGCTTGATGGGCGTGATATCGGAACTATTGTTTGTCCTGATGCCGATATCAAGTTTTATATTCTAGCCAATGTCCAAACACGCGCCAAACGTCGCTACCAAGAGATTTTAAAAAAAGGTGTTCAAGCAAATTATCATGAAATCCTAGCTCAACTTGAACAGCGCGACAGTCGCGATATAACGCGCAAACAAAGTCCATTAAAACCAGCAAAAAACGCCCACTTGCTTGATACGTCAGAATTGAGTATAGAAGCAACATTTGAAGTTGCATGCAGTTTTATTGATCCAATCATAAAAATGCATATAATTGGATAAATTCGTTAAGGTAACTTCCAGCCTAGCGCTAACTTTTTTTCCTTTATTCAAGGAAAAAGGCTAAGAAGTTGCTTATGTTAACACTAACCCAGCGCTCATACCTTATAATACAAGGTATATATTAGGAGTTCTTATGTCACAATACAATCCCACAACAGCGGATTTTGAAGCCCTTTTAACAGAATCTTTTCAAACTAATGATCTTAATGAAGGATCTGTTGTTAAAGGTCGTGTTATTGCAATCGAAAAAGACATGGCCATTATTGATGCTGGTCTTAAAGTCGAAGGACGTATTCCTCTCAAAGAATTTGGAGCTAAAGCAAAAGATGGTTCTTTGCAAGTTGGCGATGAAGTTGAGGTTTACATTGAACGCATTGAAAATGCGATGGGTGAAGCTGTTTTATCGCGTGAAAAAGCACGGCGCGAAGAAAGTTGGGTCCGTTTGGAGGAAAAATTCAATGCTGGTGCACGCGTTGATGGAGTGATCTTTAGCCAAGTAAAAGGTGGTTTTACAGTCGATCTTGATGGTGCCGTTGCTTTCTTGCCTCGCAGCCAAGTTGATATTCGTCCCATTCGTGATGTTTCACCCCTCATGCATAATTCACAGTCCTTTGAAATTTTGAAGATGGATCGTCGTCGTGGCAATATTGTGGTTTCACGTCGCACTGTCTTAGAAGAAAGTCGCGCTGAGCAACGTTCAGAAATCGTACAAAATCTTGAAGAAAACCAAATCGTTGAAGGTGTGGTGAAAAATATTACAGATTATGGTGCCTTTGTTGATCTTGGTGGGATTGATGGTCTCTTGCACGTTACAGATATGGCATGGCGGCGTGTTAATCACCCATCTGAGGTGCTCACAATTGGCCAAACGATTAAAGTTCAGATTATTCGCATTAATCAAGACACGCACCGTATTTCTCTTGGAATGAAACAGCTTGAAAGTGATCCTTGGGAAAGCATCAGTGTCCGGTATCCGATTGGTAAAAAAATTACGGGTGCTGTTACCAACATTACTGATTACGGTGGTTTTGTTGAAATTGAACCAGGAATCGAAGGGCTGATCCATGTTTCTGAAATGAGCTGGACAAAGAAAAATGTTCATCCTGGAAAAATTCTGTCTACATCACAAGAAGTAGAAGTGGTTGTTCTTGAGATTGATCCTTCTAAACGGCGTATTTCTCTTGGCTTAAAGCAAACATTTGAAAATCCATGGGAAGCTTTTGCCAATAAATTTCCTGTCAATTCGCAAATTGAAGGAGAGGTTAAAAATAAAACAGAATTTGGTCTGTTTATTGGGCTTGAAGGCGATGTTGACGGTATGGTTCATTTGTCTGATCTTGATTGGAACCGTCCTGGTGAACAAGTTATTGATACTTATAATAAAGGCGATATCGTTAAGGCTGTGGTCCTTGATGTTGACATTGAAAAAGAGCGCATTTCTCTTGGAATTAAGCAGCTTTCCAGCGATAAAGTTGGAGAAGCAGCTGCTTCTGGCGAATTGCGAAAAGGTGCTGTTGTAACATGCGAAGTGATTGCTGTTAACGACAATGACATTGGTGTGAAATTGATTGATCACAACCTTGAGACAACCATTCGGCGTGCTGATCTCGCGCGTGATCGTGATGAGCAACGTCCTGAGCGTTTCGCAATTGGGCAAAAGGTTGATGCTCGCATCACAGCATTTGATAAAAAAACACGTAAAATTTCAGTATCGATTAAAGCTTTAGAAATTGCAGAGGAAAAAGAAGCTGTTGCACAATATGGTTCTACAGATTCAGGTGCTTCTCTTGGTGATATTCTTGGTGCAGCTTTGAAAAAACAAGAACAAGATTAATCATCAATCATTAAAGTTAGTGTTATTATTAAGGTCACTCATTTTAGGAGTGACCTTTTTATTTTCTAAAGAAATTGTCTGCTTATTTTTAAATTATTGAAACAAAAATTATAAATGCTTGCAAATAAAAACAAAAAGTTTGTTTTTTGTCTAACAACGGTTCACTATTCAGATAAAATGCTTAAAATTTAAATAAAAAACGATGTAATTGAATAACAATGGGACATTATGACGTGCATAAGACCTTTCATAAAGTGCTTTTTTTCTCAAAAAGAGAAAAAAGACCATTTTATTAATACGGATTTTCCTCTTCGTGCAATTTATAAGGTACAGGAAGATCTTTATAACTTAGGGCATGATATAGCTTCTGGTAAAGAAATTTTACTCCCTGAATATGAAGGAGTAGAAGATTTTCGCAAGAGATTGAATGAAAATGCTAAACTTATTCTTCATGCCTTTCATACCAGTGATTTTGCTGCCCGAAATGATGAAACCATCGCACCTTCTGCTCAATGGCTCATTGATAATCATTACACCATTGATAAAACCATACAAAAGCTACGTCGTAATCTACCCAAGTCCTTCATAAAGCAACTTCCTCTTTCTACACACAAAGCGGGAATACCACGAATTTTTGCTTTAACTTGGCTTTATATTGCGCATACCGATAGCAGCTTTTCACAAGAAACACTCACTGCTATGACCAACGGATTTCAAGAAATTTGTGCGCTCACAATTGGTGAATTGTGGGCTCTTCCTTCAGTTATGCAAATGCTGCTCATTGAAAATGTCCGTCGTCTTTCAGTACGTATCGAAAAAGCGCGACATATGCGCCATCTTGCTAGTCAAGTAGCTGATAAAATTTCTCTTGTAGAAAATAAAACAAATCTACACTCTCTTTTTACGCAGTATAAACCATTTACTGTTGATCCAACTTTTTCAGCACATTTATTCTATCGCCTGCGCAGTGCATCTGTCGATTCAACCGTAGCATTAACTTGGCTTGAAAAGCAATTGAAAAGCCAAGGCAGTAGCTTAGAGATTGCAACAGCTGATGAACATACCCGACAAGCAGCAGATGGTGTGACCATGGGAAATATTATCCGTGCTCTTAAAGCTATAGATGATGTTGATTGGATAGCATGGTTTGAAACAGTGAGTTGTGTCGATTCTATTTTGCGTAAAAATAGTGATTTTTCTGAAATTGATGCTCACTCACGCAATATTTATCGACAAGTCATTGAAAAAATTTCACGCTTTTCGCCTCTTAGTGAGCTGGAAATTGCACATAAAGTTGTAGAAATGGCAAATTCCACTTCTAAGGATATGCCTCATCATTCTTGTGTGGGGTGGTACCTTGTTGATGATGGTCGTGGCATATTTGAAAAGGCTTGTGGATATATTCCGCCCTTTCTCATAAAATGGACACGCGCTTCCTGTTGCTCAAAATTGAGAGTCATCGCCATTCCTGTCTCTTTTCTGACGCTTTCTCTTTTGCTGGTAATTTACGCCCTTTTACAAATATCTGGCATGACACAATGGATGTCTTTTTGCTTTACTGTATTGGCGCTTTTTCCTGCTATTGATGCTTCTTTTGCTTTATTTAACACTGTTGTTTCGTGGTTTGTCCCATCAAAACAACTCATTGGTTATGAATATAAAGAAGGTATTCCAAAACATGCACGGACAATGGTTGTTGTACCTACTTTGATGACATCACGCGCTAATGTTGATGAACAAGTGCGCAATCTTGAAGTGCACTATCTTTCCAATCCTAAAGGTGCCATTCATTTTGCGCTCATTACAGATTGGGTGGATGCTCCATTGAGAGAAACGCAAGATGATCTTGATTTATTGCACTATGCGCAAAAGAGTATTGATAAACTCAATAGTCGTTATCATCGTGATGAACTTCCGCTTTTTTTCCTTTTACATCGCCGACGCCTTTATAATGCAAGCGAAAAATGTTGGATGGGATGGGAACGAAAGCGAGGAAAACTTCATGAACTTAATCGGCTCTTAAGAGGCGATAAAAATACAAGCTTTTATCCTCCCAATCCACATCTTCCTATGGATTGCCGTTTTGTTATGACGCTGGATTGTGATACACGTCTTACTCCAGAGAGCGTCGCGAAACTTGTTGGAAAGCTTAACCATCCACTCAATCATCCCGTTTTTGATCCACAAAGTGGAAAGGTTGTAAAGGGCTATAGCATTTTACAACCACGCATTATTCCTTCTCTTACAACAGGAAAAAAAACATCAATTCTCCAACGGGTTTTTTCTATCAACCGTGGCATTGATCCTTATGTTTTTGCTGTTTCTGATACTTATCAAGATCTTTTAGGAGAAGGCACCTTTATCGGTAAAGGTCTTTATAATATTGATGCATTTGAACAAGCGCTTGATGGCAAAATTAAAGAAAATACTATTCTTAGCCATGATCTCTTAGAGGGAGGTTATGCTCGTACTGCTCTGGTAAGTAGCATAGAAGTCATTGAAGACTATCCAACCGCTTACAATATTGATGTTATGCGTTATCATCGTTGGGTCCGCGGTGATTGGCAGCTTTTGCCTTATCTTTTTTCCCACCGTCAAATAAGTTTCGTGACGCGTTGGAAAATGCAGGATAATTTACGTCGTTCTCTCACTCCACTTATGTGGTTAATCGCAGCATTTGCAGGATGGGCTTTTTTGTCTTTAAAGAGTGCAATCGTCTGGCAAATATTCTTGTTGTTTAGCTCCTTCATTTCACCCATTCTATGTGTATTAAAAACGTTTGTCTCATCTAATATAGATCATTCTTTGCGTGGACATTTTCAATTAATTGGGAACAAAATTGCTCTTACAAGCGCTGATATATTTCTTAAAACGACGTTTCTTGCTCATTCGGCGTATTTTATGACCGATGCGATTATTCGTACACTCTATCGTATGACGATTTCAAAACAGCATCTTCTTGAATGGAAAACTTCTGCCGCAACAAAATCAATGCCCAATAGTTTGCGTTTCTATGTTTTTACAATGGCACCAGCATCGCTTATCGGTGTTCTTACTATAGCGCTCCCTCTTTTTTCTGATAGTTTTGCAAGTTTGGTTGCTTTACCTTTTGGGATAGCATGGTTTTTTTCACCCTTTATTGCTTGGATTGTGAGTCAACCTTCAACCTTTCAAGATAGCCTTTATCTTTCTTCAAAAGATGAAAAAAAACTCCGCTCTATTGCACGGCGGACATGGCTTTATTATGCAACCTTTGTCAACGAACAAAACAACTATTTGCCTCCCGATAATTTTCAAGAAGATCCTGAACCTCTTGTTGCTCAACGTACATCGCCTACGAATATTGGCGTTTATCTCCTTTCTATTATTGCAGCACGTGATTTTGGCTGGATTGGTTTTGAAGAGACCATCACCCGTATTGAATGTACATTACGCTCTCTTACAAAAATGGAAAAGTTCCGTGGTCATCTCTATAATTGGTATGAAACGGATACACTTAGGCCTCTTTTGCCTACTTATGTATCAACCGTTGATTCGGGAAATCTTGCCGGTCATTTGGTAACACTTTCTTCTGCGTTAAGTGAATGGGCTGAAAAACCGCCTCTTTTTTTTCAAAGTGATCGAGAAGGCTTATCGGATGTTCTTGCTATTCTTGAAGAAACTGTCAGAGAAATTCCAGATCATCAACCCAGTTTACGCTCTTTACGCCAAAAAATCGAAGAAAACATCACTCGTTTTCATGATTCTGTCTTCACTTTTATAGAACAAGAAAATACGATCCCTTCTCACGTCATAGATCTTTCACTTGCAGCCCACGATATTGTGCACTTAGTCGGTGAACTTGACCACAAAATTCAAACGATAGAATCTGCTCGTGCGCTTTCTTGGGCTAAATGCCTTATCGACACCTGTAACGCTCATCATAATGATGCGACTGCTCATTGTGATACTGAAAAATTACGTAAAAAACTAAACAGGCTGGCTATAGTGGCACGGCAAATAGCCTTTGATATGAAATTTGACTTTTTAGAACAGCCTAAACGGCATCTCTTATCCATTGGATATCGTGTTCAAGAAAACAAACTCGATGAAAATTGTTATGACCTGCTTGCTTCAGAAGCACGTCTTGCAAGCTTTTTTGCCATCGCAAAAGGAGATATAAAACTTAAACATTGGTTTCGTCTTGGTCGACTTCTCGTACCCATAGGTGGGAAAGGTGCACTCCTATCATGGTCTGGATCAATGTTCGAATATCTTATGCCATCTCTCGTAATGCATGAACCTTTAGGGTCTCTCTTAGATCAAACAAATCGATTGATTATTCGTTGTCAAATACAATATGCCCATAAACGGGAATTGCCATGGGGTATTTCAGAAGCCGCATTTAATGCTCGCGATCATTTAATGAATTACCAATACGCTCATTTTGGTGTTCCAAACCTCGGACTCCAACGTGGTCTTTCACGCAATGCTGTCATTGCTCCCTATGCCAGCCTTCTAGCGGCACAATATGCTCCTGCTTGCGCTGTCGCTAATTTAAAACGACTTCGTGATCTTGGAGCTTTAGGAACATATGGTTATTATGACTCTGTTGATTTTACCCCTTCACGCGTGAAAACAGGGGAAAAATACGCCGTTGTACGCAATTATTATGCGCACCATCATGGCATGTCTATCCTTGCTCTTAACAATGTTATTTTTCAAGGGCGAATGCGTGATCGTTTTCACCGTGATCCCGTTATTGAGGCAACACAATTGCTCTTACAGGAAAGAGCGCCTCATCTCATTCCTATTATTCATACCAAAGCTGTTAATCGTATGCGCAATAAGTCTCAAGCATTTGATGCAGCCCCTTTGCGCATTATTACAAACCCGTTACTCAAACCACGAGCGACTTTACTTTTGTCTAATGGCTTTTATTCTACCATGTTAACAGCGAATGGTTCTGGTTACAGCCGTTGGCACGATTATGCGATTACGCGCTTTATTCCTGATGCAACAGAAGATCAACAAGGTACTTTATTCTTCTTGCGTGACACGCATAGTGGACGGTGGTGGTCTGTTACTGGTGAGCCAACACGTGTTATTGAAGAAGAAGCTGTCAGCATTTTTACAGATGAAAAGGCTGAATATACAAAAATGGTTGATGGTATTAAATCAACACTTGAATGTCTTATTACATCTGAAGGATGTGGCGAAGGGAGACGTATTCAATTGATGAATACGACAAATAAAGACCGATTCATTGAAGTGACTTCTTATGGTGAATTAGCGCTTGCCACGATGGATACAGACCAAGTTCATCCTGTTTTTTCCCGTATGTTTATAGAGACAGAAATTGCTGAAGAAGGTAAAACAATTTTTGCCAAAAGGCGCAAACGCTCGCCTAGTGATCCTGAAGTCTATGTTGCCCATTTTGTTTCTAGTACAACAGATATTCTCCAAGAGACAGAAGCTGAAACAGATCGCTCTCTGTTTATTGGTCGGGGGCGATCCATTCATCGGCCCGCTGCATTTGACCAAAATGCTCGTTTCAGTAACAGTCAAGGTTGTGTTCTTGATCCTGTTATGTCATTGCGATGCCGTATAAAAATTTCAGCCCATGAAAAAGCAGAACTTATTTTTTGGACCTTTGCTGCTCATACAAAAGAAGCGCTAAATAATCATATTAAACATTATCGACAACCTGATATGTTTCAAAAAGAACTTTCAATGGCATGGACGCGCTCACAAGTCGCACTGTATCAGAGCGGAACCCAGCTTAAAGAAGCTATTATCTATCAAAAATATGCAACACCGCTTATCTATCCAGAAAGAACGTGGCGTCTTCCTTCTGAAATATTAGCAAAAACGCTAGGAAAACAGTCTGATCTTTGGCCCATGTCTATCTCAGGAGACAATCCACTCTGTCTTCTTAGATTAAATAACGAGGGAAATATAACCGTACTGCGCGAGCTCCTTAAAGCACACGAATATTGGTGTATGCGCGGACTCATTGTTGATTTGGTCATTCTTAATGAACAAACATTTTCTTATATACAAAGTACACAACGCGCTCTCGAGTGGGTCTGTGAAACTTATTATCACCACACGCAAAAAGCAGATGAACGCCAACATATTTTCATGCTTCGACGCGATCAAATGAGTGAACAGAGTTTTAAAACGCTTCTTGCATCAGCACGCATCGTTCTTGATGCCCAAAATGGCTCTTTATCTGAACAACTTAAACGACTTGATGAGAATGATTTTAATCTCACAATTCATAAAAATTATCAAGAATCTTATGATCAATTAGACTTGCCAAGATATAACGAAGGAAAGCAATTTACAACGCAAACTGAACAAAATCTTTTTTCTTCCATTGGTCTTATTAGCCAACAAAAACCATCCTCTTTTCTCCCAAATGGAGAAGATCTAAGATATTGGAATGGTTACGGTGGTTTTAATCAGCACAATCATTATGTAATACGTCTTCATGGACGTACCACCACACCACATCCGTGGATTAATGTCATTGCTAATCACAGATTTGGTTTTCATGTCTCTGCTGAAGGTGCAATTTTTACTTGGGCTAACAATAGCCGCGATTATCAACTAACTCCTTGGGCGAATGATCCAACGTCTAACCGGCCAGGAGAAGCTCTTTATCTGGTTGATCGCCAGTCTTTAAAACGTTTCTCACCCGTTTCTACTGTTGAATGTGACGAAAATATTGTCTATGAGGCTTGTCATGGGTTTGGATTCTCAACTTTTAAATCAACACATTCAGAAATCGCATTAGAACTGACTCATACACTTGATCCCGAAAAACCTATTCGCTTTTCACGTCTTATCCTTACGAATGAAGGGAAAAAACTACGCAGTTTACGCCTTTATAATTATGTTGAATGGGTTTTGGGAAATGTCCGTACAAAATATGCCCCCTTTATTGTTTCCTCTTATGAGGCCAGATGGGGTGCACATTTTATTCAAAATCCCTATCACATCGAGAAATCTCAACAAGTTACATTTTTATCAGCATCCGAAATGCCAACCAGCACTACAACCAATCGCGCTGAATTTATTGGTGCAACGGGAACCGTAACACGTCCAAATGCGATCCGTAAAGCCGGTGCTCTTTCGAATACCATTGAAGCAGGATGTGATCCTTGTTCAGCATTCGCCTATGATATTGATCTTCAACCAGGGCAAACAAAAGAAATCATCTTCTATCTTGGCAGTACTGAAAATAGGCAAGAAGCTGAAAAATTACTTAATCAAGTACGTGCAAGTGATTTTGAGATTCAGCTCACAAAACAAAAACAGCAATGGAGTGATTTTGTTTCTCCTCTCCAAGTCAAAACACCTGACGCTTCTTTTAATCTTATGGTCAACCATTGGCTTCCTTATCAAATCTACTCATGCCGCATCATGGCACGCGCAGGCTTTTACCAAGCTAGTGGTGCATTTGGTTTTCGTGACCAGTTACAAGATAGCCTGTCTTTGTTATTGCTGGAACCACAATTAGCACGTGAACAATTGTTAAATGCAGCAGCGCACCAATTTCTTGAAGGTGATGTGCAACATTGGTGGTTGCCTGACACAAATGCTGGTGTTCGTACATACATTTCTGATGATATCGTTTGGCTTGCATATGCAACAGCTCTTTATGTCAATACCACTGGCGATAATGCCTTTCTTGATACGCTGATTCCTTTTATTGAAGGTGATGTTCTCAAAAGTGGGCAACAGGATGCTTATTTTCAACCCACCCAATCCTCAAAGGTTGCAACAGTTTATGAACATTGTGCTTTAGCTTTAGACCTTGCCATTAAACGCTGCGGACCACATGGTCTCCCTCTTATTTTAGGTGGGGATTGGAATGATGGCATGAATTTGGTCGGTGTGGAAGGAAAAGGCGAAAGCATTTGGTTAGGATGGTTTCTTGGGCACACATTACAAGCATTTATCTCTTTAGCCAAAAAACGTGGTGACAATAGCCATATGCAAATATGGAGTACGTACCTTGAACATTTAACAAAATCCCTAGAGAAAAATGGTTGGGATGGTGCTTGGTATCGACGTGGTTATTTTGATGATGGAACGCCTCTGGGCTCTAAAGTCAATGATGAATGTCAAATTGATACCATTGCTCAATCTTGGGCTGTCATTTCTCAAATGGCATCGCTTGAACGCCAAAAACAAGCAATGACATCAATGCTGGAACATCTCTATGATAAAAAAGGTGGACTCATTCGCCTTTTTTGGCCGCCTTTTGATAAAAGTACGCTCGAGCCTGGTTACATAAAAGGTTATCCTCCAGGAATTCGAGAAAATGGTGGTCAATACACGCATGGTGCCATTTGGAGTATTTTTGCGTTGGCTGAAATGGAACAAAACGATAAAGCTTATGCTTTATTTTCTATGATAAACCCAATTACCCACGGACAAGATCCTGAAATTTATCGTGTTGAACCTTATGTGATGGCCGCAGATATTTATGCTGTTGAACCACGATGTGGTCAAGGCGGTTGGACTTGGTATACAGGTTCAGCCGGTTGGTTTTATCGCGCCGCAACACAAGCTATTCTTGGAATACAGCGTCAGGGAGACCTCTTGTTTTTGCAGCCACATTTACCCTCTATTTGGCCAAAATATGAAGCAACAATGAAGTTTTATGATGCCGTTTATAGCATTAAAGTAAAATGGGGACCTAAAAATATGCTCTATGTTAATAGCAAAGAATATACCGAATTTCATACAGGGATAAAGTTACAAAAAACAGGTCAGCATGAAATTATACGTATTGTCAAATATTAAAGATGAAAGATGAAAAAAGAGAGCAGACTTTTTTATTCTTGCCCAAAACTGTAGAGTTGTTATATTGCACCGCCTATATTAGCCGTGTTGGTGCATAATATTTTAGATTTTATGAAACTGAAAGAAAAAGGTTATGAATCATCCGGATATTGCTAGACGTGTTTACAATCATACTTGGAAACTTGATCCCATTATTCGTTCACTTCTCGATACGGATTTTTATAAGCTTCTTATGGTGCAGATGATTTGGGGGTTATATCCTAATGTTGATGTTACTTTTTCCCTCATAAATCGCTCTAAAACAATACGTCTTGCCGATGATATTGATGAGAGTGAATTACGTGCTCAACTTGATCATGCTCTTAGTTTGCACTTTACAAAAAAAGAAATGATTTGGCTTGCTGGTAATACATTTTATGGACGCAAACAAATTTTTGAACCGGATTTTCTTCAGTGGCTTGAGAATTTTCAACTCCCAGAATATGAACTAACCCGTAAAGATGGCCAGTATATTCTTCATTTTTATGGTTCGTGGGCTCATAGCTCTATGTGGGAAATTCCAGCCCTTGCTATTATAAGTGAATTACGTTCACGTGCTGCTCTCAAAAAACTAGATCGTTTTGCTCTTGATGTACTTTATGCGCGTGCTAAAGCAAAAATGTGGAGTAAAGTTGAACGTCTCAAAAAATTGCCTGATATTAAAATATCTGACTTTGGGACAAGGCGCCGCCATTCTTTTTTATGGCAGCGCTGGTGTGTGGAAGCATTAAAAGAAGGGATTGGTAATTCTTTTACTGGAACTTCTAATGTTCTTCTTGCCATGGATACGGATTTAGAAGCTCTTGGAACCAATGCACACGAATTGCCCATGGTTATTGCGGCTCTCAGCAATAACGATGATGAATTACGCAGAGCTCCGTATCAAGTCTTGCAAGATTGGAACCGTTATTATGGTGGAAATCTTCTCATTGTTTTACCTGATACCTTTGGTACAGAAGCATTTTTACGCAATGCACCAGATTGGGTAGCTGATTGGACGGGTTTCAGACCCGATAGTGCGCCCCCTATTGAAGGTGGCGAACGTATTATTCAATGGTGGAAAGAAAAAGGAAAAGATCCATGCAAAAAACTTCTAATTTTTTCTGATGCTCTTGATGTCAATACAATTGAAAAAACCTATCATCATTTCCATGGTAAAGTGCGCATGAGTTTTGGGTGGGGCACGGATCTTACCAATGACTTTACAGGCTGTGCACCTCAGGAAATCGAAACTCTTGATGCTCTTTCCCTTGTTTGTAAGGTGACCTATGCCAATGGTCGACCAGCCGTGAAACTTTCAGATAATCCTGAAAAAACGATCGGTGATTCAAAAGAAGTACAACGTTATATCAATTTTTTTGGTAATACAAAGCGAATTGCTAGACCTATAAAGACGTAGTTTTCGGCTCTTTAAACAAGTATATTGCCTCAACATATTGTTTATAAGATTGATTTTTGTTCTGCCCTAAGGATGAGGATTCTTAACCTTTGCTGGTCTGAAATAGTTCGGCTGTTTTTTGAGCAGATTCTACTTAGTCTATCAACGCATACGCTTCACTTACATAAGGCGCGATAGATAAGACTTAAAAATATTCACTACGCATTAAAAAAATACTTAACGCGCTAGGGAAGTTTAGCCAAGGAGGCTTCCTTATATCATTTGTCATAAATAACAGTGTTATACAGCATAACAAGATACTATCATTTTGCATGTTGAATGAGCGTGCGCGAGTATCATAAGTTTTTCTCATTTCAATCCTGTTAAATCAAGCACACTAATCCCCTTGCATATATGAAGGTTTTCAAGTTTTAAGAGTTATTGTTGTAGTTTGACAGTAGGTTTTATACTAAGTGGAAAGAGGCGGGATTAAGTAGGAATACGTGGTAATTTGTTGTTTTATGTACAATTTTTACCATTAAATGCGCGTTTTATCAAAATAGATTTTGACACCTAAAATTACAAAAATTACCGAAAATCAGAAAAAAGTGCGTTTCCATAGTAAAAATGAGAAAAGGCTTTCAAAACCCTTTGAGAACACCTTTAAAACTCTTTGAAAAAAATAAATTGGTACAAAATCTAGTGTCAAAATATACAAAACCAGATGACAAGCTACAATTGCAACATTAGAAATTACTAAGGCAACATTGGAGGATGATAAATAGCATGGTGACTATCGGTATGCATTTTGCAAGGCAAGGATGATGGTGCTCAAATAGATTTTATACACTTTACAGGAGATTTTACTTTATCCATGTATGGTCTGCTATTATGAAATGAGTAAAGCGTTGAGAAATGTTTCATTAAAATAAATGTGTAAATAACATGATTTGGGAGACCTTTTGTTTTACGTGAGGGGCATGACTTCATTAAAAAACAGAGAATGCAATAATATTTTTATTTCGAATAAGCTTTATATCAAGACAGAGAAATTATTTATTCGCATATTATAATAAGAATGCGTGTATGTATAAACCATTTGAAAAATTCTGTTGTTTCTTATGAATTATTCTTAAGTTAAGAACAGATGTAACCTTAAAGATTGATATAATAGACCGGCTTCTTAACTGTATAAGTATAAAAATGAGGGTATTTAGTAAGCTTTGTATTATATCCTCATTAAGAGATATGAAAACAAACGAAATGTCTATCATATCAATGACTTTTCAATGATGTATATATAGAGATTCATACAAACATGCTTTACAAAAATAATGACTCTCTTCCATGAATGTGATTTATCATTGTTTACCAAGTGAGAACATTTTGAGTATTCGTAAACAATCTTCTTTGTTCATAAAAATTATTTCACAAACATATTATTAATTAATTGCGCTCAAAAAGCTTGCTATTTCATATGTATTTTGGATATGGAGAGCTTATATTCAAAACTTAAAAGTCCTCATAGTTTTTACAAATAAGTCGAAGCTAAAAAGAGTATCTCATAAAGCCTTTTTTATCATTAAGAAGATGGACGTGTTACAATATAAATGGCAATCAGCAATAATATAACCGCAACAAGTAAGGAAATCCATAAAGGAGGGTGTAGCATTACGAAAAAGGATAAAAATCCTCCTGTCATACTCATCATTGCAAAAACTTTAACGAATGGAGAGATTGCTTTTTTTTCTTCCCATCGCTTAATAGGGGGACCAAAAATACGATGATTATTCAACCATTGATGAAAATGTGGAGAAGAACGCGTAAAACACCATGAGGCAACCAATAAAAAAGGCACCGTTGGCATAATAGGTAATACGACACCGATAATACCTAATATAACCATCGCCCACCCTGCTATATAATAGCAGATACGTAAAGGGTGCGATATCTTCGAATCTTTTTTCATTCTCTCGTACTATTTTCCTCTACGCAAAACCCTATACAAAAACATTGTATCTGTTTTTTTCTGTTTACATGTCTGAGTGCACAATTACGCTCTACCCCTTCATGCGTAAGTGTCTTTGCTGTTATAAGTTCCTTGAAAATACCGAATAGCTTACACAATATGATAATCATTTTAAATGATTTCAAGAAAAGAGGAGAGATTTTAGAAAAACAAAAAAATAAAAAGGCTGCAGAAGAAATCAATGCAGCCTCTTAATTAAGAATGCAGTGTTGGGGGGGAGAAAATGTACTGCACTCATCTGCTAGATATTAGGAGGAAAAACAACCTAGCACCCCAGACTCTAATTAAAATAAAAATGAGAAACAATATATAAAAATGCATGGCTGATATGCATGAATTTTAACACTTTCAAGTTTCTTGAACTGTGTTTCGACGAAAGAAAATCATCATGAAAATAGCCATAAAAATCAACGTCAAGATCAACACAATTGTGGAAGCAGAATCAGAGCCGATAAATAAGCTGAGATAAATCCCTAAAAAACCAGAAAAAGCTGCAACAAGTATCGCGATCATTAACATAAAAGAAAACCGCTTTGTGACAAGATAGGCAATTGCTCCTGGTGCTATCAGTAAAGAAATAACGAGCACGATGCCGACAGCTTTCAAAGCGGCAACAATTGTAAGAGAAATCATCGTTAGAAGGGTATAGTGGAGTAGAGATATTGGTAACCCCATTGCACGTCCTTGAACTGTGTCAAAAATATACAGCATAAAGTCGCGCCATTTTGCTGTTAAAATAAAAGTGACAACAGCAGAAATGATTGCCGTCTGCGTTATATCAAGCCAGTTAACACCCAAGAGATTACCAAATAGAATATGATTCAAATCTAAGCTACTATAAATAGACGTGGCTAAAACAAGCCCTAAACCAAACATTGAAGAAAAGACCACGCCCATCACCGTATCCTGTTTGATACGGCTATTGCTCCCTAAAAAACCCGTTAATAGTGCACACACCATTCCTGCAACAAAAGCACCGCAAGTAATCAAAGTCATTGTAATATTCTCTGGACGCATATGCTGAAACCAAGCAAATGGCAAAGAAGTTAAAAATGCGATTACCCATGGTGTTGTCATATAACCAACAACAACACCTGGAAAAACTGCATGAGAAATGGCATCGCCTAACAGCGCCCATCCTTTCAAAATAAGAAAACAGGAAAGCATCGCCATGGGAATAGAAAGAATCATGACAATAAGCATACCCTTAAGCATAAAAGAAAACTGAAACGGAAGCAGTAATTGATCAATCATGATAATATTACACCCTTTTTTGCTGCATTTATGCGTAAGCGCGCGGCAATAAACCCATGTTTAGGAGCAAAAATAAAAGCTAAAACAAATAAAGATGCTTGAAAAAGCACAACAACCCCCCCCGTTTGTGCATTCAAAAAATAACTCACATAAACACCCAAGATACTTGTGAAGGTTCCAATTACAACTGCAATAACCAAGATGTTCACGAAACGATCACTTAAAAGATAGGCCGTTGCCCCAGGTGTCACAACAAGACAAATGACTAAGAACGCTCCAACGGTTTGCATCGCAGCAACGGTACAAGCGGCAAGCAATGTGAAAAAGAGAATCTTTAAAAATTTTACGTTTAATCCAATGGCATGCGCATGCGTCTCATCAAATAACGAAACAAGAAGATCTTTCCATTTCAAAAGCAATATAAGCAACGAAACAAAGCCGATAAAAGCCAATTGTAGAATATCTGTTGAACTAACTGCTAAAATATTTCCCAAAACAATCGTATCAATATTAACAGCCATTGGTTTTAATGATTTGAGAAACAACCCAAAGGCAAAAAAGGAAGAAAAAATGAGCCCAATAATGGTATCTTCTTTAAGCTTTGTCCGGTGGTTAAAAAAGAGCATTGCTGCTGCTGCAAGACCACCAGAAAAAAAAGCGCCAAGTGAAAAAGGTAACCCTAAAAGGTAAGCTCCTGCTACACCAGGAACAATCGAATGGGAAAGTGCATCACCAATCAATGACCAACCTTTTAACATCAAAAAAGCCGAAAGAAAGGCACAAACACACCCAACTAATCCAGAAACCCACATTGCATTCACCATATATTGATAGCTCAGTGGCTCAAGCAACCAAGAAATCATGCAACGTGCTCCACTCTTTCAATATCTTCACAAACGGCAGACTGCTTTCTTCCCATGAAAACATCATTTTTTTTTGTGGTTTGAAGATCAAAAATATGGTGGTGCAAAGACCCTCCAAAAGTTTTCTCCAGATTTTCCTTTGTAAAGATTTTTTCTGTTAACCCAGAAGCTAAAACGGTCCCTTTTATTAAAACTGTATGATCACAAAATTCGCGAACAGAACCCAAATTGTGAGTTGAAACCAAGATCACTGCTCCTTCTTTACGAAGATCTTGTAACAAAGCAATGATTTTATCTTCTGTTGTAACATCAACCCCTGTAAACGGCTCATCTAATAAAATAGCTTTTGCTTTCTGTGCAAGAGCGCGCGCTAGGAAAACACGCTTTTTCTGTCCACCAGAAAGTTCTCCAATTTGGCGCTTGGCAAAAGCCAACATATCAACGCGTTCTAAGGCAATACGAACGGCTTCATAATCTTGTGTACGGGCATAGCGAAAGAAATTCATATGACCATACCGCCCCATCAATACAACATCTTCGACCAAGACAGGAAAATTCCAATCAACATCTTCACTTTGAGGAACATAAGCAATGAGGTTTTTTTTCAAAGCTATATCAACAGGTAAATCAAACATGCGAATTTTTCCCTTTGAGGGGCGTACAAACCCCATAATCGCTTTAAATAACGTTGACTTACCGGATCCATTAACACCAACCAATGCCGTAATAGAACCCTTTGGACTTTCAAAATTCACTTCGCGTAAAGCTGTATGTCCATTACGATATGTTACCGTTACTCCTTGGGCAAATATTCCACATTCCGTCATTGGCTTTTTACTCCCTCTACTAAAGCATTGCTAATACGCCCACTCGTGACACGTAATAAATCAATATAAGTGGGTACCTCACCATTTTTCTCACTTAAAGAATCAACATAAAGAACACCACCGTATTTAGCCCCTGTTTCTCTGGCAACCTGCTTAGCAGGCGCAGGGGAAATAGTGCTTTCAGAAAAAACTGCATGAATATTGTATTTGCGAACCATATCAATAACATGCTTGACTTGCTGTGGTGTTCCTTGTTGGTCAGCATTGATGGGCCATAAATAAAGTTCTTTTAGATCAAAATCACGCGCCAAATAGCTAAAAGCCCCCTCACTTGTCACAAGCCAACGTTTGTCTTGCGGTACAGCTTCTAATTCAGCCCTAATTGGATCAATCGTTGCACGAATTTTCTGTTTATAAATTTCAGCATTCTGTTTATAAATTTCAGAATGTTCAGGATCATATTTTACAAAAGCATCGCGAATATTATCAACGTAAATCAAAGCAGAGGTCGGTGACATCCACGCATGAGGATTAGGTTTACCGCTAAAGGGGCCCTCACCAATTTTAATGGGTACAATACCTTTTGAAACAACAACACTTGGAACATCCTTGATATTTTGAAAAAACTTTTCAAACCAAAGCTCTAACTCTAAACCATTCCACAATACAAGGTTAGCTCCCTGAGCACGCATAAGATCGCGTGGGGTGGGTTGATATTCATGAATTTCCGCACCTGGTTTTGTAATGGATTCAACATCAGCGGCATCACCTGCTACATTGCGTGCCATATCAGCAATGATAGTGAATGTCGTAACAGCTTTAAATTTACCAGCACACAAAGCAAAATTGGGTGTAAAAAAAATAACACTTCCAAAAACTATGGTGAAAAACGTTCTTACGTTCATTGATTCTCTCTTTCCTTTATATGCCTTCTTTTTATTGCAAATAATTTGCATTATCATTTAGCAATAGCAGTTATCTTTTACATTTGCAATGAAGGATTAAGAGAAAAATAACTTTTCAAAATGTTTAAAAACAGTTTTTTCATATTGAAAAAATTGATGATTTAAGCAGCTTGTTTTGGTAAGGAGGTCCCCTTTCAAGAAGTTCTATAGCTCTTGAATGCCAAACAAAAAGGGAGCACTCAAAGATGCTCCCACTTCATGTAAAATATCTCATAAAAAATGAGAATACTCAGTAGCGTAAATATGCACCTGTCATTTTGGTAACATTATCCACGATCTTTGAGGCAAGCTTTTCTAAATCTTCATCCGTTAGAGTCCGTTCTATGGGCTGAATAGTTACTTCAATTGCAACAGATTTTTTATCTTCACCAAAGCTTAAATCTTCGAAAACATCAAAAACTTGCACTGAATGAATAAGTTTTTTATCGGCTCCACTTGCCGCACGAATAATAAGAGAAGAGGCAACAGTTTTATCCGCTATAAAGGCAAAATCACGCCGCACCATTTGAAAAGGTGAGAGTTTCAAAGGAGGACGGCTTTTGGTCGTTTTTTTCTTTGATTCTGGAATTCGGTCTAGAAAAATTTCAAAGCCGCATAAAGGGCCACTGACATCTAACTTTTCTAATGTAGCAGGATGAAAAACACCAAAAAAACCAAGAATAATCTTTGATCCAAGTTTTATGACACCTGAACGACCAGGATGATACCAATCTGGTGCTCCAACTTCAATCTGCACTTTCCCAATATCCATATCACATGCTTCTAAAATAGCTAAAGCATCTGCTTTGGCATCAAAAACATCAACGACGGTTGCATTTCCATTCCAAAAGCGCCCAGCACCTTTAAATTGCTCTGTTCCGCGACGAATCCCACTAACAACACGGTGTTGTTTATCAGGGGTGTCGCCCTCATAAATACTGGAAACTTCAAACAAAGCAAGATCGGAAAAACCACGATCAGCATTTCTTTGTGCCGCCATAATCAAACCAGGTAAAAGGGAAGGACGCATCATTGACATATCAGCAGCAATAGGATTAACCAATTTAAGCTCTTCTTGACCTCCTCCAAAAGCAAGAGCTTGATTTTCAGAAATAAAAGACCATGTTACCGCTTCTTTCATACCGCGTTGCACTAAAGCCAAACGTGTAGCACGTGAACGAATTTGTGCGCATGTTACAATCTGATCTTTTTCTTCTACGAAGTTTTCCAAAGGAATAGGTTTAATTTTATCTAACCCATAAATTCTCATGATCTCTTCCACCAAATCGGCTTTACCCATAATATCAGGGCGCCATGATGGTACTTTTACCGTAACGATATCTCCTTTTCCTTCAACAAAAAATCCAAGTTTTGTTAAAATAGAGATGATTTTTTCAGGCTCTATTTCCAAATTTGTTAAACGTTTAATTTCAGAAAAAGGAAAAGCGATCTGTTTGATTTCTTGTTGCTGATAGCCAACGATCCTCTTCTTAGATACTTCACCACCACAAAGATGCAAGACCAATTCTGTTGCAATCTCAAGCCCTGTTTCTATAAAAGCCGGATCAACACCTCGTTCAAATCGATAACGTGCATCACTGATAAGACCTAATGCTCTTCCTGTTTGTGCAATGCTTTGCGCATCCCAAAGCGCCGATTCAATAATAACGCGATGTGTTGTTTCATCACAACTCGTTCTTTCTCCGCCCATGATACCGGCAATCGAAACAACTCCCTCGTCATCTGCAATGACACAATTCTTAGCGCCCAAATGATAGATTTTTCCGTTCAGTGCTTGAAGCTGTTCTCCCTCACGCGCACAACGTACACACAAATTACCTTTAATTTTATCTGCATCAAAAACATGGAGTGGACGACCAAGGTCAAAACTGATGTAATTGGTCATATCAACAAGCGCATTAATCGGTCTCAAACCAATTGCATTCAAACGCTGTTGCATCCACTGTGGTGATTCGCCATTTTGAACATTGCGTACTTCACGCCAAGCAAAACCTAAACATAATGATGAATCTTGCGAAAAATCTAATGAAACATTGAGAGGTGTTTCAAAGGAAGGCTCAAATTTTGGTAAAGACAATTCTTTTAATTGTCCGATTCCTGTAGCGGCAAGATCACGGGCAATACCACGAACACCTGTGCAATCGGAACGATTAGGGGTCAAACCAATATCAATGACCGGATCATCTAAACCAGCATAAGCTGCAAATGAACCTCCAATAGGACTATCTTCTGGAAGTTCAATAATCCCATCATGCTCATTCGATAATTCAAGCTCTGCTTGTGAACACATCATCCCAAAACTTTCAACACCACGGATTTTTCCTACAGATAATGTTACATCAAGTCCTGGAATATAAGTACCTGGTAGTGCCAGAACACCAATAAGACCTGCACGCGCATTTGGTGCTCCACAGACAACTTGAACAGGTGTGGAAGTCCCTGTATCGACGGACAGAATCTGGAGTTTATCTGCATCAGGATGCTTTATTGCTGTTAAAACTTTTGCAATCACAAAACCTTTTAAAGAAGATCGATCATCAACGGAGTCAACTTCAAGACCGATAGCTGTTAGTTTCTCACAAATTTCATCCAAAGATGCATTTGTCTCTAAGTGATCTTTTAACCACGACAATGTAAATTTCATTTTAAAACCTCACATGAAAGCGATGACTAAGATCACACATTATCTATTAGGAAAAAAAGCAGGCATATCAAAGAAACGAAAGCCATAGTGGTCTAACCAACGCAGATCAGCATCAAAAAAAGCCCGCAAATCAGGCATACCGTATTTCAACATGGCAATACGATCAATGCCCATTCCCCATGCAAAGCCTTGATATTCATCGGGATCTAAGCCAACATTTTTCAACACATGAGGGTGCACCATTCCGCATCCTAAAATTTCCAACCAGTCCTGCCCTTCTCCGAACTTTACATCTGAACCAGAACGATCACATTGAATATCCACTTCCATAGATGGCTCGGTAAAAGGGAAAAAAGAGGGACGAAAACGCATTTTTACAGAGGGAACTTCAAAAAATTCTTTACAAAAGGTTTCATGTAGCCACATCATATGGGCAATGGTGGAGGTTTTATCGATGACAAGACCTTCTACCTGATGAAACATGGGAGAATGTGTTGCATCCGAATCCATGCGGTAAGTTTTTCCAGGAATAATGATCCGTATCGGTGCTTTTTGTCTTTCTAGTGTGCGAATTTGTACAGGTGATGTATGGGTCCGCAATAATTTTCGTTCTCCCATTTTATCAACATCAAAAAAGAAGGTATCATGCATTTCGCGTGCTGGATGCCCTTCAGGAAAATTCAATGCCGTAAAATTATAATAGTCTGTTTCAATATCAGGTCCCTCTGCAAGAGAAAAACCCAACTTCGTATAAATGGCAATAATTTCCTCAATCACTTGTGAAATAGGATGAATGCGTCCCCGTTCTATAGGTGAAGAGCGAATAGGCAAGGTAACATCAACTGTTTCACGAGAAAGACGGGCATCCATTGCCTGTCTTTTCAGAAGATCACGCTTTTGCGCCCATAATTCTAAAATACGATTTTTTAATCCATTAAGAACTGGTCCAACTTTATGACGCTCGCCAGCATCCATTTTTCCTAATTCTTTTAATTTTTCAGAGATACTACCTTTTTTACCCAATGCTGCAATACGCACTTCTTCAAGTGCTTTTTCATCACCTGCTGCCTCTAAGGCTAAACAAATTTCTTGTTCCAGACGCTCAATATCATTCATATTTTTGCCTATTTTTTAATAAAGAAAAACCCGCACTTGCAATAGCCAGCACGGGACCTCAAATAAATGAATGCTTTAAGAGAACACGACTGGCTTATTTGACAGCGCCTTCGAAAGCATTAGGTGTCGTATCTTTTAAATATTCTAAAGCTTTTTTTGCCGAAGCTACTAAAGCAGAAAATGCTTCCGCCTCGTGGATTGCTATATCTGAAAGAACTTTACGATCAACTTCAATACCAGCTTTTGATAAGCCATCAATAAAACGTCCATAAGTTAAACCTTCTGCACGAACAGCCGCATTAATCCTCTGAATCCACAAAGCACGGAAAGTACGTTTTCTATTTTTGCGATCACGATAAGCGTATTGCTTTGAACGATCAACCGCTGCTTTAGCTGCACGAATGGTATTTTTACGACGACCGTAAAAACCTTCAGCCTGTTTAAGAACTTTTTTGTGCTTAGCGTGTGCTGTCACACCTCTTTTCACACGAGCCATATTATAATCTCCTCAAAATCAAAAGCGTAAGGTTTAAATACCATTCGGCAAATAATGCTGAATGACTTTTTTAGCATCTTGTTCACACAAAACCATTGTTCCACGTGCATCGCGAATAAATTTATTCGAACGCTTAATCATGCCGTGGCGCTTACCGGCAGCTGCTACTTTAATTTTGCCTGACGCAGTGATTTTAAACCGCTTTTTAGCGGATGATTTGGTCTTCATCTTGGGCATTTTGCTACTCCGTACATTAATTTATTCAATCAAAAAATTTATTCACTCAAGCGGACCAACGCTTGAACAAGCATTTAAACAGCCACGGCATGCCCTGCCGGGCGGCTCTTAAAGACGTTTTCATAAGCTAGTATACACAAAATTGCAAGACCGTATTACAAAAAAATCGGCGCTCCATTGCCTTGAAGCTCAACTAAAGGTGCTGGAATTGCATTTGTTTTGATGGCTGCTTTACATAAATCGGCAATAATGCATTGCGTACATTGTGGTTTACGGGCTTGACAAATATAGCGACCATGTAAAATCAGCCAATGATGTGCATGGCGAATATAATGAACCGGTATAATCTTTAATAATTTTTTCTCAACAATTTCTGGTGTTTTGCCAGGCGCTAAACCAAGACGATTGCTTAAGCGAAAAATATGTGTATCTACTGCCAATGTAGGTTGACAAAAAGCAACATTCAAGACCACATTAGCCGTTTTGCGCCCCACTCCAGGAAGGGCCATGAGTGCTTCACGCGTATCGGGTACTTGACCGCCATAATAATCAATTAAATAGTTGCAAAGCGCATAAACATTACGTGCTTTTGCACGCCAAAGACCAATTGAACGGATATGATGTGCTATTTCTTCTTCTCCTAATGCAACCATTTTTTCCGGTTGATCAGCAAGGCGAAATAATTCTTTTGTCGCTTTATTAACGCTTACATCTGTCGCTTGAGCCGAAAGCACAACGGCAACCAAAAGCGTAAAAATATTTGTATAGATAAGATCACTCTTAGGCGCTGGGCGTTGCACAGAAAAACGGCGAAATATTTCTGCAATTTCATTTTCATTATATAATATACCAGATAAATTTCGCACTTTTGACAATTTTATGGTACGTTGAGGCATTGAACTCTCTTAAATCTTCTCTCTTGAAGTTATCATTCACGCTCGCCATATGAGAGAAATGCAGCGAACACTTTTATAGAGTGTGGTCAAGTAAAGCCGTTTTAAAGAGGATACTCATGAATGACACATGTGACGCCTTTCTCCAATCCCTTTCTTTTAGGGTTTGAAACCGTAGAAAAAATATTGCAACGTATCGGTAAAGCTGATGAGGCTTACCCAGCCTATAACATTGAACGTTTGCATAAAAATGATGATGCAAATCATATCCGGATAACTTTGGCTGTTGCTGGATTTAAGATTAACCATCTTAATATTTTGCTTGATGATAATCAATTGGTTATTCATGGTAAACAAACAGACAACCAAAATCATCAATATTTATATCGCGGTATAGCTGCGCGACAATTCCAGCGAACCTTTGTTCTCGCGGAAGGGATGCATGTTACAAATGCGGAGTTGAAAAATGGTCTTTTATCAATTAATCTGTATCAACCAAAATTAAAAAAAGAAATAAAACAGATTCCAATTAAAGTCAGTAGTGGTGAGTCATAAAAGTTAAGGCGTAAAGGAACAGTGAAATGGGAGAACATAAACAAAACTTGTCGTTTCAGAACACATCCTACTCTGATGCGGGACAGATTGCCTATTTAAAAAAAGTTTGTACAGATGATCTGGCTAAAAACTTTCCAGATCTTCCACCGATGACCCCAGGCATTACGATATGGGCTCTCTTTGGTGAAACAGGTTATCCTATCATTTTATCCGATGAGCGTTCTATCGCTCTTGCTGGAGCCAATGAGCATGAACTACAAATTGTAACTCTGCACTAGATTACCTTACGAGAAAAAGCTGTACTCTTTTATAAATTCTATCTGTTTTTTCGTAAAGGGTGTAATGTGGGTTATAATGAGATTAAGTATTGATTTATATTCATAATTAATTTTTTACAACTGGAATGAGAGTCCCGAATATCATAAGGTTCTCTCATTTGAGATCTTCTTATATTGAAACAATTAAAGTCACTTGCTTGATGTCATAAGCAGGGAGAGCCATGTGGATAAAAACACTTGAAGAAAGGAATAAAAATATCTCTTTTTAATTGTCTCAATTACCAAAGACATTCACAATATGGGGATGAAAAAATGTATGATGGTGTCAGTTTTCTTCTTCATAAGTGTGAAGATGTCCCTTATAGATTTATATTATTCACGAGGGCTGTTATACCATTCATGGGCGCTATCGTGAAATGGGCTCGAGTTACATTGAAAGATGTCTCTTTAAAATGAGTACATAAAGGCTATACAAGTGTATTTTGTTTGGTGTGTTTTGTTCTTCCTGAGGGGAGTAGCTCTATTGAAGAGTGTAAAAACAAAAGCATGAGATAATGCGTCATAATTATTTAAAAGATATTTCTATGAATGCGTTTGAAAGGTGTAAAGCTGAATTGTAAGGAGATGATAGATTTTTACCACGATGCCTTTATATTCTTTCCAAATGAGGCTGTCTTCTTGTTCCAGAAATTACGCAAACAGATAGATGCAATATACTGACCAAATCTGGCATACAAAAATCTGGAACAGTTCGTTCCACACTGAAGCGTTTTGATATTTGTCTCAAACGTGGACTTGCACAGGGATTAGATGTTGATTAACAGGTAAGAAAAAAACAAAGGCTTTATGAAAAAGTTTATACAGGGCTTTTAATTTTGTGCTTCAAATGCCTCAGTACGAGGTATTTTGCTCTTTTGAATATTAAAGCTCTTGTTTTTATAATGAAGTTACAGCACAACAAGCAAAATGGAATTATTTGAGGGGAAAAAAATAATGCCTTCTTACCGTTCAAGAATATCAACCCACGGGCGTAATATGGCAGGAGCCCGCGGACTTTGGCGTGCAACAGGGATGAAAGATACTGATTTTGGTAAACCCATTATTGCGATTGCGAATTCTTTTACACAATTTGTACCAGGGCATGTCCATTTAAAAGATCTTGGGCAATTAGTCGCACAACAGATAGCTGTTGCCGGTGGTGTTGCGAAAGAATTTAATACCATTGCTGTAGATGATGGAATTGCGATGGGGCACGATGGAATGCTCTATTCTTTGCCCTCACGTGAAATCATTGCTGATTCTGTAGAGTATATGGTTAATGCACATTGTGCGGATGCACTTGTCTGTATTTCTAATTGTGACAAAATTACGCCTGGTATGTTAATGGCTGCTTTACGGTTGAATATTCCGACAATCTTTGTTTCTGGCGGTCCTATGGAAGCAGGTAAGATTAAATGGAAGGATCAAGATCTAAGGGTTGATTTGGTCGATGCCATGGTTGCAGCAGCTTCAGAACAAAATTCAGAAGAAGAAGTTGCTGAAATGGAGCGTGCAGCTTGTCCTACATGTGGTTCTTGTTCAGGAATGTTTACGGCCAATTCCATGAATTGCTTAACGGAAGCATTGGGGCTTTCTCTTCCCGGAAATGGATCAATGTTAGCAACACATGCAGATCGACGAATGCTTTTCGAAGAAGCTGGAAAACAGATTGTTGCATTGGTTAAGCGTTATTATGAAAATGATGATGAAACAATTTTGCCACGCTCTATTGCTTCACGCAAGGCTTTTGAAAATGCAATGACCGTTGATATTGCCATGGGGGGATCAACCAATACAGTACTGCATCTTTTAGCCGCGGCGCAAGAAGGTGAGGTGGATTTTACCATGACGGATATTGATCATCTTTCACGTCGTGTTCCTGTTTTATGTAAGGTTGCTCCTGCTGTTGCAAATGTACATATGGAAGATGTTCATCGCGCTGGTGGTATTATGGGGCTTTTAGGCGAACTGGATGCGGCGGGACTCATTGATACATCAACTTATACGGTTCATGCAAAAACAATGAAAGAAGCTCTTTACCGCTGGGATGTAAAGCAAACTAATGAGCCAACAGTTCGTGCATTTTATCGTGCTGCTCCAGGTGGTATTCCGACACAAACAGCTTTTAGCCAATCTTGTCGCTATGAGACCCTTGATCTTGATCGTGAAAAAGGTGTGATTCGCAATAGAGAACATGCATATTCACAAGATGGAGGATTGGCAGTTCTTTATGGAAATCTTGCAAAAGATGGCTGTATTGTAAAAACAGCAGGCGTTGATCAATCAATTTTAACTTTTAAAGGTCCGGCAAGAATTTTTGAAAGCCAAGATTCAGCTGTTTCAGCTATATTAACTGATAAGATTAAAACAGGTGAAATTGTTTTAATCCGTTATGAAGGTCCACGTGGTGGACCTGGAATGCAAGAAATGCTTTATCCAACGAGTTATCTCAAATCTAAAGGATTAGGCAAGGTTTGTGCACTTGTTACAGATGGACGTTTTTCAGGGGGAAGTTCAGGGCTTTCGATAGGACATATTTCACCAGAAGCTGCGGAAGGAGGAGAAATTGCGTTAGTGGAAGAAGGGGATATCATAGAAATTGATATTCCAAATCGTAGAATTCATATGTTGGTGGATGACGTTGAGATGAAGCAGCGCCGTGCTAAGATGGAAGCAAAAGGAAAAGGCGCTTGGCAACCGATTGAGAAGCGTCAGCGTAAAGTTTCAAAGGCTCTCAAAGCTTATGCAGCGATGACTACATCTGCTTCAAAAGGTGCAGTACGTAATATTTGATGAGTTGAATAGAGACAGTACTCTGATTTTTTGCATCTTTTGCACGATATTCTGAGCTAATTATTTTATGAGTTTATGAACTTATCAGAATATTTCGAGTCATGGATGAGTATGATTAAAAAGCTATCAATACAACTAAAAGCAGCTGCGGATTGCTTATTTTAGCAGCTATGTAAGACAGATAATAGATACAGTATCATTACTTTTCATATCATATTCCAATCTTATACGAAATTACAATTTCCTGTTCTCATATTTATGGAAGATATTTATTGTACTGGTGGCATTATCTTGTTGTACCGTAAAACACTGTCATTTAGGACTGTGATATACGGCATCCTCCTTAAATATTAAGTGTTTCTTAGTGCGTGGTGAATATTCTTAGACTTGTTTGTAAAGCTTTTAGTTTAAGTGAATCACATGACTAGGAAATCAAGATAAATTCCTTAGAATCTGGATTGTTTGCAGACTTGATTCGAATGAAAATCTTTATCCTTTGAGATGTAAGAAGGAGTTTAAGGATATTTAGGAAAATAAAATGCTGCTGTGATATATCTGATTATATGTTCCATATGAAAACAGTAAAAGAGCTCTTTATAGCTTAAAATGTGAAGAAAATACGAGACCCATTATCCATGAATTTATTATGCAAAATGGGATGGTATCCCAACACCAACAGCTTTAAACTAGAAATGTTGCTATGATAACAATAATATCGATCGTGAAAAAGCATAATTCACTAAATATGGCGTATTTGCAAGGTGGAGGAGATTTCATGACAATCTTTACAAAAAACGACTATCTTGTAAAAATAGTCGATCTTGACCAATTTTTTGTATAAGAGCCAATATTAATCTAAGGGAATATGAAATATAATGCATATGGTTTTGCTTCTATAGGCAATTATACTTACAAAATATATTATGTAGAAAAGCGATGGGAATACGATAAATAACTGTTTATGCTGTGGTATATCAAAAATGGTTACGTTATCTCCTATTAAGAAGGTTTTTTAATAAAAAATAACATCTGTTTTCTATAAAGGGTTACTCTTTTCAAGTTGTTTGAGGTGGTAAATTGCTTCTAAAGCTTGTTTAGGAGAGAGTTCATCGGGATGAATATTTTTTAAAGCTTCGTGAAGTATACAATGTTTGTTTTTTGCTTCATTGACTGGAGATGTTGCTTTAAGAGAAAAGAGTGGTAAATCATCAATGAGTTTATGTCCTTTTCCAGCCATTTCGCCTTGTTCTAATTGATGGAGTACATCTGTTGCTCGTGTAATAACGGCTGGGGGAAGTCCAGCAAGCTTTGCGACTTGTACACCATAGGAACGGTCAGCGGCTCCTGGTGTGACCTCATGAAGAAAAACTACATCACCATCCCAATTTTTGACTTTCATGGTTACGTTATGCAGTCTGTCAAGTTTTTCGGTAAGTGCAGTCATTTCATGAAAATGGGTAGCAAGAATAGCACGACAATGGTTAACTTCATGGAGATATTCAACAGCAGCCCAAGCAATAGAAAGTCCATCAAAGGTTGATGTTCCACGTCCTATTTCATCAAGAATAACAAGGGAATGGTGGCTAGCATGATTGAGAATCGTTGCTGTTTCAACCATTTCCATCATAAAGGTTGAGCGCCCCCGTGCAAGATCATCGGAAGCCCCAACGCGACTAAATAGGCGATCAACGACACCAATATGTGCTGAAGTTGCTGGAACGAAGGACCCCATTTGCGCCATAATAGCAATAAGAGCATTTTGCCGCAAAAAAGTTGATTTTCCTCCCATATTAGGCCCTGTCAACAGCCAGATTGCTGCATATTGCTGATTTTCTTGCACAGAGAGATCACAATTATTGGCAATAAAAGGTTCTGCTGCTTGTTTGCGGAGTGCTTGCTCGACGACAGGATGGCGTCCTGCTGTAATATGAAAGGTAAGTGAAAGATCAATTTTAGGGCGGCAATATCCTTGTTCTTCAGCAAGATATGCTAAAGCGACAGAGACATCTAAAATAGCAAGTGCTTCAGAGGCTTTACGAATAAAATCAACTTGTTCGGTAATTTCCTGAACGAGAATATCAAAAATCTCTAGTTCAAGTGTCAATGCGTGATTGGCAGCATGGGCAATACGGCTTTCAAGGTCAGCGAGCTCTGTTGTCGTAAAACGCATAGCGTTTGCCATTGTTTGCCGATGAATAAAACGCGCTTTAGCTTGTGGATTATTTGTAAGGGAAGATGCTTGTGTGCTGGTTACTTCAATGAAATAACCTAGAATATTATTATGCTTTATTTTAAGCGTCTTAATATCTGTTTCTTGGGCATATTGCGCTTGAAGTTCAGCAATGACACGGCGAGATTCATCACGTAAAGCACGCATTTCATCGAGCTCTTTATGATAATTAGAACGAATAAAACCACCATCACGTTTAAGGAGTGGGAGATCATCAGCTAATGCCTGTTCTAAATGAAAGTATAACGCTGTGGGTAATTTTGAGAACACCTGTTGTACATCACTTATTTCTTGAGGCAGAAGCTCATTATCAAGAAGTTGATGCAATTCACGAATGATTTCAAAGCCACGCTGGATTGTCGCCATATCACGGGGACCTCCTCGTCCAAGAGCCAAACGTGAAACGGCGCGGGGCATATCTGGTCCCCCCTTTAAAATAAGCTTTATCGCTTCTGCAAGAGAAGGATTACGTAGAAAAAAATCGATAGAATCCAAACGCGTATCAATAGCCGAAGGAGTGGTGAGGGGAGCAATAAGGCGGTCAATAAGAAGGCGTGATCCTCCTCCTGTTACAGTGCGATCAATAGCTTTTAATAAACTTCCATCCCGTTGACCTGATGTCGTACGAATAAGTTCAAGGCTTAATCTGGTTGCGGCATCAATAAAAAGAGTCGCACTTTCATTTTGGCGCTCAGGCTGCATGAGGGGAGGGCGATGCGTGATTTGTGTTTTTTCGATATAACGAATAGCAGCTACAATTGCAGAGAGTTCGGAACGTGAATAATCGGCAACGCCTTCAAGAGTTGAGAGTTTAAAATAATTGCAAATATCGCGTTCAGCGGTGAGTGCATCAAAGAGACAAGCAGGTTGAGGTGAAACGATACGATCAAGAACACTAAAAAGTGACTTGTGAGATTTATCATGAAAAAATGAATCAGCAACAATGATTTCTTGTGGATCAACACGCATAATATCTGCTAAAAGTTTTTCTTGGCGGCTTTCTGTTACACGAAATATGCCTGTTGAGATATCAATCCAAGAAAGAGCAAATTCCTCTCCATCGCTAGTTTTTATACGGGAAAGTGTCATCAAATAATTTGCGCGTGTTGGATCAAGGAGTTTTTCTTCTGTTATCGTTCCAGGTGTTACAAGGCGAACAACATCACGCCGAACAACAGATTTTGAGCCACGTTTTTTTGCTTCAGCAGGATCTTCTATTTGTTCACAAACAGCAACTCGGTAACCACAAGCAATCAGTTTTTGTAAATAATCATCAGCAGCATGAACGGGAACACCGCACATAGGAATATCTTGTCCTAAATGTTTTCCGCGTGCTGTGAGTGTGATTCCTAAAGCCTGAGCAGCTTCAATCGCATCATTAAAAAATAATTCATAAAAATCCCCCATTCGGTAAAAGAGAAGGGAATCATGATGGACGGCTTTGATTTCTATGTACTGCTCCATCATAGGTGTAAGACGTTCTTGAGAGGAAGCAGATGAGGAGGCAGGCTGTGGAATTAAATTATTTTTATGATTGTTTTTTTTATCCATTTGTACGAGGCCTGTTTCCTTTAAGTGAAGTTTTTACTCTTTTTTATTTACTTCAATATCTATTTATCTCTAAATTGCAACGCATCATCAGATTTGCTAAGGCAAGAATAGCGATTTCTAATATATGAATCAGATTTAATGACTATACGCATTATCAAGCAAAATTTACACTGTTTTTGGAGAAAATAAAGTGAGATGAAAAAGAGCGAGCAAGATCAGAAAATGTCTCAAACTGTTTACAGTGCGAGCGAAAGAGAAGCTCTAGATTTTCATAGTCGTGGTCGACCAGGAAAGCTTGAGATTGTTGCAACAAAGTCTATGGCAACACAGCATGATTTAGCACTTGCTTATTCACCAGGTGTTGCCGTTCCAGTTAAGGCAATTGCTCAAAATCCAGCGCTAGCTTATGATTATACAGCAAAAGGCAATCTTGTTGCTGTTATTTCAAATGGTACAGCTATTTTAGGGTTAGGCAATTTAGGTGCACTTGCCTCTAAGCCGGTCATGGAAGGCAAAGCAGTGCTGTTTAAGCGTTTTGCGGATATTGATTCCATTGATTTAGAAATTGATATAAACGATACAGAAAGTTTTATCAATTTGGTGCGCCATTTAGAACCTTCTTTTGGTGGAATTAATCTTGAAGACATTAAGGCGCCAGAGTGCTTTATGATTGAAAGCCGCCTACGCGAGGTAATGAATATACCTGTTTTTCACGACGATCAACATGGTACAGCAATTATTGTTGCTGCTGGTGTTCTCAACGCTTTGACTTTAACAGGGCGCGATATGCAAAATACGCGGTTAGTCTGTAATGGTGCTGGTTCTGCAGGGATTGCTTGTATTGAACTGATTAAAGCGATGGGCTTTCGTTCCGAAAATATCATATTATGTGATACAAAGGGTGTGGTCTATGAAGGCCGCAAAGAGGGAATGAATCAGTGGAAATCTGCGCATGCTATTCAAACAGATAAACGTACGCTTATGGAAGCAATGGAAGGTGCAGATATATTTTTTGGGGTTTCTGCTAAAGGTGCTCTTACTCCTGAAATGGTAAGATCCATGGCACCCCAGCCGATCATTTTTGCTATGGCTAATCCCGATCCAGAAATTACGCCGGAAGAGGTTATGCAAGTGCGTCATGATGCCATTATCGCAACAGGACGTTCCGATTATCCAAATCAGATTAATAATGTTCTCTGTTTTCCTTATATATTTCGTGGTGCGCTTGATGTGCGTGCAAGAGTTATTAATGAAGACATGAAGATTGCTGCGGCAAAGGCTCTTGCTAATTTAGCGCATGAAGAAGTGCCTGACAGCGTTGCAGAAGCTTATCATGGAAAGCGATTAAAATTTGGTCCTAATTATATCATCCCTGTTCCTTTTGATCCGCGTTTATTTACGGTTGTTTCAATAGCGGTAGCAAAAGCAGCAATGGAAAGCGGTGTTGCGCAAAAGAACATAGATGATTTAGAGGCCTATGAGCGCGATTTGAATGCGAGACGTGATCCTACTTCCTCGATGATGCGTGGGGTTTATAACCATGTTCGTCAAGCGCCAAAACAAATTGTCTTTGCAGAAGGTGAAGAAGAGCAAGTTATGCGGGCAGCCGTTTCCTATGTCCATCAAAAATTAGGACAAGCGATTTTGGTTGGTCGTGAAGAGCAAGTAAGAGAAGCGGCTGTTATCGCTGGAATTGATCTGGAGCGTGAAGGTATTTCTATTATGAATGCTAAGCTTTCTTGCCGTACAGATGCTTATGCGAATTATCTTTATAAAAAGATGCAGCGTCAAGGCTGGCTGTTGCGTGATTGTCATCATCGTATCAATAATGATCGCAATTATTTTGCTGCGTGTATGGTGGCACTAGGAGATGCTGATGCAATGGTTACAGGGGTGACACGCAATTATGAAACAGCGTTAATCGATATACGTCGTGCAATTGATGAAAAAACAAAAGAACGATTGATTGGTATTTCAATGGCTATTTGCCGTGGACGAATTGTGTTTATTACGGATACAGCCGTTTATGAAAATCCTAATGCTGAAGAACTTGCGGATATAGCGGAACAAGCAGCTTCATTTGTGCGAGGATTTGGATATCAACCACGGGTAGCATTTTTAGCATTTTCTACATTTGCTTATATGAAAGGGCAGACGACGCAGCAAATTCAGGATGCGATTAATATTTTGCATGAACGCAAAGTTGACTTTGAGTTTGATGGAGAAATGAGTGCTGATGTGGCACTCAATTCCAAATTGATGCAGCAATATCCATTTATGGGATTAACGGAGCCCGCTAACATTTTGGTTATGCCTGGATATCACGCGTCTTCCATTGCAAGCAAAATGTTACAAGAACTTGGTGAAGCAACCATCATTGGTCCTATTTTAATTGGATTGGAAAAATCTGTCCAAATTGTACCATTTAGTGGAAGCGATACAGATGTTGTCAATATTGCAATGCTTGCGGCTTATCATGCCGCAAAAGTCGTCTAAAGGAAAAAAGCCCCTACTATACCAAGAATATATCAAGGGGCTTTTTAATAACAAAAGAATAAACTTTTTAAGAGGGCTGTATTTGACTGTCTTTTTGTTCTTCAGAAAGACGCTTTTGGAAGAGTGCTGCAAAATCAATAGGATCAATCCACAAAGGTGGAAAGCCACCGTTTTGAGTAGCATCAGATATAATTTGGCGAGCAAATGGAAATAAAAGACGGGGACATTCAATAAAGACCAGAGGCATAACATGTTCTTGTGGAATGTTTTTAAGGTGAAAAACACCACCGTAAATCAATTCTACATGAAATAAGGTTTCAGTTTCATCATTGGCTTTGACGGAGAGAGACAAAACGACATCATAATTGTCATCACCAATTGGGTTAGCATTGACGTTAATATTGATATCAATTTGTGGTGATTTTTCACGTGCACGCAATGAACGAGGAGCACCTGGATTTTCGAATGATAAATCTTTTAAATATTGAGTTAATACAGCAAAAACCGGCTCTCCACCACTGTTATTCATTTCACCTTCGGCCATACGACGAACCTCTCTTATTATAATATGTATAATTTATTTTAGATCTAAAGACCAGATTGGTTATCACGCCTTGCAAAAGGTTGCAAGAAATGCGCTCTTTATCTTGAATATTTTTTTAGTTTGTTGCAGATTTTTTAGGCATTTCAATGGTTATCATCATTTTTGCGCCATGGAGATTCTGTCGTATCATGAATTGTGTAATCTTCTGCTTTAAGATCAATTATTTTTTCAGAGTCATTTTTTCTTTTAGTATTGGGATTCATTTTGTTTTTTAATGATATAAAGAAATGCCAAGCAACAGAGCGAATTGGTTTAATAAGAAGTAATATTCCCAAGAAATCACTTACAAAGCCGGGAAGAATAAGTAAAATTGCACTAAAGATGATGAAAGCATCATTAATAATATTATTCTCTAATGTGCGTCCTTGGACAAGTTCAGTTTGTATATTTTTTAAAAGGCTAATCCCTTGAATTCGCAATAAAACAACCCCAACTATGGTTGTGAGAATAACCAAACTCAAAGTTGCCAAAATACCAATTTCTTGACCAACAAAGATAAAACCAGCAATCTCGATTAAAAGAATGCAAAGAAAGATAACAACAAAAAAACGAGGATTTATAGAATAAAGTTTTATCACATGAAAATTTCCTTCTGGATGAGTAGGGGGAGAAATTCTTAAGAGCACTCCGTTTAAATACAAAATCTATAAAAATATTTGAATGATAAGATTCCTTATTTTACATATTTATTGATAAATGGTATTGACTGCAATGTTTATTAGAGACTTAAGCTTTGGAGATTGACAGCGCCTATGGAATTTGACGTTATACTTGTCATAGCTCTTGTTGTTATGGTTGTTATTTTTGTGCAACTCCGTAATGTATTAGGGAAACGAATTGGGTTTGAAAAGCCACCCTTTGATCCTTATTCACGTCGTTCTAAAAAACAGGTTGAAGCAGAAACGGCTGATAATATTGTTTCGTTCCCTCATCAGAAAAATTCACAAAAAGACGACTTTAGTGAAATTGATAAAATTTCACCGGAGGGGAGTCTTTTGAATAAAAATTTGCGGGAATTGCATAGAATTGATTCTCATTTTTCTCCTCAACTTTTTATAAAAGGTGCGCAAATTGCTTATGAAATGATTGTAACAGCTTTTGCCAAAGGTGATCGCAATCAGCTTAAAAGCTTGCTTTGTCAGGATGTTTTTGAGAGTTTTTGTACGGCTATTGAGCAACGAGAAAAAAATAAAGAAAGAATAGAATTCACTTTTGTTGGAATTAATAAGGTCGAATTTATTGCGGCGGCAATACAAGAAAAGGATGAACTTTTAACGATACGTATTGTCAGTGAGATGATTTCTGTTACTTATAATGAACAGGGCGAGCGTATAGACGGTGATCCTGATGCTATTGTAGAAATCAGAGATATTTGGACTTTTGTTCGCAATAGTTTATCGTCAGATCCCAACTGGAAGCTTTTTGCTACAGAAAATGAAAATTAAAATACTTTTTGTTTTTCTTCCATAAGCATTCAATGATTTATGAGAAATTAAAATGTCCTCAAGTAAATGGAGACAAAAAAGAGATTTATTGGCTTCACAAGATCGCCTTTTATGGGAGATGGTGTGTCGTACGATAACACCGCTTCACGGTAAGATGCTCTCTTCTACTTCAGAAATTATTGCAAATATTAATGATAAAAATCAACCTGTAACTCAAATCTCCTCATTGTCTCAGGAAAATCAACAACCCTCGACAATTATTAAAAGAGAAAAGAGGGCAGTTATACAAGCACAAAAGATTCATTTCTTTGATCATGTTGCATATCGTAAAATTTCCCAAGGTCGTTATCCTCTTGAGGCGCGTCTTGATCTTCATGGTTATATACAGGAAGAAGCTTATTTTTTCTTAAAAAAATTTCTACAATCCTCTCAGCAGAGAGGATTGCGTTATGTCCTTGTGATTACAGGAAAAGGACGATCCGTTGGGAGTGATGGAGCTTTATATAGATTTGTTCCGTATTGGTTATCAACACCAGCTTTTCGATATTATGTCCACGCGTTTGAGCAAGCAGCACGTCAGCATGGCGGAGAAGGTGCGCTTTATGTTTGGTTGCGCCGTTTTATGTCGGGAGAAGGAATGTGATGTCATTATGGTCGTTTCAGGTTTAATATTTATTTATACTTATAATTTATTGTTTTCGTATATTTCGTAAGAGCCTTGAATACAATATTCCCTTCGTTATAATTTTTTATAAAGAATTATAAAGATATTATTTTACATTCTACGTATTGCTTCACGCTTTTGTTTATAGCATTCGTTAACGGGGCACATCCCTCACACAAAACAGAACGACATTGAATTGAATATATCCACAGGCTTGTTTTAAAGAAACATCTTTCAACGCTCTCAAGCTTATTTTGCGACAGTATCCGTGAAGAGTATAATGATAAATCCATGAAGCACCCCCCTATCTTTATGCTTAGTAAAAGAGTAAGCTGGCATCATCATACACTTTACCATCTCCCAATGTTGCAACAACCCTTTAAGTCCTTGGTATTTTAAAGCGTTTATACAGAGGCATGCTTTTCTGTAAGTGTTTTTACTCTCCGCAGTTCTCATCTCGCGCGTGACGCCCAAACGAAAGATTTTGATCGATTCAATATAAGAGGACTTAAAATGAGAGAGATATAGATGGATCTCATTCAGGTTGCAAAGCGATAAATTATTTTTATAAACCACAGCATTACTCTATTAAATACACGAAGAATAAAAACATGAGAAATTGAGAACTGTATTATTCAAAAGACATTGCTATGGATAGTGTTAACAGCAGTACAACTAAATTAAAGAGAATCGTGAAAATAAACAAGAATATAACTTTACAACACATAGCTGCGCAGTAGCATCAAAAGATACAGTTTCGTTGAATAATTTCATGAAGAAATTTTTTCATTCATTAAAAGCTCCATCAAATTTCGTTCTCATAATAATTCGATAATTAAAATTTAATAACGAAGCGCAGAAGACGTAAAATACGAGATTCAATTGAGGATATTACACTCTTATCCGACGTCTTTCAGATATTGGTTGAAATGCTAGCTTAGCATGAAAGGCACAATAGGGGCTACTTTCATCAGAATCTGCACCACAAAAATGAAAATCTGCTGATAATGGATCGCCAACCGGCCATCTACATGTATTTTCACTCAATTGTAGAAGATTAAGTTGACGTGATATAGGCACCACTACATTGGATTTTGTGGACATATCAACTTCTTTTACATCTTCCACTACAAATTCTGTCTTTAAAGCTGTTTCTTCAATACTTACAGATGATGTGTTTATTGGCGATACCGTGGATGTGTTGCGACGCACACGTGGAGATGATGGGCTGCTGCTTCCCACGGGAGTTTTTTGCGCACGCGTGCTTCCTTGAGCTGTCTTACCACGTCCTGGTAACTTTAATCGATGTACTTTGCCGATGACTGCATTTCTGCTGACCCCACCTAATTGAGCAGCAATTTGACTTGCACTTAATCCTTCACTCCAAAGCTTTTTAAGAAGCTCAACGCGTTCACATGTCCAACCCATACCAGCACTCCATTCCGATTACGTCACTAAGATGCTCTCCCCCGTTGCATCTTCAAATGTTTAAATAATGTTTTCATTACGCTGAATGAAAGAACTTTACACTCTAAACGAGCATAAGAAAATCATCCAGCCTGTGGACTTACAAATCAAAACACATCATCTTGCTTATTATATTGTAAATTACAATATGCACTCACTCTATGACAAGAGTCTTTACCTCTTGAAGAGTTTATTTAGAATGTTTTCCCCAACTTGCAAATCAATCATAGGTTAAACTTTCACTTTTGTTTAAGGATTTTCCCCAAAATGCTTATTTGTAGAACCTTCATTGACTTTTTTTCAATTGGTGTAATGATCTATTCTATAGGTGTAATCACTAATCGTAATGAAATGTTGAAAGCACCGTAACGAAATGTACCATGCTGTTTTATTTGTAGTGTTGCTTTGTATATATATTGAAAAGGTTAAAATATAAAGGGAATTATGATGGATGCTGTCTCTATACAACCACTTTATGAATGCTTCGCACGACGAAATTTGCATTTTGAACAGGGGCATGGTGTATGGCTTATTTCCGATAAAGGAGAACATTATCTTGATTTCACATCTGGCATTGCTGTTAATGCATTAGGGTATTCACATCCAAAATTGGTTGATACGCTCAAAATACAAGCTGAAAAACTTTGGCATGTTTCTAATATTTTTCAATCTCCTGAACAAGCATCTCTTGCCACGCGGCTTTGTGCAAATAGTTTTGCGGATAAGGTTTTTTTCTGCAATTCAGGTACTGAAGCATTGGAGTGCGCATTCAAAACGGCACGTCATTATTACTATGCTGCTGGTCATTCAGAACGCATTGAAATAATTACTTTTGAAGGGGCATTTCATGGACGTACACTTGCAGCACTTGCTGCGACTGGGCATGAAAAATATCTTGAAGGCTTTGGACCTAAAGCTGGTGGATTTATTCAAGTACCTTTTTGTGATGAAATCGCTTTGTGTAATGCTATTAATAAAAATACCGCCGCTATTCTTATTGAACCTATTCAAGGAGAAGGAGGAATACGAACGGTCCCTCATGAATATTTAAGATTTTTGCGCAAAATATGCGATGATAATGGTCTATTATTGATTTTAGATGAAGTCCAAACGGGTATAGGACGAACAGGAAAGCTTTTTGCTTATGAATGGAGTGATATCACGCCTGATATTCTTACCCTCGCAAAAGGATTAGGAGGGGGATTTCCATTAGGCGCTTGCCTTGCAACGGATAAAGTTGCAAAAAGCATGACACTTGGGACACATGGTTCAACCTTTGGAGGAAATCTTCTTGGAATGGCTGTAGGAAATAGTGTTCTTGATATTTTGTTAGAGCCAAGTTTTCTCAACCATGTTCAGCGCATGGGGGATAAACTAAAAAGTGGACTTTTGCATATTCTCAATATCTATCCTGATATTATCCGCGCAGTTCCGGGGATGGGGCTAATGTTGGGTATTCAATGTGTTGTGTCTTCAAATCTTGTCGTTAATGCTTTAGAAAATGAACATCTCTTAAGTGTTGCTGCCAACAACAATGTTGTGCGCTTATTGCCTCCTCTTATCATTAGGGAAGAAGAAATAGATGAAAGTTTGCATCGTATTGAAAAAGCAATAGCTTATCTTTCGCAAGTAAACAAAGAAAGACAAATATCACACACATGACAAATGCTCTTCGTCATTTCACGGACTTATCCATTTTAACGCCAGCAATAGCACGCGCACTGATCGATTATGCGAAGATCCTTAAAGCATCTTTTAAAGCAGGAAAAGGTTCAAAACCTTTTATAGGTAAAACACTTGCGATGATTTTTGAAAAACCATCCACACGAACCCGTATTTCATTCGATATCAGTATGCGCCAGCTTGGCGGAGATACAATCATGCTCACGGGTTCAGAGATGCAGCTTGGTCACAGTGAAACTATAGCTGATACGGCTCGTGTTTTATCTCGTTTTGTGGATATCGTGATATTACGAACAACAAAACATCAACGTATGCTCGAATTGGCACAATATGCACAAATTCCTGTCATTAATGCCCTTACAGATGATACACATCCTTGCCAAATTCTAGCAGATATATTAACCTATGAGGAGCATCGGGGGCCTATTTCTGGTAAAATATTTGCGTGGATGGGGGATGGTAATAATGTGCTCCATTCCTTAATTGAAGCTGCAGCTCTTTTTGATTTTCATTTGCGTATTGCTACTCCAAAGGGCAGTGAGCCACAGGAAAAATTTATCCATTGGGCACGTGAACGAGGAGCACATCTTACACTAACCCATAATCCCCAAAAAGCAGCTCAAGATGCTGATTGTATTATGACCGATACATGGGTCTCCATGGGACAAGAATTTCGTGCTCGCAGTCGTTCTACTTTTCAGCCTTATCAAGTCAATGAATCTCTCATGAAATTAGCAAAATCTGATGCTCTTTTTATGCATTGTCTTCCTGCTCATCGCGGTGAAGAAGTTGTTGATTCTGTGATTGATGGACCGCACTCCGTTGTTTTCGATGAGGCTGAAAATCGTCTTCATGTTCAAAAAGCAATTCTTTCTTGGTGTTTACAAGATGCGTTTTTCTCTCCACAATAGCCTCCCTACAACAAATTATATAAAAAAGGCAAAGCTATGAGTGAACAAGCTAAAGATGAAGCCTCTCTCAACAACAACTTCTTGCGTGAAGATGATAGTGTTATTCCCTTTCAAGTTGAAGAACTTGATATCCGTGGACGTGCCGTACAACTTGGGGAAACTTTAAATTCTATTCTTAACAGACATCAATATCCTGAACCGGTTTCTTATCTTCTAGCAGAAGCTTTACTTTTAACGGTTCTGCTTGGAACTTCTCTAAAACTTACGGGAAAATTTATTCTACAAACCCATTCCGATGGACCTGTTAATATGTTGGTGTGCGATTTTTCGCCTCCTTCCAGTTTACGTGGATACGCTCGTTTTGATAAGGAACAGCTAAAACAAGCCATAGACAATGGTCAAACTTCTTCAGAAACACTTTTAGGAAAAGGCACTTTAGCCTTCACCATTGATCAAGGTCCCCATATGCAACCCTATCAAGGGATAGTTGCATTAGATGGATCAAATTTACAAGAAGCTTCTCGTATTTATTTTGATCAGTCAGAACAAATTCCTACCGATATCCGTCTGGCTGTTGCTATATTAATTAATCGTGACCAACAAGGAAAACCGCAGAAAAGCTGGCGAGCTGGAGGTATTTTGATCCAACTTTTACCCCAAGAATCGTCTCATCATAAAATAGATGCCCCTCATCAAAAGCGAGAAGAAACGAAAACCCATACCCAATTGGATAACCAATGGCAGGAATCTAAAATACTCATGGAAACGATTGAAAGTTCAGAATTAACAGATCCCCAAGTCGGTAGTAAACAGCTCTTGTTCCGCCTTTTTCATGAACAAGGTGTTAGAGTTTTTAATCCTTTTTCTCTTGTCGATCAATGTTCTTGTTCACACGAAAAAATTAAAGGAATCCTAGAAGGTTTTTCTATTGATGAACGCAATAAAATGGTTAAAAATAAATATATTTCAGTCACATGTGAATTTTGCTCAAAAACATATTGTTTTACACCGCAAGAATTTTTAGAAGAAAAAACATAATCAAATATTTTTCATAAAAAATGATGATTGCAACAAAAGCCTATTTTATTTGCGTTATAAAAGTTTACGCATAAGCTCATATGAACTTCTAGAATATTTCTTGTCTTAGAGTTTTTTAATGTATACGAGTGATCTTTCTGTTGAAATCAGTAATCACGTTATAGAGTGCTTAAAAAAGAGTTCTCTGTAAAATATATTTTCTCCTCTCGAAAAAGCTTCTTTTATACTTTTTACATCTCAAAAGTTTATTTCTTACAATGAATTCTTTTATAATGTTCATTGATAGATTGATTATGTATTCATAACTTATCTTCTCTGTTAAATGAGACTTTTTGATTGTAGTCATATTTTCTTACTCGAATTTATCTTATTAAGAGTCAAAAAAGCTCATTAGTTATAATCATAAGAGAAATTATCGATAGAATAAGAATGTATAGACTCAATATGGACTTTATAGAGTCTATTACGAACAGATAGTGTAATGGGAATAAATGTAACAATGACGCTGCGAAGGAACGGGTTTGTTATTTTATAAAAAAGATAAGAATAGTGGTGAAGTCCCCTCATAACAATGTGCATTTTAGATAAAAATGCGAAGACAAAATACTATATGACTTTGAAAATAATAGTTGGTTGCTGTCACTAATCTAACGATGGTTCTATAGCAATATTGTTTTTGTCCAAGTAATCAAAAATAAAGCTCCTACACAGATATTTCTTTACACATGTTTTTGAATCAACAATGGTAATACTCTTGTAAAATTTTTCTAAGAAGAATGCGGGTCCGTATAAATAAAATAGCATACATAGCATGATAAAACGTTATGTTTTTACAAACCTGCATTATTTTATTTTTCTTCTGTCATAATCGCTTGTTCAATTTTTGGTAGAATTTTTTTTTGATAAATTTGCCACGTTAAGGGACCAACATGTTTGGCAATAATGATGCTCTCTTTATTCAAGAGAAAGGTTTCTGGGGGGCCATATATTCCCCAATCAATGGCTGTATATCCTGAAACATCAAAGCCAATAAATTTAAAAGGATTACCAAAACTGTTTAAAAAACGCAGGGCATTTGTTTTATTATCTTTATAATTAATACCAATCAGATCAAAACGTTTATCTTGTGCAATTTGCATAAGAATAGGATGTTCTTCGCGACAGGGCAGACACCAAGAGCCCCAAAAATTGACCAATGTGACACGTCCTTTAAACTGTTTTGAATTGAGATAACTTTCTTTATCAAGAAGAGGAAGATGAATATTGGGAGCAGGTTTTTCAGCCAATGCGTTTGGGAGAAGAGAAGAATCTTGAAGGTGTTTTTTATCCATAAAGTTGAAAAAAAGCACCATGAGAAGAAGAAAAAGAACAAATGGTCCAAAAAAAACAAGCAGAACAGGCAAAGATATATTTTTTTTAAGTTTGGAGGGATGTTTTTCATTATACTTTTCTTTTTGTGACAGCTCTTTTTTGTTTAGTTGTTGGAGAATTTTTTTTTGGTATAGAGCTTTGCAAAGAATATATCCAATAAGACATAAGAGGGATATTGCAGAAAGCACATAGCTTAAAACAACAATTTGCTCGTGTTTAAGGGTGCTAAGGAAAAAATCAATTTTCTGAGATAGATTTCCTAAAAGTCCGCTGTGGATGCCATTTAGGTCGAGCATGATGAAGCGTCCTGTTGTTGTGCACGACGGGATTTTTTAATCTGAAGTATTCGGATATAATGACTATTGATTTCATTTCGCATAGCCATCAAATAAAGCACAATAAACATAAAGATAAAACAAAAGAGCATTGTTATAAGGGGCCATAACATAGCATTGTCGATTGTTGATCCTCCAGCACGTAACAATGATGCTGGTTGATGCAATGTATTCCACCAATTAACGGAAAATTTAATAACAGGGATATTAACAAATCCAACAAGTGTAAGAATTGCAGTCGCACGAGCGGCTTTTACTTGGTTGTCAAAAGCACGCCCAAGCAGGATAATGGAGAGATAGATAAAAAGCAGAATTAAAACTGATGTTAACCGTGCATCCCAGACCCACCATGTTCCCCATGTAGGTCGCCCCCAAAGCGCTCCTGTCATGAGAGCCAAGGCGGTAAAAATTGCCCCTATAGGCGCTCCACATTTAAGTGCTACATCAGCAAGATGATATTTCCAAATCAGATTTCCTAATGCCGCTGCACTCATCGTTACATAACAGAATGTAGACAACCACGCAAAGGGAACATGAAGGTACATAATCTTAACAGTAATGCCTTGTTGGTAGTCATCAGGAGAATGCATCACCAGCATAAGCCCTAAGATAAGGAAACACAATGTTATGCCGGCCAACCAAGGTAAGACGATACTGCTTATTTTCATGAAAAGGGTGAAACTTGCAGGGAGTGACCTGATTTTATATGTACGAGATAGTTCATTCATAAAATTCATAATAGGCAGAGTTTTGCTATGCGGCAATCATCTTTTATTATTCTGATAAAAGTTTAAGCGTTATTGCAGCAACAAAAGAGCTAAAGAGACTCAAAAGAAGTGAAAAAGCACTGAGAAGAGCTAGGGAAGTGAGAAAAGAGGTATTTGGGTTTATTGGGGCTGTAGCAGCCGAAACACCAAAAATCATAATTGGAATGATCCACGGCAAGATAATGATAAAAATAAGCAAAGTACTGTGCAACAATGAGGTTGCGAGTGCAGCGCCTATAGCACCAATAAAAATAATAGCTGGTGTTCCGCATAAAAGGGTGAGTATTGTTGTAAAAGTTATTGTTACATCTAAATGGAGCATGAGGGCTAAAATAGGTGTGGCAAAAATAAGAGGAAGCATCGTTCCTACCCAATGGGCAAAACATTTGGTAAAGACAATTAGAGTAAAACTTTGTCTTTGTCCTGAAAGGATAAATTGGTCGAGATTACCATCATCGCGATCGATTTGGAAAAGTTTGTTCAGATTGAGAAGCCCTGCAAGAAGGGCTCCAAACCACAATATACCTGGTCCTATTTGTGCAAGAATTTTGGGGTCTGGCCCAATGGCAAAGGGGGTTATGACAACAACAGCGATAAAAAACAATAATCCTGTTAGTGAAGAGGCTTGTAGCACTAATAATAGTTTAAGATCACGCCAGAACAGTGCTTTCATTTTATTCTCTCCTAGAGAGGTAAAAATTTTTCCAGAGCGATTTTATGGTTTTCTGGAATGCCTATGGAATTATGAGTTGCAGCGATAATCATACCACCTTGATTGAGATGACGCTGGAAAATACGAGCAAGGAGTTTTTGAGCATGGTTATCAAGCCCAGATATTGGTTCATCTAAAATCCAAAGAGGACGATAGGAGAGCAAAAGGCGAGCAATAGCTACGCGTCTTTGTTGTCCAGTTGACAGAGCGTTAAAGGGTAAATGTTCAAGGTTAGAAAGACCAATATCGGCAAGAGCTTCATGCGCAAAACGTAAATGTTGACCGTAAAAATCTGCCCAAAATTGCAAATTATCAATGACAGATAAAAGAGGTTTCATAGCATTTTGAGGACCAAGATAATGACAGGCAGTTGCAACAGGGTATATTTGATCATGGTCTTTAAGTATTATATGACCTTCAGCAGCTTCAAGAAGACCGACAATGATTCGGAGTAATGTAGACTTTCCGATACCATTAGGACCGGTGATTGTCATAAGTTGCTGTGAAAATAAACAAAAAGAAAGACCTTTAAACAGAATTTCTTCGTTTCTGTAAGCGGCTAAATCTTTGCCTGATAATACCATGTGATTGCCTATTTTGTTTTTATTTTCATATTCTTTATTGTATTATAGAATAAAAAACACATTTTTTATGCAATTGTACCTAGAATAGTTCTAGAAATAGTTCTATAAAGGATACCTTACATCAATATCTGGTGTAAAATGGTTTCTGGCGCTGATTTCCGCATTTGCCTATGAGAGGGTGGAGGGGAAATGGATAGCGGAGGTAATTGCGTCTGCGCTCAAGCTGCGACCTTGACTCGTAGTTTGTGTTGTTCATTCCTGGAAATTGGGTGGTTATAGTATTGAGGGTGGACAGTCATGACTCAAATTGATAGCTTTAATTGTCGCAGAGTATTAAATGTTGGTGGCAAAGAATATATTTATTATAGTTTGATCGAAGCGGAGAAGAACGGACTTGAAGGTGTTTCTCGTTTACCGTTTTCGATGAAAGTTATTCTCGAAAATTTATTGCGATTTGAAGATGGTCGCACAGTTAAAAAAGAGGATATCCTCAATGTTGCTAAGTGGTTAAACGACAAAGGGAGTGCCGGGGCAGAAATTGCTTACCGTCCTGCGCGTGTTCTTATGCAGGATTTTACAGGTGTTCCAGCAGTTGTTGATCTTTCTGCAATGCGTGATGCTATGGTTAAACTTGGTGGTAACGCTGAAAAAATCAATCCTCTCATTCCCGTTGATCTCATCATTGATCACTCAGTTATTGTTGATGCTTTTGGCACTTCCATGGCTTTTAAGGAAAACGTCGAGCATGAATATGAACGCAATGGTGAACGCTATCGTTTCCTTAAATGGGGGCAGCAAGCCTTTCAAAATTTTCGTGTTGTTCCTCCAGGAACAGGGATTTGTCATCAGGTTAACCTAGAATATTTAGCACAATGTGTATGGATGAAGAATGAAGAGGGGTGTGAGACGATTTATCCTGACACCTGTGTGGGAACTGATTCGCATACGACTATGGTAAATGGTTTAGGGGTTTTAGGTTGGGGTGTTGGTGGTATTGAAGCAGAAGCAGCAATGTTAGGCCAACCTGTTTCTATGTTGTTACCTGAAGTGATTGGTTTTCGTCTAACAGGTAAACTTAAGGAAGGTGTAACAGCCACCGATCTCGTATTGACGGTGACTCAAATGCTACGTCGGAAGGGTGTTGTCGGTAAATTTGTTGAGTTTTTTGGTCCTGGTTTGGAGCATATGACACTTGCTGATCGGGCAACGATTGGAAATATGGCACCTGAATATGGAGCAACGTGTGGTTTTTTCCCAATTGATAAGGAGACAGTGCGTTATCTCAATATGACAGGGCGTGATGAAAATCGGATTGCCTTAGTGGAGGCTTACACCAAAGCACAAGGGATGTGGCATGATGAAATGGTAGCTCATCCCATTTTTAGTGATACAATTGAATTAGATATGGGAACTGTTGTCTCTTCTATGGCTGGTCCTAAACGTCCTGAAGGACGTATTGCATTGGAAAACGTTGGGCAGGGTTTTGAGAAGGCATTGGTCGAAGACTATAAGAAAACTTCTGGACAAGATAAGCGTTATCAGGTCGAGGGTGAAGAATATACGCTTGGTCACGGTGATGTGGTGATCGCTGCGATTACGTCGTGTACGAATACATCGAATCCAAGTGTTCTTATTGCAGCGGGTCTTTTGGCACGAAATGCTGTGGCAAAGGGGCTCAAGAGTAAACCATGGGTAAAAACTTCTCTTGCACCTGGTTCACAAGTCGTTGAAGCTTACCTTAAAAATTCGGGTCTGCAAAAAGATTTAGATGCACTGGGATTTAACTTAGTAGGATTTGGGTGCACAACATGTATTGGGAATTCTGGTCCTTTGCACCCAGCTATTTCCAAAACGATTAATGACAATGGTATAATTGCATCTGCGGTTCTTTCAGGAAATCGTAATTTTGAAGGGCGTGTTTCCCCTGATGTGCAAGCGAATTATTTAGCTTCACCACCGTTAGTTGTTGCACATGCGCTCATCGGGACGGTGTGTAAGGATTTAACCAAGGAGCCTCTTGGTGAAGATTCAAATGGCCAACCCATTTATTTGAGAGATATTTGGCCAACTTCTCAAGAAATACAGGAGTTTATCGAAAAAAATGTCACGCGTAAGGTTTTTGCCGAAAAGTATGCAGATGTTTTTAAGGGAGATGAAAATTGGCAAAAAGTTCAGATTCCTACGGGTTCTACCTATTCTTGGGATGAGCGATCCACCTATGTACGCAATCCACCTTATTTCGATGATATGCAGAAAACGCCTGATATCTTACCAGATATTAGAGATGCACGGATTTTAGGTTTATTTGGTGATAAAATCACGACGGATCATATTTCTCCTGCTGGTTCTATTAAAGCAGCTTCTCCTGCCGGAAAATATTTAATGGATCATGGTGTTAAAGTAGCTGATTTTAACCAGTATGGAACGCGTCGTGGGAATCATGAAGTTATGGTGCGTGGGACCTTTGCCAATATTCGCATTCGTAATTTTATGTTAGGGGAAAATGGTCGAGAAGGAGGTTATACGGTTCATTATCCGTCAGCGGTAGAACAAACCATTTACGATGCAGCAATGGCGTATAAACAAGAAGGTATTCCGCTCGTTGTTTTTGCAGGTGTTGAATATGGTAATGGATCATCACGCGATTGGGCTGCCAAGGGGACCAATCTTCTTGGTGTCAAAGCGGTGATTGTGCAATCTTTTGAAAGGATACATCGTTCTAATCTTGTTGGTATGGGCATTGTCCCTTTTGTCTTTGAGGAGGGGCTAAGTTGGAAATCTTTAGGCTTAAAGGGAGATGAAAAGGTGACAATTGAAGGGATTCATAACTTGAAACCTCGTCAAAAGACTGTAGCGAAAATTACTTTTTCTGATGGTACGGTAAAAACCGTTCCATTATTATGCCGTGTTGATACTGAAGATGAGCTAGATTATTTGCATCATGGTGGAATTTTGCAATATGTCTTGCGTAAGTTAGCTGTTTAGATTCTTTTGTTTGTTAAGGAATATCTATTATTAGGCTATAAAGTTGCGGATCAAAGAGTTTGGCTTCGTTTTTTTATGACTATCTTTGAAAATCTAATTGACGTTAGCTTTGGGATTGCGTTATAAACCACACGAGTTATAGGCAGCTTTATAGTTTTGCTTGGGTTGGATTTATTTATATTGGTAGAGTTGTTATTGAGACTCATTTTACCAAGGTGTTGAAAGAGAGATTATATTTATGGCGAATACACCTTCTGCTCGAAAAGCGGTGCGCAAGGTTGCGGCGCGCACACAGGTTAATAAGGCCCGCCGTTCACGCGTTCGTACTTTTATACGTAAGTTTGATGATGCTTTGGCGGGTGGCGATAAGGCATCTGCGGAGATTGCATTTAAGAATTTTGAGCCTGAAATTATGCGTGCAGTTTCTAAAGGGGTTTTTCATAAAAATGCTGCTGCGAGGAAAGTATCGCGTTTAGCTAAACGGTTGAAGGCTCTCAGCGTTTAAACTTTTTCTCCTTTAATTGAGAAAAAAGCCAGTATCCATGAGGATGCTGGCTTTTTGTTTATTATTTCAAAAAGTTTCTATTGAAATAAGAATCGATAATGATTCTCCACTTGAAAAAGGAGAGAAAGTTTATAGAGGGGGGTATGGTTATCCACAAGCTTTGTGGATTTTTACAGAGTCTTTTTTGTCAAGCATTTTATTTTTTTTTTTAAATCTGAAGAGATTCTTTAATTATTGGTAAATTTAGAGAAAAAAAATGAATTGAATCAATATTTTTTTCAGTCCTCATTAATATAAGCATTTTTTTTGGGTTTTTTGATTTTATTTTGACCTCTTGCATTTTACCTCTGCTGTTTTGTATGGTTCTTATGAAGACTAAAAAGCATGAAGGGGTCACATCAGCGTATTATTCTGTACTTTGTTGAATACAAGATGTTTTGATTTAGGCTTTTCTAAACTTTTGTGTTGGAGAGGTTTTCTGACGGTTTTTTAGTTTTCTTAATGGATATGTTTACCATTTTAGAAGGGTGGGTCATATCATGAGTGCAAGTAAATCTTATTGGTCATCTTTGTTAGTGGGGTTGTGATGAGGCTATCCTAGGGGAGGGTGAGTAATCTTATTTGGGGTAGGGCGTTTTGCCTTCGCTAGATTTATTTTAGCTGTTTGGCAGGACAAAATTTTATTTTTATCAGGATGGAAGATGGTGGATAAATTGAACTCTAAAGCTAGTTCCTTTAAAAGGGTTTCGGTAAATATCCTGTCGGCAGAGAACATAATAAAGAATAGGATGACGGAGAGTGATGAGAATGTTTGTAGAAGTGCTCCTATAGGGCATTCTATTGTTTCAGAGGAGGAAAGTGCAGCGGCTTTTATACGTGTTATGGCGCAATTAAAGGTACAGGTTGGTGTTGAGGCTTATACCAGTTGGTTTGGGCGCGTGAAGCTTGCTGAATATAGTCATACTCTTGTAAAGCTTTCTGTTCCTACTGCTTTTTTACGTTCATGGATTAATAATCACTATGGTTCTCTTTTGACTCATTTATGGAAACAAGAGAATTCAGCAATTCTTCGTGTTGAAGTTATTGTTCGTGGTATGGAACGCGTTTCAAGAGATGTCGTTTGTAAAAGAAGTGTTCCTTCTGTTGTACTAGAGGAGCAGGCGACTTCATCTTTTGTTGAAAGTTGCGCAGAGCATTCAGTTAAGAGTTCTCAAACGGGAGTTTTTGGATCTCCACTTGATTCTCGTTATACTTTTGAAAGTTTTGTTGAGGGGGCTTCTAATCGTGTTGCTTTAGCGGCTGCGCGTTCTATTGCGGAGGGGCATAAAAGTGCTTTACGTTTTAATCCTCTTTTTATTCACGCATCTGTTGGCTTAGGAAAAACACATTTGCTTCAAGCGATTGCTGCTTCTGCATTGAAGCGTTTAACGTCTGCGCGCGTTATTTATTTAACTGCTGAATATTTTATGTGGCGTTTTGCAACAGCTATTCGTGATAATGATGCTCTTTCTTTTAAAGAACAGCTTCGTGATATCGACCTTTTAATTATTGATGATATGCAGTTTTTACAGGGTAAGTCGATACAACATGAGTTTTGCCATTTGCTTAATATGTTGCTTGATAGTGCAAAACAGGTTGTTGTCGCTGCAGATCGTCCACCAGCAGAATTAGAATCGCTTGATCTTCGCGTTCGCTCTCGTCTTCAGGGAGGGGTGGCCCTTGAAATTGAAGCACCAGATTATGAAATGCGTTTGCAAATGTTGCGCCAGCGGTTGAAGGTGGCACAACAAGATGATGGCATGGTATCAATTTCTGATGATATCTTGGAATATATTGCGAAAACGGTTTTAGGGTCGGGGCGTGATATTGAAGGTGCATTTAATCAGCTCTTGTTTCGTCAATCTTTTGAGTCTGATTTATCTTTAGAGCGGATTGATGAGTTATTAGGTCACTTGACACGTCCTGGTGAACCTAAGCGTATTCGGATTGAAGAAATTCAGCGTACGGTAGCACGCCATTATAATGTTTCTAAACAGGACTTGTTATCTAATCGTCGAACACGTACGGTTGTGAAGCCACGGCAAGTTGCAATGTATTTAGCAAAAGTATTAACTCCTCGCTCGTTACCAGAAATTGGGCGCCGTTTTGGTGGGCGTGATCATACAACAGTTTTACACGCTGTGCGTAAAATTGAAGATTTGGTTTGTGGTGATCAGACCTTGGCTAAGGAACTTGAATTGCTTAAGCGGTTGATTGGAGAACAGGCTGTATAGTGTTTATCGTTTCTTTCCTTGGAGAGACTTTAAAGAATTTAATGAAAAGATTTATTTTTTCTTATGCAGGAGTGACTTGCCATTTTAAGAGAGGTTTAATAAACTCTAGCAGGCGATTCTTAAAGAGGGTCTATTCTTTAAGTCTAAAGAATTCTTATAGTTTTTAGTAAATCATACGGGGCTTTTATGCGTATTACAGTTGATCGCAGTCAATTTCTCAAGTCTCTTGGTCGGGTTCACCGTGTGGTAGAGCGCCGTAATACTGTTCCTATTTTATCGAATGTGTTGATTGATGCAGAAAATGGCCGTGTACAGTTAAAAGCAACAGACCTTGATTTAGAGGTTATGGAATCTTTTGCAGTTAATGTTAAACAAGCTGGAGCAACAACTGTTCCAGCACATTTGCTTTATGATATCATTCGAAAACTTCCTGATAGCAATGAAGTTGTATTATCCGTCGATGAGAATCAAGCAGGTACAATGTCCGTGGTTTCGGGTTGTGCACATTTTCAGCTTCAATGTCTTCCGAAGTCAGACTTTCCAGAGTCGCTTCCTGGGCAGTTTGGTTATCGTTTTTCTTTATCGGCATCAGGCTTAAAACATTTACTTGATTGTACACAATTTGCTATTTCTACTGAAGAAACCCGTTATTATCTTAATGGTATTTATTTCCATATTATTAATGATGATGTTTTGAAATTGCGTTTGGTTGCAACTGATGGTCATCGTTTGGCACAAGTTGAGATGGAAGCTCCTTCGGGTGTTGAGGGAATGCCTGGTGTTATTGTTCCCCGTAAAGCTGTAGGAGAATTGCAAAAACTTCTTTCAGAAGAAAATGATAGTGATGTGTGTATAGAGCTTTCAGAGACAAAAATTCGTTTTTCTATAGGCTCTGTGATTTTTACATCAAAATTAATTGATGGAACATTTCCAGATTATCAACGTGTTATCCCTCTTGGAAATGATAAAGAATTAATTGTTAATAGGCAGGACTTTTCTTCTGCCGTTGATCGTGTTTCAACGATTTCAAGTGATCGGGGGCGTGCAGTTAAATTAACGATTGAGCATGGACAGTTAAGGCTTGTTGTTAATAGCCCAGATTCGGGCAGTGCAGAAGATCAATTATCAGTAACTTATGCATCTGAACCGCTTGAGATAGGGTTTAATTCACGTTATCTTTTGGATATTGCTGGGCAGCTTTCAAGCGATGAGATGGTTTTTATGTTGGCTGAGGCTGGAGCACCCGCTCTGATTCGTGATAATGATGATGTGGATGTGCTCTATGTACTGATGCCTATTCGCGTTTAGGGGCGGTTGTTTTGCAATGTATGGCCAGTCATGTGCACAAAGTGGCAGTGAGGCAGCTGAAGCTTTTACGTTATCGCAATTATTCTTTTTTCAATATTCATTTTTCTGGTCAGCATGTGGTTTTTACTGGCCATAATGGTGCTGGCAAGACGAATCTTTTAGAGGCGTTATCTTTTCTTTCTCCTGGCCGTGGTTTGCGGCGCGCTGTTTATTCTGACGTTAGCTTTGTAGATGGTGGTGGAGGATTTGTTGTATTTGCGCGTCTTGAATGCGCTCTTTATGGTGAAGTAAAGATTGGTACAGCTTTCGAGGTTAGCGATAACAGTCGAAAGGTCCATATTAATGGTGTGAATGAGTCGAGTGATTGCCTAACAGATTATTGTCATATTAGTGTCCTAACACCGTCTATGGATGGTCTTTTTACAGGTCCTTCACTTGAGCGCCGTAGTTTTTTGGATCGTATGGTTTTGGCGATTGATCCCTTGCATAGGCGCCGCATAGCCGATTATGATAGAGCTATGCGCGCACGTAATCGTTTGTTTTTAGATGGAAATGAAGATTGTGCTTGGTTTGATGCTTTAGAAAAGCAGATGGCAGAACTGGCGACAGCTATTTCTGCGGCGCGTGTTGATGTTATTCGTCTTTTAAATGACATGTTTACGCAAATGCCATCACAGATACCTTTTCCACGAGCTTTTTTGCAAATTGATGGTTTTTTGGAAACAGCTCTTAGTGAAATATCAGCAACTGAAGTTGAAGAACAATTTTGTGATCGATTACGGCATAATCGCGCAATGGATCGTGCTGCTGGTCGGACGTTAGAAGGACCACATCGTGCAGATTTGCAGGTTTTTTATGCTGATAAAAATAGAGCAGCAACATCTTGTTCAACAGGTGAACAAAAAGCGCTGCTGACAGGTTTAGTTTTGTGTCATGCACGTCTAACAGGTATGATATCGGAAAGATCTCCCATTCTTCTTCTTGATGAAATGGCTGCTCATCTTGATTCGCATCGACGTGCTGCTCTATTTGATATTCTTGATGATTTAGCTGTACAAACATTTATGACAGGAACAGATCGTCTTTTATTCGATGACTTAAAAGGACGCGCAGAATTCTTTGAGATTAAGGATGGAGCTTTATTGCCATAAAAACATGCTAAATATTTTTTTAATAAGTGATAGGTCTGAAAGAAAAGGCTTGCTATGTCAGAGATAATAACAATTTTAAATGGTCCTAATTTAAATTTTCTAGGTCAACGTGAGCCAGAAATTTATGGAACTGAAACTCTAGAAGATATTGAAAAAAGATGCAGAGAATGGGCAAAAAAAAATGATATTATAATAAATTTTTATCAAAGTAACTGTGAAGGGCAATTAGTAGCATGGATACAAGAAGCAATAGAGGCAAGTTCTGGATTGATCATTAATCCAGCGGCTTACAGTCATACATCTGTTGCACTTCTTGATGCCCTAAAAATGTTTTCAGGGCCGAAAGTAGAAGTTCATTTATCTCATATTTATCAGCGTGAAGCTTTTCGTCACCATTCTTATACATCTGCAGGTGTAGACGCTGTCATAACTGGGTGTGGAGGTGATGGATATTGGTTTGCACTTGAGTATATTGCAAAACAATTAAGCAAAACAATTAAATTGTGATAGATAAAGAGTAGGCGTTTAATAAGAGTAATATAGGCATTGAATTCTCTTGATAATTATTTTCAAATCTGTACAATGTGAGGTATATATTTATGACAATTTTTAGTGCGTATGACGGGGGTAAATAAAGGTGAAAAGCTTTGTTAGACAATTAGAAATGCTTGTGATTTTAGGGGGAGCACTGCTTTTGTCTGGTTGTAAAATTGATGTTATACAGCCATCAGGTTATGTTGCACGTCAACAGCTCATTTTGATCGTTGTTTGTGTGGTGGTGATGCTTTGTATTGTCATCCCAGTTATGGTGAGTGTGGTATTTTTAGCTATAAAATATCGTGCATCGAATATGAAAGCGGACTATTCTCCTGATTGGGCGCATTCAAATAAAATTGAAGCATTGATGTGGGGTATTCCAGTTTTAATTGTAATGGTTTTAGGTTCATTAACAGCTTATTATACCTATAAGCTTGAACCTACAAATCCTCTTCCAGTGGAAGTTGTGGGTGAAGGAAAGCCATTACAGATTGATGCTGTTGCTCTTGATTGGAAATGGCTTTTTATTTATCCTGAATATGGTGTTGCATCGATTAATGAGATTTATGCGCCTGAAGGACGTCAAGTTTTATTGCAATTAACGTCAGAGAATTCTGTCAATGCTTTTTGGGTTCCCAAATTGGGTACAGTTCTTTACGCTATGCCGCAGATGAATGCTAAGTTGCATTTGGTCGCTGAAGAGCAAGGAGTATTCAAAGGAGCCTCAGCAAATTACAGTGGTGATGGTTTTTCGAGTATGCGGTTTAAGTGGCATTCTGTGTCTTTGCAGGATTTTGAGGATTGGATTGTAAAAGCTCGGGCTAATGGTCGAGTACTTGATCGTGCATCTTATCGTCAACTTTCTATTGCGCCTCGTATGGGTGATATTGCTGCGAAGGAAAAAGATGCTGAAGTTCGTTATTTTGCACCTGTTGAGAAGCGGCTTTACTATCGTGTTGTTAATCGATGTGTCGATGAAAAGACGGTATGTAATGAAGATTTAATGAAACGTGCTGCTGCTCAGACGCTGTGGGGTGCACTATGTTCAGTATTTGATCCTGATGTTATTTAACAGAGTCAATAAAGTAAAGAGCCCTTTTAACAAAGGTTTCTTTTAAACTTGAATTTCATTTGAAATGGGTTGAGAAATGTTTGGAAGACTTACAGATCCTACGGCAGGTGCTTTTCATGCGCTTGCACATGAACCGATCGTTTTGTATACATGTATTGCGATTGTTTTGGTTGGTTTAATTGCTGTTATTGCTTTAACAGCACTTGGGTGGTGGGGGATTCTATGGCGAAATTGGATTACAACGGTTGACCATAAACGCATAGGTATTATGTACATCGTTCTTGGAATTATTATGCTTGTTCGCGGTTTTGCGGACGCACTTATGATGCGAACGCATCAAGCTTTAGCTCTTGGGAGTGAAACAGCGGGTTATTTGCCCCCTGAGCATTTTGATCAAATTTTTTCGGCGCATGGTACGATCATGATTTTTTTCATGGCCACGCCTATTTTATTTGGTCTTTTTAATTATCTTATACCGCTTCAAATTGGTGCGCGTGATGTTGCTTTTCCCTTTGCAAATAATCTAGGTTTTTGGATTACGGCTGCGGGGGCAATATTAATTAACATATCCCTAGGTGTTGGTAATTTTGGTCGTGGTGGTTGGCTGATGTACCCACCTTTTACAGAATTGCAAACGAGTCCAGATACAGGGGTAGATTATTATTTATGGTCACTTCAGCTTTCTGGTATTGCAACAACAATGGGATCAGTAAATTTTATTGCAACGATGATTAAAATGCGTGCTCCTGGAATGACAATGATGAGAATGCCTATTTTCTGTTGGAGTGCTTTTGTCAGCAATGTTCTTATTTTAGTTATTTACCCTGTCTTGGCTGTAGCATTTGCACTCTTGGCATGCGATCGTTATTTGGGCATGAATTTCTTTTCTAATGTTGGTGGCGGAAATCCGATGGTATGGATTAACTATGTTTGGGTTTTTGGTCATCCTGAGGTTTATGTTTTGGTTGTTCCTGCTTTTGGAATTGTTTCTGAGGTTGTGTCAACTTTTTCTTCAAAGCGCCTCTTTGGTTATACTTCGATGGTATGGGCCATGTTGGTTATTTTGATTCTTTCTCTTCTTGTTTGGGGACATCATTTTTTCACAATGGGTGGCGGTGAAGCTGTAAATACTTTCTTTGGTATTGCGACAATGATCATCGCAGTTCCAACAGGTGTAAAAGTCTTTAATTGGCTGCTTACGATGTATAAAGGTCGAATTCGCTTTGAGCCTCCAATGCTTTGGTGCATGGGCATGATCTTTACATTTGTTGGTGGTGGATTAACCGGTGTTTTATTATCTATTGTCCCTGCTGATTGGCAGTTTCATAATTCGCTCTTTTTGATAGCACATTTCCATCATACAATTATTGGAGGTGTGGTTTTTGCGTACTTAGCGGGGATTGCATTTTGGTTTCCAAAAGTTTTTGGTTATAAACCAAATCGCATACTAGGTATTGCATCTTTTTGGTGTTGGTTTATTGGTTTTTACCTTGCCTTTTTCCCCGTTTATGCGCTTGGTTTAATGGGGGCGACGCGTCGTCTTCAGCATTACATGGAACCTAGTTGGCAGCCGATGTTTATTATTGCTGCATTAGGTGCTTGTATTATCTTACTTGGTATTCTTTGTTTTGTGTTACAGGTTGTTTTGGCGATTTGGTACGGTATTAAGCATAAAGGTCACTTACCGGTAACATTAAATGATTCTTGGGGTGATGCACGTACACTTGAATGGTTTACCTCTTCACCGCCTCCTTCCTATAATTTTGCCCTCCTTCCAAAGATACAGTCTGATGACGCTTATTGGAATATGAAGAAAAGTGGTTATCAACGGCCGACAAGTGGGTTTACAAAAATTCATATGCCATCAAATACATCTGCTGGAATTATTGCGGGATTCTTCTCATTAGTTGTTGGTTTTGCACTTGTTTGGCATATTTGGTGGCTTGTTGCGGTTGGACTGGTTGGTTTTATTGTAACGCTTGTGTGTCATTCATTAACAGGTGATCATCATGGTTACTATATTCCAGCTGAAGAAGTGCAAAAAACTGAAGATGCCTTTACGGCTGTTCTTAAAGAACAAGGAGTGACAGTATGAGTGCTGTAACAATGAATAACGCGAGTACTATAGATGAACTTCACCACGATAGTAGCTCGGTAATGACGTTTGGTTTTTGGGTCTATATTCTTTCAGACTTAATCCTGTTTTCGACATTGTTTTCAAGTTTTGCTGTATTTTCTGCTTCTTATGGCGGTGGTAAAGCGGGCAATGAGTTTATAGATTTAAAGTTTGTTTTGGTTGAGACTGCTTTCTTATTGTTTTCATCCGTCACTTATGGCTTTGCAATGGTACAAGCACATAAAAATAACATCAGTGGTGTGCGTTTATGGATGGCTATTACCTTTGTATTGGGGTGTTGCTTCATTGGTATGGAACTTTACGAATTTCATGAACTTTTGAGTGAGGTTTTTTATTTCGATCCAAATGCTTATGCGGGTATTGATCCTGCAACAGGTTTACAGCTTTTTGGACGGGAAATTCTCTCTGCTTATTGGTCAGCATTTTTTGCTTTGGTTGGCACCCATGGACTTCATGTAAGTGTTGGTCTTCTTTGGATGGTTGTGATGTTTTTTCATCTTCGTCGTAATGGTTTGGATCAGAACAATAAAACACGTTTAGCATGCCTTTCCATTTTTTGGCATTTACTTGATATTGTATGGATTGGTGTTTTCACCATGGTTTATCTATTAGGAGCGTTGTGATGAGCGTGCAAAATGAAACACATGGTCCCAGTACTGGTTCCTATTTGGTTGGTTTTATTCTGGCTGTATTTTTCACTTTGGGTTCTTTTGTTCCTGTGATGTATGGAATGATGGAAAGTTGGGCAGTTAGTACAAAGGTTGCGTATCTTATTGGGATGGCGATTATTCAGATTATAGTACAAATTGTTTTCTTTTTGCACTTGAATTCTGGTCCAGACGCCAAGTGGAATTTAAGCGCGTTATGGTTTGCTGCTATTTGCGTTTTTGTTATTATTGGGGGAACTTGGTGGGCTATTTCTCATTTAAATTATAATATGATGGGTGGTTCAGGACGTGTTATTGAACCGGAAATATCAAGTAGAGATGATTCTTCAGTGTCTGAGCAGTTATCAAACAAAGATATATCCGTAAGAAAACAGCCAGAAAAGATACAGGGTTCAGAAATGCCCATTGGGCAGGATCTAAGTACGCAAACTCCTGTAGATCAAGAAGCTAGTTCAGAAATGCCCATGGGGCAGGGTCTAAGTACGCAAACTCCTGTAGATCAAGCACCTGGTTCAGAAGTACCCATGGGGCAGGATCTAAGTACACAAACTCCTGTAGATCAAGCACCTGGTTCAGAAATACCCATGGGGCAGGGTCTAAGTACGCAAACTCCTGTAGATCAAGCACCTGGTTCAGAAATACCCATGGGGCAGGGTCTAAGTACGCAAACTCCTGTAGATCAAGCACCTGGTTCAGAAGTACCCATGGGGCAAGGTCTAAGTACACAAACTCCTGTAGATCAAGCGCCTGGTTCAGAAATACCCATGGATCAAGATCCAAATACACAGTTTCCTGTGGAGTAGTTGTTAGAAATATCTATGGAGCTGATGCGGCATGTATCAGCTCGTAGAAGAAATTCGTAGGATATAAAGAAGGGAAGAAATACAAGATATCAGTGGATATGAGTATCATTATTTTGAATATACTTTTAATTTAAAAGAGAAAGTCCGTGGGGTATTTAGTCAAGCTTTAATTTTTGAGACAAATAGCTATTTGTAGAATATACAAAAAGTGATGTTTGTAAAATTTACTACAAAGAAAGAGAATGTGAGAAACAAGTTTTTATGTTGTGTGAGATAAAAAAACACGAAGCAGTAATGTTTTTAGATTTACAGAATTTATATTAAAGATAGCATTAAAGTTATTTGTAATAATAATATGCAATTGAAATCAAAAATTTAGAGAATAATCAGAAAACTTAATGAAAACCGTTGCAATGACAGTTATTGGTGCTGGTTCTTTTGGTACTGCATTAGCGATAGCTCTTGCCCGTAATGGTCATAATGTTTTACTTTGGGGATATAGTCCTCAACATATCAAAGAATTACAGGAACAACGTTGTAATCAAGTATATTTACCCGATATTCGATTTCCTGACAATTTATTACTTGAAGCTTCGCTTGAAACTGCAATAACGGCGAGTCACAATATATTAATCGCAGTTCCAAGCCATGTATTTCATCAAGTTTTGTGTAATATTCAGCCTTATTTAGATCAGCATTCACGTGTTATTTGGGCTACAAAAGGTTTAGAACATGGTACTGGACGTTTTTTACAAGAGGTTGCTCGTGAGATTTTAGGTGAAAAAATTCCTTTAGCTGTTTTTTCTGGACCAACTTTTGCTCAAGAACTAGCTATTGGTTGGCCTACTGCAATGACGATAGCAGCTTCTGATGTTGAGTTTGGTAAAGAATTGCAGCAACTTTTTTATTGTGACAAAAGTTTTAGAGTTTATAAAAGTTCAGATATGATTGGTGTTCAATTAGGGGGAGCAGTCAAAAATGTTATTGCTATTGGTGCAGGAATATCAGATGGCATAGGTTTTGGGGCAAATGCACGAATAGCTCTTATCACACGAGGATTAGCTGAAATCAGTCGTTTAGGGGGGGCTATGGGTGCTGAGCTTTCCACATTTATGGGAATGACAGGCTTAGGTGATCTGGTTTTGACATGTACTGATAATCAGTCACGTAATCGTCGTTTTGGAATACTTCTTGGTAAAGGAATAGATATAAAAGAAGCGGAAAAACAAATTGGTCAGGTTGTGGAAGGATACTTAAATACCAAGGAAGTACATACGTTGGCGCAGCGTATTGGGGTAGAAATGCCCATTGTAGAACAAATTTATCAAATTCTCTATTGTGGTAAAAACATAACTGAAGCGGCAAATACATTACTAAGCCGCGCCCTCAAGGACGAAATACAATGATATCCTATTTTTTAATAATTCAAATCGTAAAAAATAGAAACATGCTATGATAGACATATAAAATAGATTTTATTGATGGTTGTATAAGGTAGTCATATTCCAGCAAATTATAGATTCATATCATTCGATTCTTTATGAAACATGGCTGAAATATAAAAGTTTTTGCTTTTATCTAAGAGCTATCTCTTTGAAGATAAATTATCGTTTCCACTTACACATGTTTATGTAATGTAATGAACAAGATATTTTTATTGTCTCTTAAATTCATCTCACAATGATGTTTGCAAACAGAATAATACAAGACTCATTAGGTAGAAGCATCTTATTTATGTAACGTATAAGTTAAGAATATCGGGGCAGGGATATTATGTATCTCTGTTTTTGTAATTCTTTAAAACAAGAAGACAATCTGTTTTGGGAAGAAGATGAAATTTTAAAGATGAAAACCAGTTCCCATTTCTACAATCATTTTTAAATTCAGTTTTACGCTATCTAAAGCAATATCTTTTAAATAATGGAGATTATCTCACACCTTTATTTTTTCATTTTTTAATGAAAGCATTTCTCTGATGTGTCAGGTAAAATAGAACGCCCAAAAAAACACGATAGCTGTTGTATATTCACGCGCTTGTTTTAAAGAGACCTCTCTTAAAACTTCCAAGTCCACTTCGCGACGGTAACCGTGAATAGTGTAACGATAAAGCCATTGTGCACATCCCCATCTTTACGTTTATGAAGGAGGAAGCCGAGCATCATTACACCCCCCAATGTTGAGACAGCTCTAAGCACTTGAAGCTGTTCAGTAGAAATATTTAAGTCTTTTATTTTCTCACATGTCAATTCTGTTTTTTATATGCAAGAAATGATTTTTGGAATTATAACTTTGAAAGTCTAAGATTGAAAAAAATATTATTGTACTTGTTTGTGGCTGTCATTTACACTGAAAAATAATGTGATTATAAAGATAAAAAATTGATTTATATAAATAATTCATTTTATTTTTGTATTGAGTTAATTAAAAATATGTGTTTGCTTGTCACAAGCGGGTTAGTATGTGGATAAAAATTATTAAAGATACTTCTAATGAATCATCTCAAGTGTCAAGGGTTGTTTCAATATTAGAACATGGCAAGTAAAATGATGGTGTCGGTTTGTCATCTGTATAAACATTAAAATGGTGGTAAAAAAAGGATTTTATGTACTTCACAGGGATTTTTTATACGTTCTACAGGTACCATTGTGAAATGGAATGGCGTGCATTGAGAGATATCTTTAAAAAATGCATGAAGGAGAAACAGCTATAGTGTTTTTGGGTGTTCTATTTTACCTGACACATCAGAGAAATGCTTTCATTAAAGAACAAGAAAAATAAAGGTGTGAGGTAAAGCGTAACCTCCATTATTAAAAAAACATTGATGTACATGCTTTTAAAATCGTAAAGCCTCATTAAAGAATAATAGTAAGATTAATGATTGATTTCTTTACGCCTTCATATTCGTCCTAAATTAGATTGTATTTGCGTTTCAAGAATAAATCAAACGGTAGGAATATTTTTTTCAATTTGCTACACAAAAGCTGAAACTAAGGATTTTAATAATTCTCTAATCTCTGTTTCAAACTACGGTAGCATAAGGGCTGGATATTGATTTTAAGCAACGACAAAAGCGTATGCTTTAGTAAGGTAAATAACGTCATAAAATACACACTTTATCAACCATGGATTGAAGAAATACTCCGGCTTTTTATAAAATATTTTGCGAAACAAGGCATCGTACATCTGGTTTTGTATTGACTTATTCTTACAAACATTTGCACATATGCCTTACGTCATATTATTATAAGTCAATACACTATTATATAGCTGAGAAAGTACTCAATACCCGATTAAAGCACTATGGACATGATTTATTTTCTTTTTTAGTGCAATGAAATAAATTTTATTCTTCTTGGGAATCGTCACTTTTTTTCAGTTCTTCAAGTATTGGCATAGACATGATGTTATAGCCTGAATCAACATAATGGATTTCACCTGTAACACCTGATGATAAGTCAGAGAGTAGATAAAGAGCAGATTTTCCAATTTCATGAATATTTACGGTACGCCGTAATGGGGCATTACGGCGTTGATGTGAAAATATTGCCCGCGCAGCTGCAATACCATTACCTGCTAAAGTTCTAACAGGACCAGCGGAAATCGCATTGACACGGATATTTTGAGGACCAAAGTCCGCTGCTAAATAACGTACCATAGCTTCTAAAGCTGCTTTAGCAACACCCATGATGTTATAATTAGGCACAACTTGCTGTGAAGCACCGTAGGTAAGAGTTAAAAGTGTTCCTCCATTGGGCATAAGCTTACCCGCGCGCTGGGCAATTTCAGTAAAGGAATAAGCTGAAATAACCATCGTGCGTTGAAAGTTTTCACGTGTTGTAACATCAACGTAACGCCCTTTTAGCTGAGTTTTATCTGAAAAACCAATGGCATGGACAATAAAATCAATTGTTTTCCATTCTTTTTCAAGTTGCTCAAAGACGTAATCAATATTTTCACTTTTTTCAACGTCACACTCTAGCACTAATTTGCACCCAAGTTTATCTGCTAGGGGATGAACACGTTTTCCAAAAGCATTTCCTTGATAAGTCAACGCTAATTCCGCTCCTGCTTGTGCGAGCTGACAGGCAATGCCCCAAGCAATTGAATGGTCATTCGCAATTCCCATAATAAGGCCGCGTTTGCCCTCCATCAAACCTTTCATATTATTCTCCGTAAGACCGTACTTTTTTCAATTACTAAGAGCTTTTGTTTATACATAACGTTGGAAAACAAGCGTTGCATTGGTACCGCCAAAGCCAAAAGTATTCGACAATACGGTATTCAGTTGTTGATGATCACGTCGTTCACGAACGATTGGCATATCAGCAAAAGCTGGATCAAGTTCTTCAATATGGGCACTTTCACAAATAAAATTATGATTCATCATTAACAATGTATAGATTGCTTCGTGAACACCTGCTGCTCCCAAGGAATGTCCTGTTAGAGACTTGGTAGCAGAAATGGGGGGGCATTGATCACCTGCTCCAAAGACACGACGGATAGCTTCTATCTCAGGAGGATCACCAACAGGAGTTGCTGTCGCATGGGGATTGATATAATCAATTTTATTATTGACTGTTGCAAGAGCCATGCGCATGCACCGCTCCGCTCCCTCTCCTGATGGGGCAACCATATCATGTCCATCGGATGTCGCACCGTATCCAACGATTTCTCCGTAGATTTTTGCACCACGTGCTTTAGCAAGTTCTAAATCTTCAAGGACTAAAACGCCAGCCCCTCCAGCAATGACAAAACCATCACGATTAACATCATAAGCACGTGAAGCTTTGTGAGGAATGTCATTATATCTGCTGGACATAGCGCCCATGGCATCGAATAAAACAGATAGTGTCCAATCCAAATCTTCGCAGCCACCGGCAAAGATGCGCTTTTGTTTACCATATTGAATCATTTCGTAAGCATTACCAATACAATGATTGGAGGTAGCACAAGCTGAAGAGATTGAATAATTGATTCCCTTTATTTTAAAGAAAGTTGCTAATGTTGCAGATGCTGTAGAACTCATCGCTTTAGGGACAACAAAAGGTCCAACACGTTTTGGGCCTTTTTGGCGTGTAATGTCAGCAGCTTCTACGATTGAATGTGTTGAAGCACCTCCAGAACCCATAATAATACCCGTGTGTTCGTTCGATACTTCATGCGGTTCTAGACCCGCATCAGCAATCGCCTGATCCATGGCGATGTGATTCCATGCTGTTCCACGCCCATGAAAACGTAGAGCACGTCGATCTACGAGTTCTTCTATATTAATATCGGGTTTGCCATAAACTCTGCTACGAAAGCCTAATTCGGCATATTGAGGTGCGTAAGAAATTCCGGATTTTGCTTCACGTAAACTGGTTAAAACATCTCTAGGGTTATTTCCAATCGCGGAGACAATTCCCATTCCGGTTACAACAACTCGACGCATTCATACCTCCTCGTTCCATACAGAATAGTGAAAAGTTCTTTCTGACGGAAATAACGTTCAATCTTCTTTGAATAAAGCAACGCGTAAATCATTCGCCTTATAAATAGTCTCTCCATCTGCTTTTAGCCACCCATCAGCTATTCCTAAGACTAAATTTCCACGTCGAATACGCTTAAAATCTATTTCATATTCAAGAATTTTGGTTTGTGGAGTTACCATCCCTGATAACTTTACTTCACCTGTTGATATTGCTCTTCCTTTTCCTGGTTCGCCTAGCCAACCAAGAAAAAAACCTGTTAATTGCCACATACCATCCAGTCCGAGACATCCTGGCATGACGGGATCGCCTATAAAGTGACAATTAAAGAACCACATGTCTGGTGTAATGTCAAATTCGGCGCGAACCATTCCTTTATCGTATTTACCATCAGTTTCACTAATTTGAGTGATTCGATGAATCATCAACATTGGCGGTGCTGGCAATTGCGCATTACCTCTACCAAACATTTCGCCGCGAGCGCAGCTTAGAAGCTCTTCATATGTGTAGCGAGACTTTTGTTCAGCCATTGTTACTCCATTTATTTGCATATATCTTTAATTTCTGCGCTTTTCCCAATCTACTTTTAGAGCAAATTTTAAAGAGAGGGAAATGATTTTATATCATTTTTAATGACAAAAGCCTTTTTTTATGTATTCTACATAGGTAATTATTTAAAAATGGAATACAAGATTACACCATACTATTCCCATTTTTTTGTATTTTGATCTTATTTAGCAGGAATGTATTTGGGTTTGTAATATGTCAGTGAGTGCAGACAATTTAGATATGAATGAAGAGCAACAGTGCACAAAAGAGTGTGGAAAAATGGTGCAATATTATTCCATTTCTATGTTAGAAAAACGTTTGCGTCAAAATGGTCTGCGTCCAACACGTCAGCGGTTGGAACTTGCACATATGATTTTTTCTCAAGGAAATCGTCATATTACTGCTGAAGAGCTCTATGAGGAAGCGGTGAGGGCAGGTGTACCTGTATCTTTAGCAACGGTTTATAATACGCTTCATCAATTTACGGAAGCGGGATTATTACGGATTATTGCCGTAGAGGGCTCAAAAACTTGGTTTGATACCAATACCTCTGATCACTACCATTTTTATATAGAAGGTGAAAATCGTATTCTTGATATTCCTTACAATTTGGAAGAATCTCCCATTATTAGAAATTTGCCTAAGCCACCAGAAGGTATGGAAATTTCACATGTTGATTTAATCGTGCGATTGAAACCAAAAAATCGATCTTGTGATAGGCAGTGAGGATATTCAATAAGGAATAAAATTAAACTTATTGAGTTTGAGTATTCACCAGCCTTTTACTTTTTCATCAGGATAGATTCCCCATAACTGTGGTTGTTGAAGCCATCCGCGCGTATTATTAATATTTAGTTCGCACCATTGTCCATCACATTGGCGGATATTACCAATGACATTAGGTTCTACTTCTGCCACAAGTTCTGCGTTGTCGGTGGGGTTTTTTCGTAGCATCAGTCTTTTAGTTTTATCTTTTTGCCATGGAATAGTTATAGCAGTTCGCTTTCCCGATAAAAGTGATTGATACACCCATCCCTCATCGCCTTCGGCATCACGAATTTTGCGCCATTGATCATATTCTTGAATGATTTCAATAGGTAATCCCTTCTTTTTGTAGGTAAAAATGATAGAATAGTTGCTTCCTGGTCCGACGCGTACATTAACGCTGGTGGGTTTAATCGAAGCAAATCGCGGAAGTGGTAAACCACTGGGCCCTAAATTTTGATTAAATGTTTGTGCATGCAACAAATGAGGTGAACCTAATACAATGACTGTTGCTATTAAGATACATGATGCGAGTATTGAAACGCGAAACCAACGAGAATTTTGCACACCGAACTCCTTTATTTCATCATATATTGGAAATTTAAAATCTGAAAGATAAGACTGGAAACTGATAAAAAGTATGACACACTGCTCGTTAAAGAGATCTAAACGATGAGAAAATTGCTACAAAAATATCAAAATAAGGAAAACAAAAGCTTATATTTCTTAGTGCGTATCTTTTTTATGAGGGGATAGATATAAATAAACATTGGATTTTTATGTAGCTGTACGCGTGATAAAACAGTAAAGTATTACTGGAGCCTTAGCAGTTTTTGTACAGGAAATTAGGGCTAAAGTATTGCATCTCTTTTCTGAGTTTGTTTCTCGAAGTAAAAGTGCATGTATGCATACTATGAACAAAGAGCTGTTCAGAAAGGGATTATTGTGTGGCTTGAAAAGAAGTTTTGAATGAACAAAATAATACGATAAATAAAACATTTAAGCGTAAAAATATGAGCTACATTATAGAGTAGATTGATATATGAAGGGCTAATTTTAACAGGACACTTTTTCGTGATAATTCCATTTATAAAATTTGCTACACTCTAATCTTATGCCATGATAATGCTTATCCGTATGGTAGATAAGCGGGCTTCATCGTTCTATTTACCAGCTTTCAATGTTATGCAGTTCCTATTATTTATGGTGTTCATAAGAAGCATTTTTGTTTTTTCTTAAATAGCTTTTATTCTATTTGCATACGGATTCCGCTTATGATGTACAAGAAGATAATCTTGATTGATTCAATATGAGAAGGCATTGAGAAACTTTACGTTATTCAGAATTATTAATTAATATGAAAAACAATTACTTATAATAACAAATCACTGCGTTAAAAACTTTAACTCGTTATTTAAATTGTAAAAATATTTCCATCAACAATGGTAATAAAAGGCACATTCATCCATATTAAAATACAGTGTTTTCTCTGTTTATTGTCAAATTTCTTTTTCTCTAACTCAGTATAGAAGAAAGTTGAAAGAAATAGAAGGGCTTATTCGATACAATTATGAGGGTAATTACATAAGTGATGAATAGAAGAAATTTATCAAGAAAAAAGAATTTATAGTTCAGTGGTTGAAATTCGTCATCCTTTAGAGAGACAGAATCAAGAGATATAAAAAGTTATGGAATTATATCGTTTCGTTACATAACTGAAGGGAAAGAGGATTATGAATTTGATATTATATTTTACACACAATCGCATATTGCGATAGTTATTTTTGTTTTGTAATCAGACCTAGGATGATCGAAAGATGTAGAATATTTAATGACAAAAAAGAAGTTCATCATGAAATTTGTACATAAGAAGCAGTGATGTAAGAGATATCCAGAAGGAGAAAATTATAGTGAAAAGTGATAATAAAACACCTCACACTCAATTCACATAGGAAAAAGTCGCTTAAATATCTAAAGTGTAGTTTGTTATCTATTTTTAAAATATAAGAGTGAAATAAAAACCACCTTTATGATAGAAATCTTATTATTTTCAAATAACTAACATATTAGATAACATTGTACACAAAAACCTACACACAAGCAATTTATTGCAATCGCCTATGAAGAAAAATTTTCTAGTAGCTTATTACCTATTGGTTATGCAGCTATATAATATCATAAAGTATATTACTTTACCGCAACAGTTCGTCCGTTACTAACAAAACCTTCTCTTTGTGCACGCTTACGAGCAAGCTTACGTGTACGACGAATAGCTTCAGCTTTTTCACGAGCACGCTTCTCAGATGGCTTCTCATAATAACTACGCATTTTCATTTCACGGAAGATACCTTCACGCTGCATCTTTTTTTTCAACGCACGGAGCGCTTGGTCAACATTATTATCACGAACGAGTACTTGCACTATCTATCCTGCTTTTTTCAGTGTCATAAATGATAGGAAAAAACCTACGTCCTTTTAAAGGCATATCCAAAAGGACAAGCACTTATATCATATAAATAAGACATTTGTCTATATCGCTTTTTAAAATTCTATTTTTTTTACAATAAAACGCTTTTTATAATGAATGATAGAATTTACGGTTATAAATTTATGAAAGTCCTTGTATTTGATCATTTTCGTCAAGATGAATTTTTTCAGCCGCGGGATAATGGGGTAGTCCCGGCATGGTCATAACATCTCCACAAATGACAACAATAAAACCGGCTCCCGCACAGAGACGAACTTCTCGTATGGGAATTTCAAAATCAACAGGAGCGCCGTATTGCTTGGGATCAGAAGAAAAAGAATAAGGTGTTTTTGCCATACAAATAGGGTAGACGCCAAACCCCTCTTTTTCCCAAGATTCAAGTTGTTTGAGAATAGGGGCTGAGATGATGGCGCCACGTCCACCGTATAGCTTTGTTATAATACAATTAATTTTTTGAACGAGTGGAATATCATCTTGATAGAGAACTTTAAAATCAGAATCGTGCTTTTCAATCAAGGTAACGAGTTCTTGTGCAAGTTCTATAGCGCCTTTTCCACCTTGTTCCCAATGCTTACAGATAATAGCTTTGTGTCCAGTTGTTGCAACTATTTTTTGTAATGTTTTTATTTCAGCATCGCTATCGCTGTCAAAATGATTGATAGCCACAACACAAGGAATACCGTAGTGCTTCATATTTTTTATGTGTCGTAAAAGATTGGCAGCTCCTTTTTCTAAAGCGGTAATATTTTCTTCTGTCAGGTTATTTTTATCCAGACCACCGTTCATTTTTAATGCACGAATAGTTGCGACGATCACTGTAGCATTTGGTACAATACCTGCTTGCCTACATTTGATATTGAAGAACTTTTCTGCTCCAAGATCTGCTCCAAACCCTGCTTCTGTGACAACATAATCAGCAAGTTTTAAAGCAGTTTTTGTTGCTATAACTGAATTGCAACCATGAGCAATGTTAGCAAAAGGTCCTCCATGAACGAGAACAGGATTATTTTCAATTGTCTGTACGAGATTGGGTTGTATAGCATCTTTGAGAAGAACTGCCATTGCACCTTCCGCATTGAGATCAGCAACGGTGATGGGCGTTTTATCATAACGATAAGCAACAATAATTTTTTTGAGTCTTTGTGTAAGGTTTTCTAAATTTTCAGAGAGACAAAGAAGCGCCATAATTTCTGATGCAACAGTAATATCAAAACCTGCTTGACGTGGAAAACCATTTGTTATGCCCCCCAATGAAATGACAATATCGCGCAATGCACGGTCATTCATATCAAGAACGCGTTTCCAAACAATGCGACGTGGATCAATGTTTAGAGTATTTCCCCAATAAAGATGATTATCTATCATTGCGGCAAGAAGATTATGAGCAGCTGTAATAGCATGAAAATCACCGGTAAAATGTAAATTAAGGTCATCCATTGGAATGACTTGCGCATAACCACCACCAGCAGCACCACCTTTTACACCAAAACAGGGACCTAAAGACGGTTCTCTCAAGGTAGCTATTGTTTTTTTACCAATAAGATTAAGAGCATCACTTAGTCCAACTGTTGTTGTTGTTTTGCCTTCTCCGGCAGGTGTGGGATTGATAGCTGTGACAAGGATAAGTTTACCGTCTGGATTTTTATTAAGCGATTTTATGTATTCAGAAGAAATTTTAGCTTTATCATGGCCATAGGGAATGAGATTTTCATGTGAGATACCAATTTTTTGTGCAATTTCAACAATATGTTGCTTTTTAGCAGTGCAAGCAATTTCAATATCAGTTTTAGGCATGGAAAAATTCTTTAAACTTATCTTTTATTAATATTCGAGATCTGTACCCCATAGGTTAATTAGAAAAATTCATAGAGAACAGAAAATATTAAGATATCATAGAAGTCGATGATATGCCATGCAAGAGATAATGCTAAAGAAGCACAAGAAGAGTTTTATTGTTTTTTAGGAAAAAGAATCACTTTGCTTTTAAGCAGTAAAAATACGTTTAATTCAATTAAAAATATTGTAAAAAGAAGCTGTGGTTTGCAACAAAATGCTGATGATATTAATAGATACCATAAGTGTTTTATAGTGGTACGTTTGAGAAGTAGTTTATTTATTCTTTCCAATAACACACTGAAAAAGTTTTACATGGTGGTAACCCGGAATTTATGGCGGCACATTTGAAGTCCCTCTTAAGATGGGACTGCTAGGAATAAAATATCCAGCAACATCCAGTTATGGAACAGTTAGAAATAAGCACGTAAAAAATTACCTAACTGATTAGAGAGTATAATCCGGAAGAGACCAAAAACAAGCGCATAGATTGAAAAAAGAAAATAACAACACACGCTACTCATGCAATCGCTACGATTATTAGCTAATAAAAGCCCTTAGGGCTGAATTGAAGGACTCATAACATCTTATTCTAGCAAAATGGCTAAAGAAACGACTCACAACAGAATGAAATAACAAAATACAAAGATAGATAAAAACAAATCACAAAATAAAGAATTTAAAAAGTCTGACTTTATAAGTAAGATATTGATAGATGGCGCACCCGAAGAGATTCGAACTCCTGACCCCCAGATTCGTAGTCTGGTGCTCTATCCAGCTGAGCTACGGGTGCATATATTTCAATTTTTTACATTGTCTAAGACAAAGGGTTCCTAATCGTTTCATTAAAGAAATGCAAGTGAAACTTGGATAGTAATAAAAAAATCTCTCTTTTTTATGAGATATTTTAAAAATATTATGGCTTCAGTTGGTTTTGATATGAACATTTTTTTGTTGTGACCATACAAAGCAATATGAACGATAGTTAACTTGACGTTTTTATAGATGAAAGATAATCAAGCAGAGATGAGATCTGTTTTTTGCGGTGGGGGTAAGACACACACACCCGCTGTTGGGTTTTTGTGTAAAACGCCGATATTACTGTTGAAAACTATTTCAGATAAACATGACACAGCAAGGGCGGATGTATGGCGTTATTAAAAAAGAGCTTTCCATTAGTGTTTTTAATCGTTGTTTTAACGGTTACTTATTGGGCTGGAAAAAAGAGTGCAGAACAACCCATTTCTATGGTGGATAAAACAAAAGTATCAGATAAAACTTCAAATGGAAAAATGGGAAGGCCACCGGTAAATGTTGTCGTTGATCTTGTAAAAATTCAAGATTTTTATGAACAACTTAACGTTTTAGGGAGTGGAAAAGCTCTTGCAGAAGTTGAGCTTACCCCTTTATCCTCAGGTGTTATTGATAAGCTTTTTGTATCAGCAGGTACAAAAGTACAAGCCGATGATGTGATTGCAAAGCTTGATTCTAAAAAAGAAGAAATAGCGGCTGCAAAAGCAAAAGTGCAACGTGATAACAATGCGTTAACGCTTTCGCGCATTCTTAAATTACGCGCCAGCAATACAGCAACGGAAGTTCAAGAAATTATGGCACGCTTAGAGTTGGATAACGCAAATTTAGTTTTGCGTAATGCTGAATTAGATCTCGATCGGCGAACAATTCGAGCACCGATTCCTGGAGTTGTTGGTATTTTGCCCGTTGATGCGGGGAATAACGTGACCCTTAATACTGTAATAGGCCGTATTGAGAATAGAGAACGTATTTTGGTCGATATATGGGCCCCTGAACGATATGTGTCGCGCATCCATAAAGGAGATGAGGTAACGGCAACGTTAGTCGCGCAGCCAGATATGTCTTTTGTTGGTCATATTTATGCGATTGATAATATCGTTGATCCAGAAAGTCGCACACTTCATGTTCAGGTTGAAATCAATAATGAAAAAGATACGCTCATGTCTGGTATGTCCTTTTCTGTTGCCTTGCAATTTCATGGTGGTTCTTTTCCTGTCGTTAATCCTCTTGCAGTTCAATGGAATAGTAAAGGGTCATTCGTTTGGCGTGTGAGAGAAGGGAAAGTAGAGGCTATACCCGTATCAATTATTCAGCATAAAGCAGATCAAGTTTTCGTAAAAGCACCCCTAGAAAATGGTGATCAAGTTGTCATTCAAGGGGTGCAAATGCTTTATCCAGGAAGTAAAGTAACGATTGATGATCCAAAGTCTCATCAACAGCAATTACCAGCAGTTTACGGAACGGATATACAATGAGCCAAGAATTGAGCACAAAACAGCCTACGTCAAAGGTGGAGCAAGGTGGTCTCATTACCTTATTTATTCGCAGACCGGTTTTTACTTTTGTTTTAAATGCTATGATCATCATTGCAGGATTTGCAGCATGGTTAAATGTTGATGTAAGAGAATTACCCGATGTTGATACTCCCGTAACGACGGTTGTGACGGTGTTTTCTGGTGCGTCGGCAGAAACAATTGATCGTGAAGTTACAAAAGTTATAGAAGATGCCGTTTCTCGTGTTTCAGGTGTTAAGACGATTTCTTCAACGTCTTCTTTTGGGCGCTCCCGTGTACAGATTAATTTTAATGTTGGTGTTGATTTGAATGTTGCGGCATCTGATATTCGTGATGCTCTCTCCCGTATTACCTATTCTTTACCGAAAGATGCGGATTCGCCTTTGATTATTAAAGCAGATTCGAATGCAGCTGCCATGATGTATTTGGTTGTGACGTCACCAACAATGAGTGTTGATGATTTAACCACGATTGTAAACGATCAGATTGTTGATGCAATTTCTGCTGTTGATGGTGTTGGTGATGTACAGGTCGATAGTGCTCGCACAAAGATTTTTCAGATTGATATAGATCAAGCAAAACTTGCAAGTTATGGATTAACTGTAGCAGATATTTCACGTGTTCTTGCTGATATGACAACAGATGTGCCAGTAGGGTCATTACGCAATTCTAAGCAAACTTTAGTTGTACGTGCTACTGCACGTTTAACAACACCAGAATCTTTTGAACAAGTTGTTTTAAAGCCTCATGTGCATCTTGGTGATGTTGCGCATGTTACTTTATCGCCGGATATAGAAACAGTTATTCTTCGTATCAATGGAAAGACAGGTATTGGATTAGGTATCGTGCGTAAAGCACAATCCAACACTCTTAATATTTCTGAAGGTGTGAGAGCCGTTGTTGATAATCTCAAAAGTATTGTTCCTTCTTCTGTACATATAGACGTTATTAATGACGATGCAATTTTTATTAAAAGCGCTCTTCATGAGGTTGAAGTTGCGTTGGTCATTGCTATTTTGAGCGTTATCTTGGTCATTTTTCTTTTTCTCAGAGACATTCGTGTAACGCTGATACCTGCTGTATCTCTTCCTGTCGCTTTGATTGGTACCATTGCGGCTATTTATCTTGTAGGGTTTTCATTGAATATTCTCACATTTTTAGGACTTGTTTTAGCAACAGGGCTTGTTGTGGATGATGCCATTGTTGTTCTTGAGAATATTGTTCGGTGGCGCAACATGGGATTAGGTTCCAGAGCAGCAGCGGTGATAGGAACACGTGAAGTATTTTTTGCTGTTTTAGCAACAACACTGACATTAGTGGCTGTGTTTGTTCCTATTTCCTTTCTTCCTGGGCAAGTTGGAGGGCTTTTTAGAGAATTCGGTTTTGTTTTGGCAATTTCTATTTTGCTTTCTTCAGTTGTTGCCTTAACGCTTTGTCCCATGTTGGCTTCACGTTTTCTCAAAGAACATATTGAGGATAAAGAGGAAGAGTCCCATCATTTTGCTTTTTTATATAAATTAGGTACTTTTTTTCATAAGGCATATACTTACAGTTTGCATAAGTGTTTAGAAAAGCCTTGGGCTGTTGTTTTTGCTTCACTTATTTTTGGGGGTCTTTGTGTTGGAGGCTATACGAAGCTACAACAGGAATTAACGCCAGCAGAAGACAGAGCTGTGATCTTTTTGGTTATTAATGGACCACAAGGTATTTCAACACAATATTTGAACGAGCAAATAGAGCAAATTGAAGCAAGTCTACAGCCATTACGTGATGCAGGGGAGATTGCTAACAGTTACTCTATCGCGGGTGCTGGCGGTTCACCCAATACTGCTTTTTTGATTTTATTGCTTTCATCTTGGGATAAACGTTTACGTAGTCAGCAAGAAATCGTGAAAGATATTAATGCAAAGGTTAAACAGTTTCCCGCAGTTTTTGTATTTGCTGCGCAGGGAAATTCTTTGGGTGTGAGAGGAACTGGGCAAGGGTTGCAATTTGCAATTCTTGGCAATGATTATGCAACATTACAACCCATTGCTGATAAGCTGGTGAGTGCTTTACAAGATGATCCGCGTTTTATTCGCCCACGCCTTACTGTTGATGCAACACAACCGCAATTTTTTATTGAAATCAATCGAAAAAAAGCCTCCGATTTAGGGATTGATATCGCCAATTTGGGCGATACATTACAAACAATGTTGGATGGTAAAAAGATTGGTTCCATTAACGTGGATGATCATTCTTACGATGTTAAATTGATATCGCGTACAAATTCTATGAAGAGTCCTAGCGATTTAGAAAATATTTTTTTAAAAACCAAAGACAATCGATATGTTCCTTTATCTGTTATTGCGCGTTTACATGAAAAAGCTATTGCTCCTCAATTAAAACGGGAAAAACGCATGAATGCTGTTGTTTTAAGCGCAAATCTTGCTCCAGATATCGCTTTAGGGGAAGCTTACCAAACTGTACAGAAAATTGCTTCTCCTTTGTTATCAAAAGGAACCTATTTGGTTCCCTTAGGGGAAGCCGAAACGCTTAATGAAACATCTTCCAATTTTATGATTGTTTTTGGCATTGCCTTTTTGATTATTTTATTGATTTTGGCTGCTCAGTTTGAAAGCTTTATTTCAGGATTCATTATCATGGCCACTGTCCCATTAGGGATTGGTTGTGCTGTAATTGCTATGCTATTAAGTGGTGTGAGTCTTAATATTTACAGCCAAATTGGATTAATTTTGTTAATTGGTGTTATGGCAAAAAATGGTATTCTCATTGTTGAATTTGCAGATCAATTACGTGATCAGGGAAGAAGCGTGCGTGAAGCCGTAGAAGAAGCAGCAAACATTCGCCTTCGTCCAGTTTGTATGACAATGATTTGTGCCATTTTAGGAGGTATTCCTTTGGTTTTAGCCAAAGGTGCTGGCGCAGAAGCTCGTATAGCTTTAGGTTGGGTTATCGTTGGTGGCTTAGGTTTAGCAACTATTTTTACGCTTTATGTTACACCGGTTGTTTATCTTTTTTTAGGGCGTTTTATAAGACCAAAAGCAGAAGAAGATTTACGTTTAACAAAAGAACTCAATCAAGTTAAATGATGTATATGATAGAAAAGATTTGAAAATTTATTCTTGTAAAAATATCATTTTCGGATCTTATCCTTTATATTTTGTATATTCCTTCATTTTTATGTGAGCAGTGAAAATAGCGAGCAATAAAAGAGATGCTTTCTGCTTTGTTATTGTTTGGGCATAGATTTCATTATCAATAACCGTATAGGATAAGCTTATGGGAGATAGCTTTTCGATTCGAAATGAAATGGCTTTTGAAGCCACATTAAAAGCTTTAAGAAACCATGCCGCAAAGGATGGGGTCTATGATATTCGTCGGCATTTTGTAGAAGATGAACAGCGTTTTTCCCATTTTTCCCTCAGACTTGATGATCTTCTTTTCGATTTTTCAAAATGTGGTGTGACATTTAAAACATTGCAACTTCTAGATGATTTAGCGGTCGCAGCAGATGTGTTAGGCCGGCGTGATGCAATGTTTTCTGGTAAGGCGATTAATACAACTGAAAAACGCTCAGTTCTTCATATTGCATTACGTTTACCTGCTGATGAAATTTTCATGTTGGATGGTCATAATCTTATTCGCGATATTCAAGACGTCCTTGAAGATATGGAAAGATTTTCTGAAAAGGTGCGTGATGGAAGCTATAAGGGAAGCAGTGGCGAGAGAATAAGTGATATTGTCAATATTGGTATTGGTGGTTCTGATCTTGGTCCTGCAATGGTCACATACGCTTTAAAACCTTATCATGATGGTCCACAGTGTCATTTTGTTTCGAATGCTGACAGTGCCCATATTTCTGATACTCTCTCTATTTTGAATCCAGCAACAACGCTGTTTGTCATTGCTTCTAAAACTTTTACAACGGCTGAAACAATGGTAAATGCTCAAGTTGCACGTCAGTGGATTTGTTCACATTTAGGAGAAAAAGCCGTTTGTACGCATTTTGTTGCTGTTTCAAGTGCGCTTGATAAAGTGGCAGAATTTGGCATAGATTCCACAAGCGTTTTTAAATTTTGGAATTGGGTTGGAGGACGTTATTCAATTTGGTCAGCCATTGGACTTGTTGTTATGTTTGCAATAGGTGGTGGAAATTTTCGCAAATTTCTCAACGGTGCTTTGCAAATGGACCAACATTTTAAAACTATGCCTTTGCATAAAAATATTCCTATTCGTTTTGCTCTTTTAGGATTTTGGCATCGTGTTATTTGTGGTTATTCATCACGTTCGATCATTCCTTATGCACAGCGTTTAATACATTTTCCAGCTTATTTACAACAGCTTGATATGGAATCAAATGGTAAGCAAGTCTCGCTGGATGGAAAACCATTAAGTTTTTCAAGTGGTCCAATTGTTTGGGGGGATTCAGGAACAAATAGTCAACATGCTTTTTTTCAGCTTCTGCATCAAGGAACAGATATTATTCCTGTAGAATTTATTTTATTTATAAAAGGGCATGAGAAAAATTTACATTCTATGTATGAGATGTTGCTAGCAAACGGTTTAGCACAATCAAAAGCATTGATGAAGGGGCGTAGTATTGAAGATGCTCGGCATATCTTGATAAAAAATGGAGTTGGTGAGGGTGAGGCAGATCATTTAGCACTTCATAGAAGTTTTAAAGGAAACCGTCCCAGCATTACGTTGGTTCAAGATTTATTAACACCTTTTGCACTCGGTCGTCTTATTGCACTTTATGAACATCGTACTTTTGTTGAAGGGATTTTAATGAATATTAATTCATTTGATCAATGGGGGGTTGAACTTGGTAAAGAATTAGCAAACGAGTTACTACCAATTCTTCGTGGAGAAAGTAAAGCGGATAATCGCGATAGTTCAACATTAGGGTTGCTAGCACATATTCAAGCAAGACGTGCAAAATAAATATAATTTGACAGTAGGTTTTGCACTAACTAAGCAAAAGTAGAATGAGAGAGAAATATGAGATAATTCTTTAATTTTACTATGCGTTCTCTTATTATCTGAACTAGATTTATGTAACAGAAAATCAAAAAAGTGCAAAAATTGTAAAAAGGAGAATTTATTCGCAAAAACGATAAAGACCTTTGAGAGATCTTTGAAGACCCTTTGAGCCCCCCTTAAAATCCTTCGAAAAAAATAAAATTATACAAAACCCGCTGGCAAGCTACAACCGGCAAGCTACGATTGAAGACATTTTAATAATATCGTTTTATAAATTAATGGCGGAGAGAGAGGGATTTGAACCCCCGATAGAGTTGCCCCTATGCCGCATTTCGAGTGCGGTGCTTTCAACCACTCAGCCATCTCTCCATAATAAAGTGAAACAAAAATCGGCACTATTTGAGTGTATAAGGGGTAGATAACCTTCAATTGTTTTTGGTACAACCTTTTTTTCTTTTTTATGGGACTTTATTGACAGAGAATAGAAATTCCTTCATATATACAAAATATAAGCGTGGGGAAATCTGCGCATATTTGTGTTGAAGAAGGTTTTATCCTTCTTTGAGATTTATTGCGACTGATAAAAAGCAGCCTATTTTCCCTTATTTCAAGGCAGAAATTAAATAAGAGCTGGAGTGAACGGAAGGATAAAAAATGTTCGCAGTCATTAAAACTGGTGGTAAGCAATACCGCATTGTTGCTAATCAAGTGGTAAAAGTTGAAAAAGTTAGTGGAAATGCGGGTGATGTTGTTGAATTCAATGACATATTAATGGTTGGGCAAGAAGGTAATGCGGTTATTGGTACCCCTGTCGTTGCTGATGCATTGGTGACAGCTGAGATTTTAGAACAGGCACGTGGGCGCAAGGTTATCGCATTTAAGAAGCGCCGTCGTCAAAATTCTAAACGCACGCGTGGCCATCGTCAAGAATTTACGAGGCTTCGTGTTTTAGAAATTTTAATGGGTGGTTCAAAACCTAAAAAAGTTGCTGCAAAACCGATAAAAGAAGAAGCAACTACACCACAAGAAACAAAAGCTGCTGCTTCTGTTGAGAAGACGGCTAAAAAAACGGTTGAAAAAAAGACTGCGCCGCAGAAAAAAGCGTCTGTAGCATCAAAGAGTAAGAAAGATTAAAGGAGAGCGTCTATGGCACATAAAAAAGCTGGTGGTTCCTCGCGTAATGGTCGTGATTCAGAATCGAAACGTCTAGGCGTTAAAAAATTTGGTGGTGAAACCGTTATTGCCGGAAATATTATTATTCGCCAGCGTGGTACACGTTGGCATCCTGGTAACAATGTTGGTATTGGAAAAGATCACACGCTTTTTGCATTATCAAATGGAAAGGTTTCTTTTCAACGCAAAGCGGGTAATCGTTCCTATGTTTCAGTCATTCCTATGCTGGAGGCAGCAGAGTAATCTGTAACACTCTCTAGCAATCAACAGGATTTCATTGAATTATAGTTGTGGTTTTATAAGTATTAAAAGGGAAAGATAGAGTCTTATCTTTCCCTTTTTGCGTTGGTACTATAATAAATGTAGAAGATATACGAAAAAGGTAGAATTGAGGAAATGGCTTTTCTCAATGAGGGAAAAAGTTTGTGCGATGTTATGTTAGTATTTAGTACTGAACATATTGATATTATGATAGAATTTGTTGATAAATTTCTGTATAATAATAGTGAGAGAGACTTTCTTTTTATGCATGAAGAAGTGTCGAGTGATTTCTTATAAGAGAAGCAGTTTGTTTTCAGAAAATTATGAGAAATTTAATGAGAGCATTCTTTATGTAATCATTTTGATAAAGATGGGTCTTTTTATCGGCATTGTGGTATTGATGAGTTGTCATACTGTTTTTAGGTGGTAGTGTGGATAGGTGTGGCTATTCATTTAAAAAGACATAGGGATAAAAAATCCATAAGAAGGCAGCCAAAACTACTTTGAAAGTGACGTGCATTAAGGAATTTTCGGTAAATCAAGAGTGAAATTATATTTTTAAGGAGGACGGTGTTTAAAGATATAAAAATAACCAACGTGCAATCAGCGCCCTTCAAGAATATTTTTTCTGATTTCACTATTATTGTTTATTGTTGAAAGTAAATAAGCATAAGAGCTAGGGTTAAGGCAATCATTGCGTTTCATTTTTTACTTTATTTATCTTATTTGTAGAGTTTTTCTTTATTTTAGTAATTGATGATGGTGCTTGGGGGGATGTTCGTACTTTGCAAATGTGCGACAGAGGGTATTGTGTATTTGCGATATTGATTGAAGTAAAGGTGTAGCTTAAAATATATAAATATTATATATCGAGGGTTTGATATCATAAGATGGGCAGCACGGAATTTTAAAGATGATAAGTTGCATGGAGCAATTTGTAATTATGTAATGAATTTATAAAGAGGGATAATAGGTTAAATAAACTTTGAGGAATCAATCAAAATATTAGCTGAAGTTACGGATGATTGGGAAGGATGCTTTCTTGTAGGAAAAATAATGAAAAGTTATGTTGAATAACTTAGGATAATGAGAGCGTTTCGAAAACATAGTTTTTCAGGTGATTGGTTCTGTAGAAAATGGGGTTTTGTCTTTGTAAAGTAAAAGAGTAAGAGGCAGATTTGCTTATAATGGTTTTAAGCACTTCGCTAGATAATAATATCCAATTGTTTTATCGGTTATATTGAGGTATTTAAGCACCTCACTTAGCTATATTCCGTAAAATATAAAGAGAGCTGTGGTGGTATTTATAGCTTGTATTTTGGGAAATGCAGCTTTGAAAAGGAATGTGTCAGAGATATTGGTGTTCAAATGTGAGGCAATTTGAATTCATGATGAGATATGAGAAAGCAGAAGCAATGAATGTAGATTTTGCTGATGGTGAAATCTTGTCTATAAGATCTGTACAACTTGCAGCTGCTTTTGATCATAAAAATGATGCAATTTATGCTGCTGCTGAATTGCTTGTGCAGGTTGGTGCAGTTGATAAGTGTTATCTGGCAAGCATGCTTGCACGTGAAGAAACAACCAATACTTGGCTTGGAAATGGTATAGCCATTCCTCATGGTATGGCTGAAAATCGTGATTTAATTATCAAGGATGCTGTTGCTGTTATACAGGTTCCTGCTGGTGTTGAGTGGCAGGATGGCAAGAAAGCATATTTGGTTATTGCCATTGCAGCGTGTCCAGATCGCTATAGAGAAATTTGTAAAAAATTGACGTCTCTTTTATTTGATAAAAAACAGCTTGAAGTACTTGCAACAACTATGGACAAACAGCAAATTGTTACAACTTTGTTTGACCAAAATATGAAGATAGAAAAAACTTTTATTGGTGACCTTTCTGTGTGTCAGGAATGGACTTTGGATTATCCAAGTGGTCTTCATGCACGACCAGCTTCTCTTTGGGTTGATTTTGCGAAAAAGGCTCAAAGTTCCATCAGAGTTCGCCATGGTCAATATACCGTTGAAATGAAAAATTTGGTTGGTTTATTGCAATTAGGAGCAAAAAACGGTGATGTTCTGATTTTTTCTACAGATGCTTCAGAAGGAGCACAACTTCTCAATGATGCCATTGCTATTGCAAAAAAAGTGAGTATTAGTGAAAAATGCCTGATGAGAGCAATGGAATCTCAAACAAAGGCTTTTCATGGTTGGTATCCACGCTCTATGCAAAAAGGCATTTCTGGTGTTGGAGCGAGTTCAGGATTAGCATTTGGTAAGATTTTTGTTTTAAGGCAAAATGATATTTCCATAATAGACCAGCCAATTGATTTTGCAGCTGGTGCAGCATGTCTTGAAAATGCTCTTACAAAAACAAAACATAAAATGGCATCTGTAATTTCTGATATTACAGTGCGTATGGGAGCAGATTCTGCTGCAATTTTTTCTGCGCAAATGGTTTTGCTTGACGATGAAAATTTAATAGCTCAAGCTTGTCGTTTTATAGCGGAAGGTCATGGTGTCGCTTGGTCTTGGGATAGAGCGGTTCGTCAATTTTCAGATATGTTTTTTAAGGTAGATAATCCTTTGTTAGCAGCACGTGCTGTTAATTTAGTTGATGTTGGTCGACGTGTTTTAGGTGAAATCAATCCATCCTATAGATCGTTCTTTTTAAATGATATTCCACATGGTGTAATTCTGGTTACAAATGACCTTTCTCCTTCTGATGTAGCACAACTTGATTGTACAAGGGTAAAAGGATTAGCAACAGCATGGGGAGGTCCATTATCTCATACAGCTATTTTGGCGCGTACTCTTGGTATTCCAATGGTTGTTGCTACAGGTGATGATATTTTAGCGATTCAGTCTGATATTCAGGCTATTATTGATGGCGATAACGGGTTTATTTACCTTGATCCTACGCTTGAAGACGTTAAAGATGCTCAAAGGCATATTGATACTGTTGTGCAAAAACGTGTCAGTGAAATAAGTGCGTGTAGATTACCAGCGCAAACGATAGATGGTCAAAGAATTCGTATCATGGCCAATGTCAACTACGCAAATCAGGTTCCTGTTGCGCTTGATTTGGGGGCTGAAGGTGTTGGACTCATGCGCACGGAATTTTTGTTTTTAGAGAATCCACATATTCCGGATGAAGAGCTACAATTTAATATATATCGGACGATGATTACAGCTGTAGGAGATAAGCCATTAATTATTCGTGCACTTGATATTGGTGGGGATAAACAGGTTACGCATTTACATTTATCTAAAGAGGACAATCCTTTTTTAGGTGTTCGAGGAACGCGGCTTTTGTTACGTCGACGTGATCTTTTGGTGCCTCAATTACGTGCTTTATATCGAGCAGCAAAAGAGGGCGGAGATCTATGGATTGTGTTTCCGATGGTCATGTCTGTTTCAGAGATTGTCGCTATAAAAAAGATTGCAGAGGAAATCCGCAACGATATTGATGCACCAAAATTAAAACTTGGTATTATGATCGAAGTTCCAGCAGCGGCCATTATGGCAGATGTATTGAGCGCCCATGTTGATTTTTTTTCAATTGGAACCAATGACCTAACACAGTATACAATGGCTGTTGATCGGCAAAATCCGTACCTTGTGTCTGAAGCTGATAGCCTTGATCCAGCAGTTTTGCGTATGATTTATCAGACTATTCAGGGAGCTGCACAACATAAGTGTTGGGTTAGTGTATGTGGTGGTATGGCTGGAGATCCTTTTGGTGCAATGATTTTGACTGGATTGGGAATTAATGAGCTTTCTATGATATCTTGCGATATTTCTCCAGTAAAGGCGTGTTTACAGACTCATAGTTTTGAAGATATGAAAATTTTAGCACAAAAAGCATTACAATGTGAAACTGCACGAGCTGTACGTGCTCTAAGCAAGGATATAAGGTGATAGAGAACATTAAGGGGAAAAAACGAGCTCATTTTTCAGACTAATCAGATCTTTAGTGTTGTAAAACATTATCCTTTAGGACAATTATAAGCAGCATATTAATTTGTAATGGTAATTTATCGTGTTACATAATGAGAGCCTTAAATATTGTAGGGTTTTCTCGTTTTAAATTTCTCTATATTAAATTAATAAAAATTATTCTTTTATACATTACAAAGAGGAGTAATGTATGGATAAAAACACTCTAAGAAAGAATAAATGCCTTTTATGCATTCTCTCAAATCGCAATGGATGTTGTAATATTAGGTGATAAATAGCGTGATGGTACTTGGCTTTTACTTTTTATTTAAGGAAAGATGATGCTATCCAATAGATTTTATACCATTCATAGACACCGTATGAGGTAGATGTGACAAGCTTTAAGAGATGTTTTTTAACAAACGTGTGGATGAGAAAGAAAATAGTATTTTTAGAGTATTCTGTTTTGTTATGAGACCATATCCCACTTAAAGAATGCGATAATCAAAAGTATGAAGTAATACGTAATCTCTTTTAAATAATAGAGATTACTTTAGATATTTTGAAAACTGTAAAGCTGAATTTAAAAGTATATGGTAAAAATGAAAACAGGTTTGCATTTTTATGATTTTGTATTTGACCAAAATGACTATTTTTTCATTTCAGAAAATAAGATATATTCATACATATTAAATTAAAAATGCAAAGGTTTTTTTGTCTGAATTTTATTTTCTTTAGTATCAACTAAATATAGAAGTGTGAAATTGAATAGAGAATTTAGAGTAGGGCTTATTCTGTAATCCTATGAAAGAGAAAACTGACACCATCACACTATTTTACAGCCCTCAATGTTGCAAGAATTCGTGCTATTTGAAAAAATACATAAGAGGCACTTATCCTCTCTTAAAATGTTCTTCTCCCACATACCATCCCCGCTTATGACGTATAAACGATAATTTATTATTATAAATCAATATTTATATATTATCTGAAACATAAAAGTGATTAGCAGGTAGATCTCATTTCAAGAGAGAGTTGTTTGTAATCAAAGTTACAGTGATTAAGTATTTTCATCCTTGGAGGCAAGAAGAAGGTTGAAAACGATTTTTATTGAAATGAAATTTATTATCTGAATAAACAATTTTAATATTATATACATATAAGAAGTTCATATCGTTATTATTCTATTTATTATTAGGGTAATCAATGGTGTTAAGTGAGAGATATTAATTATTTGGTTATGCAAAACCATGGACTGTATGCCAATTTTAAGAGAAGTATTTTTTTGTGAAGCAGAAAGTGCGTAAATGAGTATGAAAATTTATAACTGGTGACAATCTTTTTATTCCCATTATTGTATTCTACAAACCTATCCACGAAAAAAGTTTTTTCTTAAAAAGAAGGGATGTGCTTGTTATTCAACAGATATAAGCTCTTACTTTAATAAATGAATTTATTTTTTGGGTTTTGAATGTATAGTTTAGACTTGCACGTTATTTCTTTCTGGGTATAGTGCAAACTTCTGGAGAGGTGGCCGAGTGGTTGAAGGCGCACGCCTGGAACGCGTGTATATGGGAAACCATATCGAGGGTTCGAATCCCTCTCTCTCCGCCATTAATTTAAAACGAACTTTCATATGCTTGATATGACATAGTTTAAAAAGCTCAGCATTTGCAGGATTTTTTGCTGTTGCAATTGACCAGTTCGCGCCAATCTATACCTGTCATTATGTACACCTGGAAATTGCTGTTGAATTTCCATGAATTTTACACTTTTTAAGCTCCTCTCCTCTCGATCTTGAGATAACCTGATCTAGCATAAACGATCTCTTCAAATATCATTAAAGGATTTTTGCCATTATCACTAACTTCTGGTAGAGCTTTTAGAATTAATGGTGATCATAGTGCTATTTGCAATTTCGTTGCTTAACGGGCTAAATGCGTTTTATCCACATGAGAGGTAACAAACACCTCAGCTTTTCTCACGCAATGTGCTTATTTAAAATTAATGTCATGAATATTTGTACAACATTTTTATCTATACGATAATCAAAAAAAGGCTGACGTAATATAATAATTGAATATCATTCATGCGGCGCTTTCTTTTATCTTTAAGCTTTGTATGTAAATAGATAGTCCGTGCAAAATAAATAAAGGGGCGCAAAAGCCTATAAATACACATAGGACGTATAATATAGAAAATGAAAAAAATTTTCCTGCATATAAAAGCACAATAGAGAATAAAGCTGTTATGATGCGTACACTGGCATCGCCTGCCAAAATCACCTCGGCTAAATTTTCATTAGGTGTGATAGCTTGTCCAATTGTTATTCCCGATATCCTAAAATAAAATTGCCCAATACCTAATAAAAACCCCATAATATAAAGGGAATATTGAGTAAAATTTAAATATAAAACAAAAGAGATTGCGATCACGGCAAAAGCCGGTGCCCCCCATACAAAAAAACGAATTAAAGATGGAAATTTCTGTAAATAATAAGATGAGATAAGACCATTGATCACAAAACCCAGTGCTGACAAAGCAAAAATAGAATTTTGAATAGCTGTAAATTTTATATTATCTGATGTTATAGAAGCAAGCACAAGTGGCAATAAAACAATAGGCCCCGTATAGAGAGAATTATTCAAAATACGATTAATCGTTAAAAAACGCAACGCAGAAATCCGCCAAAGGCACCTGAACCCAACTCCATAAGCTTTTTGAGATGGCTTTTTTAATAGCTCTTTTGCTCTGTTTAGTTGTTGTATAGACTTTATACGAAACCATAAGCAGGCATTCAAAAGATAGATAAATACAATAAAGGCTATGGCTATTTTGTGCCCCAAATGCGCAATTATAAAATATATAAGCAATGGGGATATAATAACAAAAAACTGACAGCAACTAGTGTAAAATGCAAAAATTCCAGCTTTTTGTTTGGGAGCTGGAACCAGCTGATTCAAGACACTATTGTTATTTGGGTTATCAGCCCCCATCAAGAGAGCAAGTAAAAAAAATACAAATAAAATAAGTACCGGATTGTTCATAAATAATAAGAACGACGATAAACAAGCGCAAATAATTTGACTATAAAAACCAATTATAAAGCCTTGATAGTGCGCCAACACATTCCCCAAACATAAGCCTGCAATTCCAATTGCGATTAAATTAACGACATTTAAAGCAGCAGATGCTTCTCCAGTTGTATCTTGGAATTGTAACAAAGAAAGGCCGATAGATAATACACCACTAGCACAAAAACTCGTCAAACAACCAATTACAATCATAAGAAAAACAGAATTACGCAATAGCCCCCCCTCTCTTAAATAGAGACTCAAGCCATTTTATGATTTTCTCCATTGTTGAATATGGTTCGGTACTAAATTCCAGTTTTTCATAAAAGCTTAGTTCAAATGCGTTATAGGCACTTATTTTTTGAAAGTCATCTGTCAGCATGAATTCTATACTTGGCAACGTTGTACCCATAGATTGAGACAAATAATAGGAAATTACTTTCCAATACATATAGGTATGCTCTCTTGCCAAATAATTTTCCAAGGCATATTTCAAGTGACAACCACTTAAAAGATATTTCGGACAATGGTGCAACGGATAATAAATACAAATAGCACCGGTTTCATGTCTGGGACAAGAAGAAATATTAATATTTTTATCATTTCATAATATTATAAAAACGCTCAGTGAGCAGATCTTCCAAATTTAGTCTAGTCACAACAAGATTGGTTGCTAATTTTTGAGCAACATGAGACCAAGCCAATCTTACTACTAAAGTTCCAATAACCTTTAAGTCAGATTCTGGATAAGCTTTTTTAAAATTCCCCACCCATATGTTTCTATGACATATAATAATTGGCTATCTCGTCTGAATGAACAAGATGTAATTCTAAACCAATATTATCACAAAGTTTTGAGCCCTTGAATTCCCCGTATCTTAATCTGGTATGCCTAAATCATCATAGCAACTAAAGAGTTTTTAAGTATTCCAACTTTTATTAAACTTTATAACAATGTATTGGAATCTCCCCTTCATTCACTTTAACAATTATTTTCTCACCACTACAAGAACAAAAAATTATCTTTGAATTTGCTTACTTTTAGAAAAAAAATGAGCAACACTCTTTCTTAACTAAAAGAAACACGCTCTCTACCTTTTTCTTTATGATTATCAAAAAACTATCCCGTTATAATTTAACCATCCATTATTAGGAGAATATTCTGCGTTTAGCCTAATAAACTGTTATAATCAATGTTTCTCTCTGTTCTAAAAATCAGCGTTTTTTCTCCTAGAGATACTCGTAATTGCTGTACAATCTTTCCCCAAAAGGCACCCCTAAACATTGCTATTAACACGATCATCCTGAGAAGTTTTATACATACACACTGCATTCTATGTATTTTTTGGAAAATCCCTTTGAATCTCTATCGAGCCTTGTTTTGGCAGTATCATTTTTAATATATCATAAATATTTTTATTTAATTTAATTTTAGAAAACTTAGTCATTATCGTGTTTCATTAGATGATATGAGCAAGGTAGGGATTCAATAGTGTTGTCTTGCAGAAAATATTGCGTCCATTCTCTATTTTGGAGTTTGCTATATTTTCTTAAAAAAGGAGATTTTGTGATAATATCAAAAGGTTCAGGCCTTTTTCCTACAACGAGAATACATTTTGTTCTGTATCGAGCAGATCAGAAAAAACCCACCTAGGCTGGAAAGTTAACATAAATATAGAACTTACTTAATTCTGTTTATATGGGATGGGGTATTGCAAGCTATAAACGTAGGTTCGCCATGAAAGCAGAACTCTCATAGATGATTGTACATATTTTTTTTGTATATGCTTAGGTCACTCTCGGTTGTCAAAAGCTCGCAAATTTTTAAGTGTAGACCAGAATTTTTCTCTATAAAATTCGATACTTTTTATGGGGGCAGGCTCCTCGAATGCAACAAAAGATGTGTTCTTTCCAAAACTTTTATAATTATCGCAATAAGTTATCAGGTCTTCCATTATATTTTTTGAAGTCAGCTTGTTGTAGAACCCAAATCTAAGCATATTTTTTGAGTATCCATTTACACTGAATAGGCAGAAAAGGCCTAATTGTGTTATTCATGGTTGCATTGAATTCTTTAAAAATGACTTGCTCCCATTTTTAATATTTGTCTATATTTTCAATTATTTGCGCTTCTGAATCCATTTTTTCTTCCCAATTGCTATATTTTATAAGAAATTGCTACGAATGATCCTCTCCAAAGCTGATAATTCATCATCACTGTGTCCACAAATTGCTATAATAGCTGGGCAGGTATTTAAATCGATGGTTAGGGGGAGGGGCTCGTTTTCTTTAAAAAAGAGCGTAAAATGAACCACATTTTCCCAAGAATGAAGCTTTTGCCGCCATACGTTAACATCTTTTATAATATGACCGTCGATCTCGTTGATAAGGAAGATAATACGCCCTTTTTTCTTAAAGCGACTTGGGGTTTGCGAAAACACGCCTGCAATAAGGTTAACGGAGCTTTCAAGTAAACCATCTTCATAGCAATGCGCGAACAAGGTGGGTGCAATTCCTCCGTGGAGGCGGGCTCCTACTTCGATCATCACTGGACCACGAGCTGTTTGCATGATTTCCATATGCGCAGGTCCATATTCAATCCCCAGTGCGCGAATGCATTGTTTTGCATAAGAGATAAGAGGGGCATAAGAGGGATCTTGAGCATCAAGCACATCAAGCGATTCATAAACAAAAGCACTTCCATTATGAATACCTTTTTTATACCGCGATAAAGCACATACCTTTATAGCCTCTCCATTTACAACGGCGTCGACGATGTATTCCTCTCCCTCCAATCTTTCTTGGAGCAAATAGGCCTCGTTAGGTGCGCCAAAAATATTTTTTTTCTTCCAGTCGATTTCAGAGGTCCACGTTACTACTTCCTCAAGATTAGAGAAAAACAAAACACCATCACTCCCTGCAGAATCATTTGGCTTTACCACATAGCCGCTGTGGCTTTCAAAACCATCGAGAGTACAATCGTTTTTTGTAAGAATCTTTGATCGGATGTAAGATAAACCATTTTCACAAAGGCGTTTTTGCATCGCTGCTTTTTTCCGTCGCCAATCGGTAGTCAAGGGGTTATTCCCAAGACAACCATAATAAGCCGCCAATTGCTCTGCACAATAGATACCTCTTTCGGCACCCGCTATTACAGCCTCTATCGTGCCAATAGGAAAGCGTTTCTTTATCTCATCTACACTATGAAGCTTCGCTTCTGCCATGCCCTTTCCCTGATAAGAAAGCATAAAGTGTGAAAAAGGAGCTGCTTGAGAGACAACACCATAACAAGCATAGCCTAATTTTTGCAAAGCAGGGCCATAGAGGGCACCCGTGGAGAAAGGGTCGACAATAAGAATAGGTTTTCTCATACTTTGTTCCGCTGTGATAAAAGGAAAAGAACATAAATAAAGATTATTAGCCCTATAAGGGGCAGAAGATAAACAGCTGCTTGAGGACCCATAAGGGCAGAGCTTGTAAGAAGACCAAGAATGACATAACCTGCCGATTGGGAGAGGGTATAAAGCATACCGCTATAGCTTCCCACCAGCTCTGCTTGAGCCTCTGTTTTGGTTGCTTCAATCGTATGTTTGCGGGCATTAATTCGCATGGTATTCATTGAAAAGCCAATAAAAAAGCAAAAGACCACAGCCAAATAGGGCGATTGTGTTGTGCTAAAAATAAGATCAGCCATGCTCAACATAAGGGCTGGGAGAATAAATTCAAAACGAGGGATTTTGATAAAAGCAGCCAAAAAAGCGCCCACGCCCGCAACCGCACTGCAAAGCCCATAATATTCAGAACCAAAATTTTTCACACTCTGAAAAAGAATAGTTGCCAGCGTATTATAAGCGCAAATATGAAAGCCAATAAGTCCTATGCAGACGCATAAAAGTTTAAGTTCACGGGAGAGCTCATCCGCTTGCGGTGTAGGCGCTGGCTTCTTACCAGTTTCAAGTGTTGTGGTATCTGTGGCGTTATATTCATCGCAAAAGATAATATATCCGGCTATAAGGCTTATAATGATGTCAAACACACAAAGTGTCACAATCAAACCATTATAACCGATTTCAGCTGCTGCCCCTCGAGGGCTGGTCGCTTCTAAGAGATAACCACTCAGTGCTGCTCCCAAAAATGCGCCAATTTGCACCACTGTTTGCATAATGCGGGAAGCCTTTTGGGCGCTAATATAACCACTAAGTGCTAGTTTAGTATTATAAGTCTCGAGAGTGCTTAAGGTAATCAAAGAGAGATAGCCGATAGAGATAGAGACAGCGATAAAACCAAAGGGGGAATCAGCGTAATGGAAAAGTGCAATCAATAAAAGAAGGCTATAGATAATGATTCGCCTTTTGTATAAATCGACCAACCGCAGTGAGGCTTTAATGTGCACAAGACCGCTTTTTTTCAAAAGATAGGGCATAAGGGTGCCCAAAGCCATGGTTACGCCTAGGAAAACCGATGAGGATGTTATGCGATAAGCATTCCAAAGATTACTTAAAAATAAGACCATATCAGAAAGATACAGCAGGACAACAAGCCCATAAAACCGAAACATCAGTTGTTTGTGCACATTATCCCCCCCATTTCAGAATCTCTTAAAAACACACAGTATTATAAATCAGCACACATGTTTACAAATAATAAATACACACACACATATTACTGGGCATGTCAAGTTTTTTGGTAGGGAACATTTGAACGCTGATGTTTATGGTAGTGATAGCTTATTATTCAGGAGAATGAATAGCGATAGAGGCTGGTATTTTTACTGCGTCTGTTGCGGGAGGCTTGCCAATAAGGGGAAAGCCAGATAACGAATATAACTATGTCCTAGAGATATATTTTGCGCTTTCAAGTTGATTTTATTTATACTCAAGGTTGAGGTTTTTCTATTGACCGTTGTTAGATGTTGTTGTGACAATAAACTTCGTTATCTATCAGAAACATTTATGGCATTAGCGCTAAGGTATTGTATTAAAGCCTTTACATAGTAGTCTGTCTGATAGAGAGGTATTATTGGTTCAGTTTTAGGAGGCTTTATTACGGCTGATTTGGGCGTCGTCGTTGTTTGAGGTCTTATTATAATATTCTTAATTTCAGTTTATGAATATACCGAAAAATATAGTGAAACATTTGATTTAAACGCTTTTGCAAGACATATTTCAATATCTCAGCGATGTTTTCCAAGAATTGCTCTGCTGCTTTTTGACGGGATCGGATATCAAATGCTTATAGCGAGGGCAGTGGTTTGAGAAAAGATAGAGTTGATTTCATTAGCTTCCTATGGAGCGCAATCTAGTAGCAGCTCTTAAGGGACAATAATATACTGAGATCGAACTCATTTCTATACACTTACACGACGCTATAGGAGTAATCCTCAGAAACTCTACTAGAATTCGTCAAAAAATGGCAGGTTATGGAGTGTGAACAAAAAAATATATTTTTTACAAATACTTAATCTCATTTTAAGTTGTCTAAAATATAACCTTATCTTAAAACTAAGTCTATATACTACCATTTATCATAAAGTTATACAAAATGCGGGAGTATTGTGTTTTTCTGTTTAGAGACGAGTTAAAAAACACCTTATTAAACATTAAGAGATTTCAGACATAAAACAATTTAACTTATGGAAAGTATATAGACAAAATGTATATTGATAAAAAAGTTTATAATTCCATGTGGTCTCCAAAGAAATTTTCTGGTTCTTTTATTGTCTTATGTGGATTTGATGGGAGTGGTAAGACAACACAAACAAAAGAAATCGCTCACCATTACTCAATAGAAAAACATATAATACAAACTTTTCAACCCAGTTATTAGTATAGAAATAATCCAGAAATTAGAGATTACTTAGATAATGGAAAAGCAATTGATCCGTTGCTTTTAGCACTCTTATCAGCGACAGATAGACGCAAACATACGCTTGAAATTATTGAACCTTACTTCACGTCATCGCAAAATTTATTAATTAGCATCGATATGTTTATTCTAGTCTTGCTTATTTTTATGCTCGAGAGCTTTCTGTTGAAAGTGTAGTTAAATTAAATCAATCTATTCCAAGACCTCATATTACATTTTATCTTCATTTACCGCCCACTACTATACTAGAGCGGTTGCAGAAAAGGGATGGTTTAAACTTAAAATACGAAGAAAAACTCTCTTTTATTGAAAAAGTTTACAAAGTATACAAAGTTTTATCAGAAATAGATGAGCGGTTTATAACAATTGATGGAACTGCTTCTGTTTCTTTAATTCATCATCAAATACGACATCATATAGATGAAGTTTGTTTTTGATTATGAATAAAATCATTTATTAATCAATTTATCCACGATAGATCCTCCTTTATGTATTCGTACTCTAAATCTGAAACTTTAGAGATATGATTGCAATAATTTAACTGCTCAGGAAAAATATCACGTTATATATTTTAATTAGAAAACTAACTGTAATGAGCTTGTTTTAAAAGATTTAGAGAAGGGGAGTAGAAAAGTTAGCAATATTTATTGTGAGGATAATAGTATGTTTATTCTTTTAGAGACGAAGTGTGGTGATAGAAGAACGACATGGAGGAATATACTCGAGCATATTTTAGTGCACGGAATAATAAGGACAATAATGTGAGTGAAGCTTCTATACCGTAAAATTGTTTCACATATGTATAAAGGTGTAGCTTCTGAATAAAACGCACATAAAATATTAATTTTGTTTTTGTCCATAAATGTTCCGTTTTCATAGAGGAATTAATCATAAAACAGCACAAAGATTATAAAAGCCTCAAAAAAGAAATTTTGCTTTCTTAAATTTAATGATCTAAAATGAAAATTGTAAGAATGCCTGTTTTTAAACAGGATGTATCATGCATATCGACTGGTATTCATTTTAGAGGATAATTTATGTTCACTTCAAATTTGAAGGAACGCATTGCTTTATTTGAAAATAGAACTTTTCTCTATTTTACTTTGAGCGGCTTATTTGCTACATTTGGAAGTGGACTAAATTATATTACATTGTCATGGCTCGCTTACAATCAGACGGGCTCAATCCGTGGTGTAGCGTTGATGATGCTTTTTCTTTGGACGCCTGGCATTATTTTTGCGCCTATTTTTGGCATATTGGCAGATAAATATAATCGTAAAACGCAGATTATTATTTCAAATCTTGTGAGAGGTTTGGTAATTGTAAGCTGGGTAATGCTTTGGCATTTTGGTATAGAAATTGAATTGATGGTCTTATCTGCTCTTTTGGGTATTTTTATCCCTTTTTATATGCCATCAGCTATTTCTTTAATTCAAAGTATTGTGCTGAAGGAACAGCTCATCAATGCAAATGCGACCATCGATATGGTTTATGAACTTGGCACTATCGTAGGTATGGGCTTAAGTGGATTTATACTGTCCTATGCAGGAACAAAAGGAACTCTTCTAATAGGTGGTATATTCTTTATCATTGCTGGTTTATTTAATTTTGCAATGAAGGTACCTAAAAACCGAAGATCTAAAAATCAAAACCAGCAAAATTGGTGGGAAAATTATACAGCATCCCTTCATTATTTTAAACAGAATCCGGCTCTTTTTGTACCTTATATAAGCCAGATGATTATTATGACTCTTTTGATGACCATTCCTGTTATTCTCGTTCCTTATATACAAGAGGTTTTACATGCAGATAGCAGTATCTTTGCAATATTTGAGGTGCTTTATTCTATGGGCGTATTGACAGGTGCGTTTTTTTCACCACTTCTTTGTAAAGTTTTATCTATCAGGAAAACATTAGCCATTTTATTAGCTTTTATGGCTATTGGCCTCGCTATTCTATCTGTTAATACACACAATTTTGTTGTTTTTCCTGTTTACTTTATGATTGGATTTGGACTTTCGAGTTGGGCTCTTTCGATTTCTTTATCACAACTCTCTTGTGATCCTGAATACCAAGGAAGATTGCAGGCAAGTTTTAATGGTATCTCTGGATGCTTGATCCTCGGAGTCTACCTCATTATGGCAAGCGATAACAGTAGCATATCACCTCAATCGATATATTTTTTTCAAAGCATTGTTGCGTTTGTTGGAATACTCATAGTGCTGTTTTATAGACATGAAAAACAATAAATTACGTTTAAGAGTGGTCAATATACGCTATTTTATAAACATTTACGCTGCAGCACATTTCATATTTTGCTTTTAAAGGAGAGTTGAGAAAATGTAAAAGTTGGTGCTTAATGAACAAAGCATAAATTGATGTATACTAGAGAATACTCTCTATTTTTTGATAATGATCTAAAAGAATTGATGCGTTTCTTTAATTCATCTCACTGTTGTTAAGAAGACGAAAACGTAACACTTTAAATCTTCTTGAGAGTTTTTTGTTTAAGCGTAGTAGAAAGTAAAGCAATGAGGTAATATCGTATCATATGGGGAGAGTATTGTATTATTTTTGTTTTTCAAAATCCATATGAAAAATTGTATCAATTTCATCTTCATTGGAATGGGTATTTCTACGACGATGCAAGGTTTGCACAATCTCTTTTTTTAAAACAGCATCTGTTTCACTTAAACGATGAATACTGAGTTCCAATTCAAGAGATAACGCCAAATCCACGCACAATTTAAGCTCTTCTCCAATGTCGAAACCGCGTTGATAGTCGTCATAAAGACCAACCAGTGTATCAGATAATTCTTTATCGCATAAAGAGGTCATGCTTAATTCCTCAACGTTGCGGGTTTCCATGCAGCTTTTTTAAGTATCACTCCACTATCATCACTTAAAATTGCCATGTATACGAACCTCATGGTTTTGTCAATTTTCTGCAAAATACGCGCTTTTAAATCAATGCCTATTAAAGATTTTATTACTCCAAGTTTTTGAAGCGCCCAATTGTAAATATGGATGGCAATGTGTTTACTATAGAACTTATAGCATTTAAAATACACTGCCAAAAGGCTTTTAATGTGCGTAGAGGAAGAGTATTCTGACGATAAACCAAACACCCTGAAATCTCTATTGCCAATTACAGCTAACTCAGTGTCATTAATATATAAAATAAGCAAACAGGGTTTGTAAACGTCTAACTTTTTAATAACGAGTGATAATCTCATTTTTTGTAGAATACCAATTATTTTGCCTATTTTATATTGATTTTTAGACATTGATAAACTTTTTACCTTATAAAAACCTATGGGAAATGAATTTGCATATTTTTGTAATAAGATTTCAGTGGTATATTGCACAGCATGGAATGAAGAGAATCGTATTAGGCTTTTTGCTTTTGGAAGAATATGACTGCGACTTGTGAGAAAGCAGTTGGCAAGAATTGGCTTGGCATGCAAACTGATAGAGTTGGCAGTGGCGCATTTAGCTTTTTCATTGGGCTGTGTCCAAATGTTTTTGACTCTGGAAAATAGCCTCGGATAGGCTTGAGTTTTTCCAAGGTTATATTACAGGGGCGCAGTTCAGTAAAATACCACGGCGATTGCATTTTTTGTGTAATTGTCATAATTTTCGCTCCTGCTTAAACGGATGCTGCAACATCTGTTTTTGTGGGGTTATGTATGTGATAACTGCTCTTTTTAAGGAGCAGTAATAATAGATATAAATCAATATAATTATTTAGTCAACAATTATATTGATTTTGGAGTGTTTTTTGGCTCGTCCGGAAGCAAAACCTAAAACTGAGTTGGCAAAACGTTTTCGTGAAGTGCGTCACGCTCTTGGTTTTACAGAGCGTAAGCAGTTTGCTGCACATCTTGGTATCACTGCTGGCTCTGTAGGAACTTATGAAACTGGTATAAGTGAGCCTACAGCCTCTGCGCTCTCCAAATATCAAGAAATTTGTGGTATTTCCTTAGATTGGCTTGTGACGGGCAATGGCGAGATGTTTTCAGATATGGCAAAGGCAAAAGCAGCTGGTTTTAAACCGCAAGCGATACCTGCTGGGCTGATGAAAAAGCTGGGACATTTAGTTTATACGACCTATCATGATGCAAAAATAGATCTTTCTCCTGAAGATGTTGCGGAATTAGCAGCAGAGCTTTATGGAAGATTGCAAGAGCTTATTCAAAACCTCAATGATATGGAAGAAGTCGAAGCCACTTTGCCACTTTTAAAATTACATTTAAAGCGTAAAATCGAAACTGAAAAGCATATCTAGAAATTTCATAAGATACGAATGAACAGCCTTTTAAAAAAATAAAACTTTTTTGATTTTCTGCTGTATAACCAAGTTTGGAATGTGAAAATCTCACGATCTTCGAGTCTTTTATTCAACCTGAAAAACGAGAAGCTATCATTATAAATCAATATATTGTTCTGATTAAAAATAAAGCAGTTTATAAAAAGAACGACGGGTAGCAATACAAACAAAATTGATTCAAAAAGAAGCTAATATAGTGTCATTCCTGAAATATTTGTTGGTTGAGGGAAAAGATACTGACAACAGTGAAAATACAATGACGATGTTTTGTTCCTATAGAAGGGTAACAGACATATACGCGAGAAGAACGAAAGATCATTTATAGCACTTTTGTCTTTTTATGAAGAGGACAAGATGAGCACGTTGGAACTTTTTACAGAGCGTGCATCATTATATTAAGAAAGATTTCTTTCAAAGATATGCATTATATATTGAAACAGATTATCTCGCAACAAAGAGTGAGATTATCATGATAATCGTTATCTATTACATTGTGCTATAAGTTAAAAAAATCATAAATTTGTGTTTATAAGAACAGCTATTTTATTGAGAAGTATTTTTACAAATTTATAAAAAATTATTTTTTACACTCTTGCCATTTTGCTGATGCGCTTTATTTGAAAAGTAGAATTGCTCTTTAGTGAAACTATTTTGTTAAGAGATAAATCGCAGTATTTTTAAATGGAGATTACGGTATATTTTCAAAGTCTTGTGTTTTTATTGATTTTTTAGCTTGAATCCCTCTAGCTAAAAGGGTTGGGGACTTTTCTAGATTTGATGTTGTTGCAGAGATTTAGGGCGATGCCGTAAAGATGGCGGTATCGTAGGGGGAGAGTTTTGTCTTGATTTATTGGTTTTTGAAGTGCGCAAACAAGGGTTTTGCCGTGTGTGTTTTCGCACGTTGTAATGATGTTGAACTCTGTTGGAGGAGGTTCTTATGAAAAAAAAATATTCCACACCAAATTTAATTAAAGTTGTCTCTCTTAGTACGGTAATGGCGACACTCTTATCGAGTGTTTCTCCTGTTTTTGCTGCCAACTTTGCATTCACAGGAGGGGCTAATTTAAGTACAAGTGGTGGTGGTGTTGTATATCCACACGGTAGTCATGGTAGTGTTGTGTTGGCTGGTGATGATGATTTCTGTGGTGCAGACAATGTTATTGGGCGTGGCGGCAAACAACAGCAGGGAATTGCTGATAATCAACGAATAACTGCAGAAGTCCAATATAACAGATTTATCAATGGTTACACTGGGACAAACGGGCGTAATGCTTATGGTACGACCACTCAACAGGTTATTTGGCAGGGTGATGGGACTCTGACCAACAATGCTACTTATATGGGACCAGTCGGCTCTAGAGGGACTCTAAATGCTATGCCTGAGGCTTATGGTGTTTATTCTTTTGCTACTGGCTGTGGTTCTGCTGCAACGGGTAATTATTCAACCGTTTTTGGTGCAGGTGCGACAGCAAAGGCAGGGGGTGCGCAAGCCTTTGGTGTTTCTGCACTTGCAAGTGGTAAAGCAGCTGTTGCTATGGGTGTTGGAACAGAGGCTTCGGGAGAATCTACAGTTGCTATTGGAGGGCTTGCAACTGCATTAGGGGAAAATAGCATTGCTGTGGGGACGAAGGCAAGAGCAGAAAAGAATTTTGCGATTGCTATAGGTACAGATGCTGAAGCTAAAGCTTCAGGTTCTATTGCAATAGGGGGCAGGCGCTCTGACAGAACTGAAGAAAATGATCCTAACAGAAAAGTAACAGCGGAGGGTGAAAATGCGATTGCTATAGGTTCGCATACATATGCTAAAACAGAAGATTCCGTTGCGATTGGAGCAAATGCACAGGTACATGTTAATGATGGTGTTGCTATCGGTGGTGGCTCTGTCTCTGATAGAGACAAAGGTGTTAAGGGGTATGACCCTTACCTTAATGGTGATACGACAGAAACCGGTATGGCATGGGTAAGTACAACAGGGGCTTTTAGTGTTGGTGAAGTTGATGGTACTGGTAATGGTAACCTAACACGACAAATTACTGGGGTAGCTGCTGGAAGTAGAGATACCGATGCGGTAAACGTGGCGCAGCTGAGAGCTATGAGAGATGTCATATCAGGGGGGGGAGGCTGGAAACTTTCTGCTAACGATAAAGATCCGACAGATGTGCATACAGGCAATACCGTAGATTTTTCAGTGAAAAGTAAAAACGATGAAGGAAAAGACAATTTAACGGTTGCAAAAAACACTACAGAGAATAAGCATAAAATTGAATTTACTTTGAGTGATACTCTGAAACTTACAAGCGTCACTACAGGTCAAAGCTCTATGAGTGATGATGGCTTTATTATTCAGAATGGTCCAATGATGACTATTGATGGTATCGATGCTGGCAATGAAAAGATTACAAATGTAGCAGATGGAGAAGAAGATAATGATGCTGTAAATTATAAACAGCTGAAAGAATTTACAGCAGGAATTAAAGAGGGCGGCTGGAAACTTTCTGTTGAGGGGAACAATGCGACAGATGTTAAAGCTGGGAGTACAGTAGATTTTGTTGCGGCTGCGAGTGGGGACGGAAGCAAAAATATCAAAATTGAAAAAGATAATAATAATAAAGTTACATTTTCTTTGAATGATGCTCTTAAACTCACGAGTGTTACGACAGGCAACAGCATTATGAATAGTGATGGCTTTAAGTTTATTGATGGTAATGGCCCTAGCATGTCTCAGAATGGTATTGATGCTGGCAATAAACAGATTATAGGAGTAGCAGAAGGGACTAAAGATACCGATGCTGTAAATTATAAACAGCTGAAAGCTGTGCAAGAAGCTTCTAAAACGCACTGGCAACTTACCGTTAACGGTGAAAGTCCTATGTCTATTGGACAAAACGATACGATAAATTTTGAGGCAGCTGGCAATGAAGATAGTCAAAATATCAAGATTGTAGGAGATGGTAACCGTAATGTCACATTTGATTTAGCTGATGATATTACAGTGACAAGTGTTGCTGCCGGTAACAGCTTTATGAATAATGATGGTTTCATGATTACTGGTGGTCCTCATATGGCTACTGGAGGTATTTATGCTGGTAATAAAAAGATTAAAGGAGTAGCGGCAGGGGAAGAAGATACTGATGCTGTAAATTATAAGCAGTTGACAGAGGTAAGAACACTTGCTGAAGCAGGCTGGAAACTTTCTGTTGATGGGAACAATGCTACAGATGTTAAAGCTGGGAGTACAGTAGATTTTGTTGCGGATGCGGGTGAGGACGGAAGCAAAAATATCAAAATTGCAAAAGACAGTAATCAAGTTACATTTTCTCTGAATGATACTCTTAAGTTGACGAGTGTCACGACAGGCAACAGCATTATGAGCGATAATGGCTTTGGGTTTGTTGATGGGGGACCAAGCATAACTACGAATGGTATTGATGCTGGTGATAAAAAGATTACAGGAGTAGCGGCAGGGGAAGATGATACCGATGCAGTAAGTTATAAGCAGTTAAAAGACTTTACAGCAGGGATGGCAACAGGCTGGAAACTTTCTGTTGATGGGAACAATGCTACAGATGTTAAAGCTGGTAGTACGGTGAATTTTGTTGCAGTTAAGCAGAAAGACGATGATAATAATGAGAGTGAGAACACAAATATAAAAATTGTCAAAAGTGAAGACAATCAAGTATCCTTTGATTTAAGCGAATATATTAAAGTTGGTCGTGTAGAAACAGGGGATAGCAGAATGAGTAATGCCGGTTTCATGATCAAGGATGGTCCAAACATGACCAAGGGTGGCATTAATGCTGCAAAGACACAAATTAAAGGAGTCGCAGATGGTAGCGATGAGCATGATGCTGTTAATCTTTCACAATTATATAAAATGAAGTTTGAGATAGAAGACAATAGTCTTGTTAAATGGAGTAAAAGTAAAAATTTAATTACCATTGGTGCCGAAAAAGAAGGTATTGAAATCAAAGTTGCGAACTCTGAAGGCAAGGATCGAATTATTTCTGGTGTTGCAGTTGGAAAGGTCAGTTCCGATTCAACAGAAGCAATAAATGGCCATCAGCTTTTCAATTATGCTGCGAATATATCAGAATATTTTGGTGGTGAGACAAATGTGATTGATGGTATAAAACCAACTTTTATGGTTCAGAATACAAAACATAGTAATGTAACTGATGCTTTTAAAGATATCGATAGCTCTATCACAGATATTTATAGTCAGATTAACAATGTAACAAGTAATAATCTTGTTAAATGGGATGAGGGCGAAAAGCTTATTACCATTGGTAAAGAAAAAGGCGGTACGAGAATTAATATCACAGGTACTGATGGAGGTCGAACCATTACGGGTGTGAAAAATGGTGAAATTTCCAAAGACTCCATGGAAGCCGTAAATGGTAGTCAGATTAATACAATAGCTGGAGATATTGCAAATTATTTTGGTGGTAATGCAAAATTTATTAACGGTGCTTTTGTTAAACCGAGATATAATTTAACTACTATTGAAGCAGATGGTACAGTAAAACAGAAAGAACATAATGATGTTGGATCGGCTTTGTCAGGGCTTGATACAAATATCAGGATTGTTAATGCAAATTTGATCAGTGGGTTTAATGATGTTGCTAAATATTTTGGTGGTGGCGCTGGATATGATGAAAATGGAGAATGGCATGCTCCTACTTTCCAAGTTTATCATATCGGCGATAATGGTGCCGTCTCTAAGAAGCCTTATCAAAACGTTGCTGATGCTTTTGAAGGTGTGAACAATACTTTCACAAATATTCACAATCAAATCTCTGATATAACAAAAAATAGCCTTGTGAAGCAGGAGGGAGAAGACGGTCTTATTACTGTTGGTAAAGAAACCGGTGGTACAAAAATAAGTATTGCAAATAAAGATAATCAAGAGAGAACACTTTTCGGTATAAAAGATGGAGAAATCTCTCAAGCATCAAAAGAAGCAGTAAATGGTTCACAGCTCTTCAAGGTTGCTGAAAATACATCGAAATATTTTGGTGGCAGTACAGATGTACTTTCCGGTATAGAACCAACTTTCCTTATTGATGGAACGGCATATGATAATGTTACAGATGCGTTTACGGGTGTAAATATTTCTATCCATAAAATTGATGATAAGATTTCTGATGTGATAAAAAATAGTCTTGTTAAGCAAGATGGAGGTGCATCAGGTGTTATTACTATTGGTAAGGATACCGCTGGTACTGAGATCAATATTGCAGGTGTTGGTGGTTCAGGACGTAAAATTTCTGGCGTGCGGGAGGCAGAAAATGGCGATGAAGCTGTTAACAAAGACCAACTTGATAAAAGCATAAAGGATATTACGAAAGATATTGAGACAGCAACTGCAGCTGCGGTTCTCTACGATAAGAATGGCGATGATAGTGTTAATTACGGTAGTGTGACTTTAGGCGGCAATAAGAGTAATGGGCCAGTTGCTCTTCATAACGTAAAAGATGGTAGCATTTCTGAAAATTCCAACGATGCAATCAATGGTAGTCAGATTAATAAAATATCAGCAGATATTGCAAAGTTTTTTGGCGGTGGTGCAAAGTTCATTAACGGTGCTTTTGAAGGGCTGAAATATACTTTATCGGCTATTGTAGGTGGTGAGGTAGGGAAGGCTAATTTTTACAATGTTGGTGATGCTTTAACAGGTCTTGATAAAAATGTTCAAGATGTGAATCAACGCTTAACGAATGTATCCAATGAGTTTAATCAGAAAATTGAAGATTTCTCTAAAGATGCTTTACTGTGGGATGATGATGAAGAAGCATTTGTGGCACGTCATGAAAAAGATGGGCAGAAAACAAAGAGCAAATTGAAGTATCTTTTGGATGGTGAGATTGCTCAAGGTTCAACAGATGCCATTACGGGCAACCAACTTTATTCCATGAATAACCAGCTTGCTAATTATTTCGGTGGCGGTGCTAAATATGAGAATGGCAAATGGACAAATCCTACTTTTAAGATTGTTCAAGTCAATGCTGATGGTACGACTGTTGAGAAAGAGCACCATAATGTCGCTGATGCTTTTGGTGATATTAATAATGGGATGTCAAATATTAACAACCGTATTGATGATGTCATCAACAAGGTCGATACAGATGCTTTAAAGTGGAACGATAAAGAAAAAGCCTATGATGCTAATCGTGATGGCAAGCCGAGTAAAATTATCAATGTAGCTGATGGTAAAATTGTAAAAGGTTCGAAAGATGCGGTCAATGGTGGACAACTTTGGGAAACTAATGAACGTGTCACTGGTGTTGAAAAAGATGTGAAGCATCTTACCAACAGAGTTGATAATATTTCAAATACGATTGCTGATATTGGTGATGTAGTTCTCAATATTGATACCAAAGTTGATAACATCAATAATAGAGTTGACGGTATTGAAGAGGACGCTGTTCGTTATGACAGAGATGCAAACGGCAAAAAGACCAATAAAATCACATTAGCGGGTGGTGATGCCAGTGAACCTGTTTTGATTGATAATGTAGCTGATGGTAAAATTGAGAAGGGATCAAAAGAAGCTGTAAATGGTGGTCAACTCCATGACTATACTAAAGAACAGATGAAGATTATTCTTGATGAATCCAAGCACTACACAGATCAACGGGTTAATAATATTGTGATTGATGCGATTGATGATGCTGTTGATCAGTCTAAACAATATACAGATATGAAGTTTAACGTTTTAAACTACAGTATTGAGAGTGTGAAAAAAGAGGCAAGACAAGCAGCGGCTATTGGTCTTGCGGTGTCTAACTTACGCTACAATGATACACCTGGAAAATTAAGCGTTGGATTTGGTACTGGTTTATGGCGTAGTCAATCTGCATTTGCCTTTGGTGCAGGTTACACCTCAGAAAATGGAAAATACCGCTCTAACATATCCGCAACAACTTCTGGAGGTCACTGGGGTGTAGGTGCGGGATTCAATATGACATTGAACTGATAATAAACAAAATACATAAAAATTCCTTTTCACCCCTGTCTCATGAGGCAGGGGTGAATTGTTGTTACGTATGTAAAAATTATATATAAATTGATAAGCGCTATAACGACAAATACAGGTTTAAAAAACAGAAAAAACCTATACACTTTCAACAAAATGAACTTCTTATTTCAAAATAAGATAATAAGTTTTTCCATAAATTATAAGTTCATTATTTTTTTAAATCTGAAAAATCTGTAGCACTCTACAGATAGAAAAAAACCTTTTGCTCTCTACAAATCTATTAAAAAGCTTTCTACTAAGATAAAAGTACACATTCAAATGTATTTCAACTTTACTGGAAGAAGTTATAAAACAATCCACTAAATCAACTCTACCCCTTGCAAAAAACAAACAATAAGTTTAAAAGTTAAAAAAACTAATCACCACAAAGAAATTTACTTTCTTAGGAAATGTAAAAGAGCAAAACACATTAACCATAAAAGCTAAAAACACAACTTCTCTATCTTTGCAGTCCGGTACTAAATTTTTGAATACGTTTAGAAAAACCAAATTTAGGAAACTTTATAGCGTTTAAATGTGTCTTTTTTGTGTTTATAGTTATTTCTTTCATTGGGGAGTTCATTATGAAAAAATTATATACAAAATTAGCAGGGAGCAATTTAAAATTTTCCCGTTTTCCTTTTATTAAAGTCCTATCCTTGACTTCAATAGCTGCACTTTTAGCCAGTATTTCCCCTGTTTTTTCGAATGATCTTGATTCAGGAGAAGAGATTTCTGCAAACATAAGGAACACTGCTGAGATATATCCACAAAGTATTGTCTCTGTTTATGATAGCTATAACAGTGATTTGGATTCTTCTAGTGCATCACAGGAAAATTATTTAACAGCGCTGAATGTTTCTTTGACATCCAAGGTAAGTGCTGCTGATGACTATGCAAATTTTTTAACCAAAACTCTTACTGGTGTGAGCGATTATAGTCCTATAGTGAATGTTTTGGCAGAAGCCAGCGATTCAATACGTTCAATTGATATGAATGCTGGAAGTAAAAAAATAACAAGAGCAGCTTTAACTCCAAGAGTTGTAACGGGCGGTCAAATGACTAGGGATGGGAATTTGGGTAATCCTCTTGTCCATGGTGAACGAGCTCAGGGAGAAGCTCATGATGCTATTGTTTACGGGCAGGTAGCGCAGACGAAGGCTGACCAAGGGATTGCAATCGGCTTAACTGCTTTAGCCGGTAGGAGTAGAGATACTAAAAATAGCATTGCAATCGGTTCTTCTCTAACCGATAGTTATGATGAAAAACAGAGAACAGTTTCATTCGGTGATTTTTCAATAGCCTTCGGTAGTAAAGCACATAGTTATGCAAATGAAGCGATTGCTATGGGGTACAATGCATATGCACAGGAGCAGGCGCTGCAGGGAATTGCTATAGGCGCTAGCTCTAATGTGACGGTTGCGGCAGGTGTTGCTCTAGGAAGCGATTCTGTAGCTGATAGGGCTGCTGGTGAGCTTGGCTACACTTCTTTGTTGCAGGGGTCTGCAACAAACGTTGAGGCGCAATGGAAAAGTACGCGGGGCTCAGTTAGTGTTGGTGATTATAGTAAGGGTATAACCAGACAAATTACAGGCGTAGCTGCTGGTTCTAATATTACCGATGCAGTGAACCTTAAACAGTTGCAGGACTTAGAACAAGTTGTAAGACAAAACGGTTGGAAATTCTCTGTTGGAGATAAAAATGCTACAACTGTTCTTATGGATAGCGCGGTAGATTTTTCCGCTGGAAGTAGCAACCTAAATATTACAAAGGGCGAAGATGACAATAAAGTAAAGTTTGATCTGGCTCAAGACATTGCACTGGAGAGCGTAAAGGCAGGTACAAATACCTTAGATGCTACGGGCTTAGTAATTACTGATGGTCCGAAAATAATCATTTCTGGGATAGATGCTGGGGGTAAAAAGATTACAGGAGTGTCGGATGGCACTGGAGCGAACGATGCAGTTAATTTTTCACAGTTAAGCAAAACCAATGAGAGTCTTTCGTCCACAGCGAGAAATCTGGAAACGGCTATGGCGAATACATCAAAATATTTTGGTGGAGGTGCAGGAGTTGCTGGTTCTGACATGACGGGACCAACTTATGACTTATCCAAGATTGATACAAAGGGTAATATAACAGAGGGCTCTTTTAAAGATGTTGGTAGTGCATTTACTGGTCTTGATACAAATATCAAGAATGTGAATGCACGGATTAAAGAAGTTTCTGAAGGAGTAGCACAGGATTCTTTGTTATGGAATGATGAAGCCAATGCCTTTGTAGCGCGTCATGAAAAGAGAAAAGAAGAAAAAGGCAGGGCTGTAAGAACACAAGAAAACAGTAGAATTACGTTTCTAGAAAGTGGTGAGATTACCCAAAACTCAACAGATGCAGTAAATGGTGGTCAACTTTATTCAATGGGTAACATGCTTGCATCCTATTTTGGTGGTGGTGCTGGTTATGATGAAGAGGGCAAATGGAAAGCACCGGATTTCAAGATCAAGCAGTTTGGTGAGGATGGTACTTCTTTTGACAAGAACTATACGAATGTAGCGGATGCACTTGCAGGTGTTGGAAGTTCTATCACGAATGTTCAGAATAAATTGACTGAACAGGTTAACGATGTGATTACCAAAGTAGAAAGTGAGAGCTTTGTTCAGCAAGACAAAACAACGCATCGTCTCACTATTGGTGCAAAAGTAGGTGGCGCAGAAATCAATATTGCAAATGAAAGCGGTGCTGATCGGATAATTT